>CACAZM010000004.1:50000-94422 GCA_902536935.1 uncultured Bacteroidota bacterium | reverse complement strand
TACAAAAAATAGTCAATGTCTTTTAACCGTTACGAAGAAAGGGGTGTTTCTGCTAATAAAGAAGATGTTCACAATGCAATTTCTTCGATTGATAAAGGGATTTTTCCAAAAGCCTTTTGTAAAATAGTTCCTGATTATTTAACCAAAGATTCCGAATATTGTACAGTTATGCACGCTGATGGTGCTGGAACTAAATCTTCTCTCGCATATATCTATTGGAAAGAGACCGGGGATCTTAAGGTTTGGAAAGGTATTGCGCAAGATGCCTTAGTTATGAATCTTGATGATTTGTTATGTGTTGGTGTCACCGATAACATACTACTTTCTTCAACTATTGGTAGGAACAAAAACAAAATCCCTGGTGAGGTTATTAAAGCCATTATTCAAGGTACCGAAGAACTGATTGAAGAGCTGTCAAAGCATGGTGTTGAGATTCACAGTACAGGTGGAGAAACAGCAGATGTTGGTGATTTGGTCCGTACTATTATCGTAGATTCAACTGTCACGGCTCTTATAAAACGAAAAGATGTAATTGACAACGCTCGTATACAGTCAGGAGATGTGATTGTTGGACTGGCTTCTTTTGGTCAAGCCACTTATGAAGGTGAATATAATGGAGGTATGGGTAGCAATGGACTCACCTCTGCGCGACACGATGTGTTTTCCAAAATGCTAGCACAACAATACCCAGAGAGTTTTGATCCTAATGTACCAGAACAATTGGTATATCAAGGGCAAAAATCATTGACCGATACGACAGAGACCCCATTGGATGCTGGCAAGTTGCTACTTTCCCCAACACGAACCTACGCACCCATTGTCAAAGCAATTTTAAATCAAGTTGATCGGAAGCTTATCCACGGAATGGTGCATTGCAGTGGGGGAGCCCAAACCAAAATTTTACACTTTATCGATAAACTTCATGTCATTAAGGACAATTTATTTGACGCCCCTCCTTTATTTAAACTAATTCAAGATCAGTCTGGAACCGACTGGAAAGAAATGTATCAGGTATTTAATATGGGACACCGTATGGAACTGTATGTGCCCGAAACGATTGCCAATACACTGATTTCAATATCTCAATCTTATGGGGTAGATGCCCAAATTATCGGACGGGTTGAGGCCTCCACTAAAAAACAACTCACGATCTTGTCTCCCTATGGTGAGTTTGGTTATTAAAAAAAACCTCGGGTTTGGGATTGTCTCTCTAAGTCCAGCCGAAAAAATGTATTATAAAAACGATTTTGATATAAATAAGTGTTAAAAATGGATTAGATAGAAGAACACCTAAAAATTCACCCTTTATTTTACTTATATATTACCTTTTGCCCAAGTGACCCATTGCTTGATTTTGTCGTAACTTTGCCACATGATTGATCGCTTAGCCATTGTAAAACAGCGTTTCGACGAAGTTTCGGATTTGATTATTCAACCCGATATCATCGCCGACCAAAAACGATATATTGCTTTAAATCGTGAATATAAGGATTTAAACAACTTGATGGAAAATCGAAAGCAATATCTCGATTTAACCCAACGGCAAAAAGAAGCTGAAGAAATCATATCTGACGACTCAGAACCAGAAATGACTATTATGGCAAAAGAAGAGTTGGAGGAAGTCAAAACCAAACTCTTAGAACTTGAAGAAACCATTCGCTTTATGTTGATTCCAAAAGATCCCGAGGACAAAAAGAATGTCGTCATGGAACTCCGTGCGGGTACTGGTGGGGATGAGGCGTCGATTTTTGCTGGAGACCTGTACCGAATGTATACCAAATACTGCGAAAGCAAGGGGTGGAAAGTAAGTGTTGTTGATTTGAGTGAAGGCACTGCTGGTGGTTTTAAAGAGATTGTCATGGAGGTGTCTGGTACAGATGTATATGGCACAATAAAATTTGAATCTGGTGTGCACCGTGTTCAACGTGTTCCGCAAACGGAAACTCAAGGGCGGGTTCATACCTCTGCTGCTACTGTAATGGTCTTGCCAGAAGCGGAGGAATTTGATATCGAAATTGATATGAATGAGGTTCGACTCGACCTATTTTGTTCCTCAGGACCTGGCGGTCAGTCGGTAAATACGACCTATTCTGCAGTACGGCTAACACATATCCCAACTGGAATTGTCGCTCAATGTCAAGATCAAAAATCGCAACATAAAAACAAGGAAAAAGCACTTAAAGTACTTCGCTCACGTTTGTATGAACTCGAATTGAGCAAAAAGCTGGAAGAGGATTCTGCAAAGCGTAGTGCTATGGTGTCTTCTGGAGATCGTTCTGCAAAGATCCGTACTTACAATTACCCACAAGGTCGAGTGACTGATCACCGCATCGGGCTCACGCTATATGACTTGCAAAATATAGTCAATGGAGATCTCGACAAGTTAATTGATGAAATTCACTTGCATTACAACACCGAAAAACTCAAAGTTTCTAGCGAACTGATATGACAACCCAATCACTCACCGAGCAGATTCGCAATAAAGCATCCTTCTTATGTATTGGTCTGGATTCAGACCTGGCCTCGTTGCCAGCGGTATTGTGCAATCATCCAGAAGCACAATTTTTGTTTAACAAAGCAATCATTGATGCAACCCATGATTTGGCAGTGGCCTATAAAATCAATACAGCTTTTTATGAGTCTGACGGTTCAAAAGGGTATAAAGCCCTTGAAAAAACCATAGAATATTTGGATCAAAACCATCCAAACCATTTTACGATTGCAGATGCCAAGCGAGGGGATATTGGCAATACCTCAGCTCAGTATGCACGTGCATTTTTCGAAAAGATGCCCTTTGACTCTTTAACGGTTGCTCCTTATATGGGTCGCGACTCTATTGAGCCTTTTTTGCAATTTGAGGGTAAGTACGCAATTATGTTGGCACTGACTTCAAACAAGGGTGCTTATGATTTTCAAACCCTGAGCACAATTGATAAGTCACTATACGAAACCGTTGTGGCAACAAGTCGTACTTGGGATGGCGCCGATCGGCTGATGTATGTGCTTGGTGCAACAAAATCCGAACATTTAGCTTCTATCCGTGCTCTGACCCCAAAATCCTTTTTTTTGGTACCTGGTGTGGGTACACAAGGCGGTGATTTGGAGTCTGTATTTCATGCAGCATCTAATAAAGATATTGGACTTTTGGTCAATTCGTCAAGAAGTATCATTTTTGCTTCAAGCGGAGATGACTATGCCGAAGCAGCCAGAAAAGCTGCAATGGATTTACAACAACAAATGAAAAAACTTCTCTGATGCTGCACTATTCCACCCATTTGCATCCCATTTCCAAAACCTGGGTCACCTTTGTACATGGGGCAGGAGGGAGCTCTTCGATTTGGTTTAAGCAATTACGTGAGTTTTCAAAACATTTTAATGTGTTGTTACTCGATCTCAGGGGGCATGGAAAATCTAGAATGCAGTTATCAAATGTTTTTAAAAAGAAATACACTTTTGATGTATTGGCAGAAGACATTATTTCTGTTTTGGACAAAGAAGACATCAAATCGTCCCATTTTGTTGGGATCTCTCTCGGTACGATTTTAATCCGACAGATTGGAGAAATGTATCCCCAACGTGTGCAGAGTATGGTAATGGCTGGTGCAATCATGAAACTCAATGTGCGCTCACAGATTTTGATGCGCTTTGGGAATATATGTAAGTCAATTATTCCTTATCTATGGCTATATCGATTATTCGCGTATATCATTATGCCAAAAAAGAGCCACAAGGAGTCAAGGTTATTGTTTGTTCGAGAGGCCAAAAAACTCTATCAAAAGGAATTTCTACGCTGGTATAAACTCACCGCTGAACTCAAGCCCTTATTACGGTTGTTTCGCCAAGTGGACATCAATATCCCCACTTTATATGTTATGGGAAGTGAAGATTATATGTTTTTACCAAGTATTGAAAAACTAGCAGCGGCACACCAATCAGCTCAACTATGCGTTGTTCCTCGATCAGGGCATGTAGTCAACGTGGATCAGCCGGACGCCTTTAATTACCGTTCGATTTCATTTATTGAGAAACTCAATCGCTAAGAAAATACGATTGTTTTATTGCCATAGACCATAACTTTGTGGGCAATATGATTTTTAACTGCACGAGCGAGGACAATCTTTTCCAAATCCCTCCCTTTAGCCACGAGCTGACTCACACTGTGGGTGTGGGACACATGAGCAACATCCTGTTCAATAATTGGACCAGCGTCAAGCTCTTCAGTAACATAATGGCTTGTAGCTCCAATGATTTTCACTCCGCGTTCGAATGCAGAATGATAAGGTTTTGCACCAGGAAAAGCAGGTAAAAAGGAGTGATGAATATTGATGATGTTGTTTGGATACTCATTGATTAGTTTTGGGGAGACAATCTGCATATATCTCGCAAGGACAATAAATGAGACTTGGTGTTGTTTAAGCAATTCCAATTGTTGTTCTTCGGCTTGTGCTTTAGTGTCTTTGATAACAGGGATGTGGTAATAGGGTATACCAAATGATTCTGAGATCGGCTGTAAATCAAGGTGGTTACTTAAAATAAATGGGATCTCCACTTCGATTTCACCTGATTTAAATCTGCCCAAAAGGTCATATAGGCAGTGATCGTATTTGGAGACAAACAGTGCCATACGTGGCTTTTTCTCATGAGGGTAGAGTGACCATGTCATTTGATACTTATCAGCAGGGCCATTAGCAAAGGCCTGTTGAAATTGTTCGATTGCTTGTAGGTTGCCATTAAACTCACTTTCCAGACGCATAAAAAACGCCTTATTTTCTCGATCAACATGTTGATCGATATAAAGAATATTGCCCATGTGACCATAGATAAATTGGGTGACCTCTGCAATGATTCCCTTTTGATCGGGACACTGAATGACAAGGGTAAGTGCGCTCATATCGGTTGCAAATGTAAAAATTGAAAAAGTATAAAAAAAATCCCGCTAAAGCGGGATTTTTCAAAGAACTAAACTATAACCTAATTAAAGTTGGGCTAGAAATTAGTCAGCATAAGCAGCCATGCCATGCTCAACACCATCTAACCCAGCAATTTCATCCTCTTTTGTAACACGCATTCCTCCAAAAACCGCTGAAGTTATATAAGCTATGAGTGTGCATGAAATAACACAAAATGCACCAGCAATTCCAACACATGCTAATTGTACCATAAATTGATCAAAGCCAGCTAAGTCACCAAATATACCAACGGCAAGTGTGCCCCAGATACCTGCAAACAAGTGAACAGCGATAGCACCAACGGGGTCATCAAGCTTTTGCTTGTCCATGAAGGCAATTGCTGCAACTACTACTGCTCCACCAATACCACCTACAAATATAGAATCCCAAATAGACATTAGATCAGCACCTGCTGTAATACCTACAAGACCTCCTAAAATACCGTTCATGAACATTGTTACATCATAGTTTTTGTAAGAAACTGCAGCAACAACAAATGCAACGATTCCACCAGTAGCAGCAGCTAAAGAAGTTGTAACTAATACATATGAAGTAAGGGCAGGATCTGCAGATAAAACAGAACCACCATTAAATCCGAACCATCCAAGCCAAAGTATAAGTACTCCTGCAGCAGATAATGGTAAGTTGTGACCAGGGATAGCACTTGGCTTACCATCCGATCCAAACCTTCCAACCCTAGCTCCTAGGAAAATTATAGCAACCAATGCTGCCCATCCGCCCACAGAGTGAACCAATGTAGAACCTGCAAAGTCATAAAAACCTACATCTTCAGTGAAAGTACTAAATTTTCCACCACCCCATTGCCATGAACCAACAATAGGATAAACAAAAAGTAAAAGTAAAAATGCATATAACATAAATGCACCCAGTTTGATTCTTTCAGCCACAGCTCCTGAAACTATAGTAGCGGCAGTAGCTGCAAACATGCCTTGAAAGAGGAAATCTGTCCAATAAGTATATCCACCATCTGCGTATGTAAGTTGATCGTAATCAACACCAGGGTCTATTCCAGCACCTGCAAATCCTAACCAACCATCAATTATACCAAAATCTCCAGGATACATTAGGTTAAAACCTCCTAAGGCGTACACAAGTAGGCCCATTGTAATGACAAAGAAATTTTTAAATAAGATGTTAACTGTGTTCTTTTTTTGAGTCATACCACTTTCTAGGAAAGTGAAGCCTAGGTGCATAAAAAAGACCAGGCCTGTACAGATCATCATCCATACATTATTTGCTGTTAATAATTCCATAATTTAAATAATTAATGATTTATTAGAAGCTCATACCAACAACCATGAATGCTGCTTCAGCATCAGGATTGTATATAAATGAACCGAATAATGGGAGTGAATAATCGTCAGTAATCTTGATATCTTTAGATCCACCAAGTGAAACATTAACTAAACCAGAATCTCCACCTGCATAAAATGCACCGTCTCCATCTGATCCGTAACCAATCGCGAGATCCATTCCAGCGACAGTTGTTCCAGCCTCTACATATAAAGCTTCTAAATCAGTAAAATACCCAACGGTTAGCCCGATTGCACCAAGAGATGCAGATGCAGTTACTTCCATATCACCATCAAATAGTTCATAGCTTGCTGGATCGTAAGCACCAGTGGCGGTTGGAAAAGTATAGTTTGTTATTGTCAATGCGAATGGACCAAAATCATAGGATGCATACAAGTCTAGTTCATATGTTTGGCCTGAAGCGTGCTCACCTCCGTCGTCAGAAAGAGGGAAGCTTCCCCAAACTCCAAGTTCTAAACCACTTGTAAGTTCTGGAAGTGTAAACCATGGTTGTACTGCTGGTCCAGTGCCAAATTGAGTACCTCTCCATACGTAAGAACTCACAACATCAGCACCAAAGTCTTGCGCCTTTACTTCTGTAGTAGTAAAAGATAAAACTACTGCGAAAGAAAGAATGATTGAATTTTTAATTAGTTTCATAATTTTTATAAATTTTAAATTAGTATGCCCCAAAAGTATAGCTTAACACCACCAACTAGCAGAAAAACATATATTAAAATTGTATTTTTATCAAATTATAAATATTAACTCAACTTTTTTTTGAGTTTAAAAAAAACACTACCCTAAAATTATCAAGGACATACAAATCAACATTAGTATGTTAACAACAAATTAATGTTCCTTTGGGGCTAACATAAATTATAAAAAATCATCAATTCAATTTAAAAACTCTTTGGATAAGTATATTCCAATAAAAATTGAAGAGAGACATATTGAGTAACTTAATGACGCATACATAATCATCTTTATGATACCATAATCTCTTAGTAACGAAACATTCTCAAAAATAAATGTCGAAAAAGTCGTCAACCCACCACAGAACCCTATAACCCAAAATAATGCACTTGTACTATGTAAAGTGGTATTTCGCATTAAATGATTGGTTAAAACGCCAATCAACAAGGAGCCAATAGCATTTGCCAATAAGGTTGGCCAGGGGTATAGTGAATTGGTTTCCTTTAATACAAAGGTAATCGCATATCTGCAAATACTCCCCAAGCCACCCCCAATAAAAACCCATAGCAACTCTTTCATAATGACACCCCTCTTTTTAGAAATAGAAGCAATCCAATAAAAACGAGAAAACCCACAAGCACCCAGAAGCTCCCTTTAAAGTAAATGGGATTTTTTGCACGATCCTTACGATAGCTCCACACCATTAGTATGGTAAATCCAATAATAAAGAATATTGCAAAAAGTAGTTGTCCTGTGCTAAACATTGTTTTAATTTAGGCAAAACAAAAATATGAAGAATAAACTTTCCGCAGTAACTGCATTTCACAAAGCTTTTGGATTAGGAGTTAATAATACACCCACCACTGATATAGACGAGTCAACCATGAACTTGCGCTTTTCGTTGATGGATGAAGAAAACAAAGAATATCTCGAAGCGATAAAAAACAACGATATTATTGAGGTAGCAGATGCTTTGGGAGACATGCTATACATTCTTTGCGGAACCATTATCACGCATGGTATGCAACATGTGATTGATCAGGTGTTTGAAGAAATTCAAAGTAGCAACATGAGTAAACTCGGTAGCGATGGCAAACCTATTTATCGTGAAGATGGAAAGGTTTTAAAAGGACCGAATTACTTTAGGCCAGATATTGCAAAAATTCTAAACCAGTAAATTAGACCTTCACGCGCCACCCATAAGGATCATCGGCGCGATTATATTGAATGGAAGTCAGTTCTGATTTTAATTTTAATGCGAGTGAATCTTCAGATTTTGGAAGTTGAAAGTTTTCTCCTTTATAACCAAATCCGTGGATTGGTAAAACCACAACTGCAGTTCCTGATCCAAAAATCTCTTTTAATGTGTTATTTTTTGATCCCTCAACGAGTTCCGATACAGAAAGTTGACGTGTATCGACTTGAATCCCAAGATCTTTTGCAAGTTCAAGAACACTTTTTCGAGTTACACCATCCAAGATGCTATCTGAGGTTGGTGCAGTAATCAGCTTATCTCCAATGTAGAAAAACAAATTCATTGTACCCGCTTCTTCGATATATTGATGAGTTGCAGCATCCGTCCAGATGATCTGCTGATATCCTTCATCAATAGCGAGCTGCGTCGGGTAAAATTGACCTGCATAGTTCCCTGCTGCTTTGGCATAGCCAGTACCCCCTTGGGGCGCACGACTAAAGTGATCAGCAATTTTTACGCGTACTTCTCCACTACTGTAATAGCTAGAAACAGGAGTGCAGATGATCATAATACGATACTCTTTTGCAGGAGACGCCTGCACACAGGCCTCACTGGCGAACATAAATGGGCGGATGTAAAGAGAGTTTCCAACCCCAGATTGTACCCAATCTCTATCTAAATCAATTAGCTTATGCAGACCTTCCAAGAACAAATCCTCTGGAAATTGAGGAATTGCCAAACGCTCTGCAGATTTATTCAGTCGTTTGATGTTTTGATCTGGTCGAAAAAGCCACACATCTCTATGATCGTCTTTGTAGGCCTTCATTCCCTCAAAAATGGCTTGTCCATAATGTAAAGCGCTAGCTGATGGATCGAGTTGGATGGGCGCATAAGGAATTATTTCTGGTTCGCCCCATGCTCCGTCAGTATAATCACAAACAAACATATGATCAGAAAAGATTGTCCCAAAAGACAAGTCGTCGAAATCAACAGATTTAATCCTAGATTTTTGGACAGGGCGTATGACCATAGTTTTAGATTTATAACGAAATTACGAAAAGTTGTAGATTGAAAATCGTTAACTTCTTAATTTTGTAAAAAAAATGATGAGGATTCTTGTTACAGGTGCAACGGGTTTGATCGGCACACAACTGTGCAGTCACTTGCTTTCCAAAGGACATTTCCTAAATATTTTGACAACAAGAACAACTTGGCAAACTAATTATGAGCAAACCCGAGTTTTTCAATGGTCTCCTCAAAATGCGCAAATCGATCACCGTGCTTTGGAGGGGGTTAATGCCATCATTAACCTAGCAGGGGCAAAAATCAATCAGCGCTGGACAACAAAAAATAAACGTTCAATACTCAACAGCAGGATACAGTCTACTAGGTTGCTATTTGATGCTGTGAAGCAAAGCAAACAAAAACCACACCTTATTAATGCATCAGCCATTGGGATTTATCGCAGTGATTTTCAACGGCACTATAGCGAGTCAGATGCTGTTTTTTCAAACGACTTTGATGGTGAGGTTGTTCGTCAATGGGAAGAAGAGGCCAAACAGTTTGAAGAGCTTTCCTGCAAAACAACCTTATTGCGTATTGGATTGGTACTCTCAATTAAAGGTGGCGCCTTTGTCCCCTTATCGTTACCCACTAGGTGGGGGCTAGGTGCTTGGTTTGGTAATGGGAAACAGTGGCAGTCGTGGATACACATTGACGATTTGGTCGGAGTGATTGACTATTGTTTGCAAAACCAAATGGAGGGTTGTGTTAATGCAACAGCTCCAAACCCAGTGCGTCAACGAGATTTGATTGAAACCATCGCCAAAACGGTAGGTGCCCCGCAATTTTTTCCAGGAATCCCAAGATTCTTGATGTCTATTACTTTGGGTGAAATGCACAAATTGGTGTTCGATAGCATTTATGCCAAGCCAGAACGGTTACTTGATAGTCGATACCCGTTTGAGTTTCCCAAGCTCTCTGCTTGTGTAGCAGATTTAATTGCGAAAGATAAATGAATTGATGCCAAATTGGCAGAAGTCTACTTTTGGCGTTACTTTTGCCAAATATTTTTTAAAATATAGTGATGGCGAAAACCAACTCTAAGAAAAGCACAAAAAACGTTGCGACAAAGAAAAGCAAACAAGATAATTTGCAAAATCAAATCGATGAACTCATATCGGAAGTAGAAAAAGAAAAAGATAAGTTTTTACGATTGTTTGCCGAGTTTGAAAACTATAAAAAAAGAACCTCAAAAGAGCGTTTAGAGCTTTATAAAACCGCCTCTCAAGAGGTTGTTACTGCGCTTTTAGCTGTCGTTGATGATTTTGAACGTGCTTTGACCGAAATGAAGAAGTCAGAAAATCAAGGTCAGTTACAAGGAATCGAGCTGATTTATAACAAGTTAATTGACACCTTACAAAACCAAGGGTTGGCCAAGATGGAAGTTGGCAAAGGAGATGATTTTGATGTAGAATTGCACGAGGCAATCACACAAATTCCAGCCCCAGAAGACAAGTTGAAAGGCAAAATTGTTGATGTTGTTGGAACGGGTTATACCCTCGGCGAGAAAATTATACGTTACCCCAAGGTAGTTGTCGGAAATTAATATCAATTGCGATAAAATGAAAGAAGACTATTACGAAATATTAGGGGTATCTAAATCGGCTTCGGCCAACGAAATCAAAAAGGCATATCGCAAAAAGGCGATTCAATTCCATCCAGATAAAAACCCTGGAGACACCAAAGCGGAACAGGAGTTCAAGAAAGCAGCAGAAGCTTATGAGATTCTCAGCGATCAACAAAAGCGCGAGCAATATGATCGATTTGGTCATGCTGCCTTTGAAGGTGGTCAGGGATTTGGCGGTGGCGGTATGAATATGGAAGATATTTTTAGCCAATTTGGAGATATTTTTGGCAGTGCTTTTGGTGGAGGTTTCAGCGGATTTGGTGGAGATGGAAGACGGACATCAAAAGGCACTAATCTTCGAGTACGCGTTAAGTTGTCTCTCGAAGAAGTCGTTTTGGGTGTTGAAAAGAAAATCAAAGTCAAACGAAAAGTCCAAGCACCAGAAGCACGATTTTCAACTTGTCCAACATGTAATGGTACAGGACAAGTAATGCGTGTGACCAACACAGTCCTTGGTCGGATGCAAACGGCATCGACCTGCTCAGCATGTGGTGGTTCTGGACAGGTGCTTGTCAATCGACCATCGGGATCAGATGCAAATGGATTGATTAGCAAAGAAGAGATGGTGGCTGTCAATATCCCCCCAGGTGTGGAAGATGGCATGCAACTCAAAATGTCAGGAAAAGGAAATGATGCCCCTGGAAATGGAATTTCTGGCGATTTAATCGTTTTGGTACAGGTACAAAACCATCAATCACTCAGTCGAGAAGGTGATAATCTTCATATGGATCTATATGTGAGCTTGCCAGAAGCCATTTTGGGTGCATCCAAAGAAATCGAAACCGTAGCAGGGTCTGTTCGCATTCGGCTAGAAGCAGGCATTCAATCGGGAAAAATCTTGCGTTTAAAAGGTAAAGGAATCCCAAGCTTAAACGGATATGGCACTGGGGACTTACTAGTACATATCAATGTGTGGACTCCGCAATCCCTATCAAAAGAACAAAAACAGTTTTTTGAGTCAATGCGTACAGATGAGCACTTTGTGCCAGACCCGAAAAAAGGAGAAAAATCTTTTTTTGATAAGGTAAAAGATATGTTTTCATGAAAAAAAACAGTCAGCAATAAAAATTTGTACTATATTTGAACCAACGATAGATTATTCTATAGTTAATTTTTCTTTTTCATAGCAATTTTTTCCCATCCTTAATTTCAATTAAGGGTGGGTTTTATTTTACAATCATTTTGTACTTTAGTTGAATGGAAAGATTTGTTGATTTCTTTACGAAGAATCTATCGTTTGGTGGCTTAAGTTTCAATCTGAAACTTTTTCTCATTTTTCTTCTTGTTTTTTTTGCTTCCAGATTAGTACTTCGGCTCTTTAAAAGAATTGTTTCCCGTAATTTTACAACTGAACGCAAAGGAAAGTTTAAACCCATTTTTGGCTTTCTCAATTACAGCATCTACACGATCATCATTCTTTTGGCGCTGCAAAATATGGGTGTAGAGCTCACCGCAATTTTTGCTGCCTCTGCTGCCTTGTTGGTTGGGATCGGATTCGCTCTACAAACTTTTTTCCAAGATATTATATCAGGGGTTTTTATCTTGATTGACCAATCGGTTCACGTAGGAGATATTATTGAAGTTGATGGTAAAGTCGGTAAAGTTGAAAACATCACCCTACGAACAACGCGAGCCGTGACTATAGATAATAAAGTTCTTGTAATTCCTAATCACTTGTATCTGACTAATACCCTATACAATTGGACAGAAAACGGAAAAATTACCAGAGAACGTGTAGCAGTTAGCGTTGCCTACGGAACAGATGTTAAACTCGTCACTAAAATATTGATTGATATCGCGGAACAACACAGTTCGGTGTTGAAAACACCAGCCCCGACAGTTTTGTTTCAAAACTTTGGAGAAAGCAGTCTCGATTTTGAAATTGCCTTTTCATTGAAAAACAGCTTTAAAGCCGTTCCAATTCAAAGTGATATTCGATTTTCAATCTATGATGCCTTTGCGGAGAATAATATTGAAATACCATTCCCACAACGCGTAATCCATTCATCATAATATGTCAAATGTTTTGCTTATTGAAGACGAGGATAGCATTCGTCGGGTTTTAAAAAAGGTTTTACATGAAGATAATCAAACTTATAAGTTTACTGAAGCAGTAGATGGACAAGAAGGAATCTCAATGGTTAAAAAACAAGAGTTTGATCTTATTCTTTGCGATATCAAAATGCCCAAAAAGGATGGGATTGAAGTGCTCGATTTTATTCGAAATCACTCTCCTACAACTCCTGTCGTTATGATTTCTGGTCATGGAAATCTGGAAACAGCAGTTAAGGCCATGCGTATGGGTGCATTCGATTATATTTCAAAACCTCCTGACCTTAATCATTTGTTATCAACGGTCAGAAGTGCCCTGCAATTGAAAGCCCAACCAGCACGTGTTCAAAAGACAGTAAAAAAACCAAATGTATCCCAACAAATGGTTGGAGAGTCTGATGCCATGCAGCGCATTCACAAGTTGATTTCTAAAGTCGCACCCACACAAGCCCGCGTCTTGGTGCAAGGCCCAAATGGAAGCGGTAAGGAGTTGATTGCTGATGCCATTCACAAAAATAGCCTTCGTTCTAAAGGCAATTTTGTGGAAGTGAATTGTGCAGCGATTCCTTCAGAGCTTATTGAAAGTGAATTATTTGGTCATGTCAAAGGAGCGTTTACTTCGGCACACAAAGAACGTAAGGGAAAGTTTGAAGCGGCTCATGGCGGCACACTGTTTTTAGACGAAATTGGCGATATGAGTCTGCCAGCCCAAGCCAAAGTTTTACGTGCCCTTCAAGAGCATAAGGTTCAGCGTGTGGGAAGTGATAAAGACATTTCTGTTGATGTGAGAGTGGTCGCAGCTACCAATAAAAATCTAAACGAAGAAATTAATGCCAGGCGTTTCCGTGAGGATTTATTTCATCGACTAGCTGTTATCGAAATACAAGTACCCCCATTAAATGATCGCCGAAGCGATATTCCTCTTCTCATTGATCATTTTAATGCTGCTTTAATGCCACCAAAATCAATTGAACAAAACGCTGTGAAACTTCTTAAAGAAATGAATTGGACGGGAAACGTTAGGCAACTCCGAAATGTAGTTGAACGTCTCCATATTCTGTCTGATAATCACATCACTGCAGACGCAGTCAAACAGTTTGTCAACCACTAAATCTACTGATTATCATGAAACAATTTATGCTCTCTATTTTATTTTTTGTTGTATGCTTTTCCTATTCCCAGCAGCAAAAAGATTCTTTGATGTTAAAATCGATTTATAAAACGGCTTTGCTCAACGGCCAGGCCTATGACTGGCTAGACTATCTAACCAACCAAATTGGGGGGCGTCTTTCGGGTTCGCTCAATGCTGAACGTGCTGTAGAATGGTCTAAAGAAGAGTTGGAAAAGCTAAACTTAGACAGAGTTTGGTTACAGCCCGTATTGGTGCCAAAATGGGTTCGTGGTTCTAAAGAATTTGCGTTGATTGAAACTGAGCCAGGGGTGACTTTCAACGTCCCGATTACCGCATTAGGGGGATCGGTAGCAACTCCTTCTGTTGGCTTAAAAGCTGAGGTAGTAGAAGTACAAAATTTTGAGGAACTCGCTGTCTTGGGACGAGAGAATATCGATGGAAAAATTGTTTTTTTTAATCGCCCGATGCAAGCGGATTTGATCAGTACGTTCTCTGCTTACGGGGGTTGTGTGAATCAACGCTACGATGGGGCTCGTCAGGCAAGTAAATTCGGTGCGATTGGGGTTATCGTACGGTCGATGAGTCTTAGTATGGATGATTATCCGCATACGGGAGCCATGAGCTATGGCGATCAACCGGTGAATCAACGTATTCCTGCTGCTGCAATAAGCACCAACGCAGCAGAGAAATTGAGTAATCTTCTAAAAATTGCCCCATATCTCAAATTTTTTTTTCGTCAACAGTGTAAACAGTATGAAGATGTATTGTCTTATAATGTGATTGGTGAAATCACTGGTTCAATGTTTCCAGATGAAATTATTCTGGTGGGCGGTCATCTCGATTCCTGGGATATTGGCGATGGTGCCCATGATGACGGTGCGGGCTGTGTACAGTCTATGGAAGTGTTACGTCTTTTTAAAGAGCTGGACTACAAACCCAAGAGGACAATTCGTGTTGTATTGTTTATGAATGAAGAAAACGGACTCCGAGGAGGCCGTAAGTATGCTGAGATGGCTGCCTTAAAAGGCGAAACACATATTTTCGCACTCGAATCTGATGCCGGGGGATTTACTCCAAGAGGATTTAATTTTGATCTTCCTGATTACGAATTTGAACAGGTGCAATCTTGGGAACCTTTGTTCAAGCCGTATTTGATCCATTACTTTGAAAAGGGTGGGAGTGGAGCAGACATCGGTCCGCTAAAAACCAAAACCAATGTATTGGCTGGACTGCGCCCCGATTCCCAACGATACTTTGACCATCATCATGCAGCTACAGATACCTTTGATGCTGTAAATAAAAGAGAGCTTGAATTGGGTGCTGGCACCCTGACTTCTCTCATTTATTTATATGACACCTATGGTCTTGTCGGAGGATCACTTTTAGAAGCTAAATAATCGGACAAATTTGAATCTTACGGATTACACCAAAGAATTTTCCTATAACCTAAAACTTTCTTACCCAGTCATTATCGGAATGTTGGGTCACACCTTAGTTCAGTTTATAGATAATGTAATGGTGGGGCAACTGGGGACTGCTGAATTGGCAGCAATCTCACTCGGCAACAGCTTTATTTTTATTGCGATGTCGGTTGGAATTGGATTTTCAACTGCTATTACCCCCTTGATAGCCGAGGGAGACGCAGCCAAACGCCCAGAAGAGGTCAAGTCGATTTTCTATCACGGTCTGCTGTGGTGTCTTGTTTTGGGCTTGGCTCTGTTTTTATTGGTTTACCTTTCACGAAATCTGATGTTTTCTATGGGTCAGCCTGAAGAAGTTGTCGAATTGGCATTCCCGTATTTGAAATGGGTTGCTGCTTCTCTTTTCCCATTAATTGTTTTTCAGGCCTTTAAACAGTTTACAGATGGAATGTCGCTAACTCGTTACTCTATGTATGCGACTGTGCTTGCCAACATGGTCAACGTGATTGTAAATTATGTATTGATTTTTGGTAAATGGGGTTTCCCCGAATGGGGTGTTACAGGTGCTGCAATTGGAACACTAATTTCTCGATTAGTGATGCTTTTTGCATTGATCGTTTTGATTCGCTACGACAAACATTTATTATATTATATCAAAGGGATATGGCAGATGGCATATTCCAAAATTCAAATGCGTAAGCTCTTTCGGTTGGGGTTTCCATCTTCCCTTCAAATGCTTTTTGAGGTTGCATTTTTTACCTCTGCGATATGGGTATGTGGACTCTTAGGGAAAAACGAACAGGCAGCAAATCAAATTGCACTCAATATTTCTTCCATGACCTTTATGGTAGCCATGGGGTTGAGTGTGGCAGCGATGGTACGTGTTGGGAATCAAAAGGGTTTGGGTGCATTTGTGGATTTGAGAAGGATAGCCAAGTCAGTTTTTTTTATTGACGCTGTTTATTGATATTGTCTTTGCAGTGATTTTTATATTTGCCAAAGATGCCTTTCCTTGGTTGTATCTCGAGTCATCGATAGCAGCCGATGTAGTAGAAGTCGCTACCATTGCTTCGTCCTTATTTTTAGTCGCTGCCTTTTTTCAAATTTTTGATGGCGCTCAAGTCGTTGCTCTCGGTGCACTTCGCGGATTGCAAGATGTGGTTATTCCGACTTGGATATGCTTTGCGTCTTACGGCTTGGTTGGATTTACAACGATGGTATACCTTGGCCTCTACACGACCTTAGGGGCTATTGGGGTTTGGATCGGTCTTTTATCTGGTTTGGTGGCATCTTCCCTGTTGTTGTATCTTCGTTTTTTATTCCAGACCAAAAAACTTATTCGTAACAATGGAACAACTACCTGAATTTCTTTTAGCGGATTCATCTGAATATCCAGAATCAATTTTTGTAATCCACACCACTTTTCCTCGTTTTGTAATCAACTTTCAAAACGATGAGATCGAGTGGTGGGAGTCCTTTTCTGCTGAAGATAAAGAAATCGCAACACAAGAAGTAGCACATTGGGTTGAGCAAGCTACCAAATTTTATGATCAGCAAATATCATCTTACCAATGATTCAACTTGACGAACAACTCTTTCTGTTTCTAAACACTCTCGGATCTGAGTCATGGGACGGGTTTTGGCTGTTTATGACTGACAAATTCAACATGATACCCCTTTATGTGGTGCTCTTAATCTATACTTTCCGACACATTGGATGGAAAAAGGGGATGTGGTTTGTCTTTACCATTGCTTTATTGATCACTTGTACGGATCAAATTACCAATTTGTTTAAAGACGGATTCGCAAGATTACGTCCTTGTCATGACCATGATATTGCTCCCTTTATGCGATTGGTAAAAGATCGGTGTGGCGGGCTGTATGGATTTTTCTCTGGCCATTCCTCAAATTCTTTTGCTCTAGCCATTTTCTTTATCACATTTTTTAAATCGATATATCCTGCTATGCGTTGGCTGGTTTTGTGGGCAGCTATTGTTGCATACAGTCGAGTTTATGTTGGCGTACATTACCCTATCGATATCGTTTGTGGTGCTCTTTTTGGATCAGCGATTGGGTTTGTATTTGCGCGAATGTCACGCCGATATTTACTCCCTTAGAATCAGAATTTTCCTATTTTGACTCTTTTAAAACTTCTGGACTTTTTGCCTTAAATCGATTCAATCGAGGAATGGATATCTGACGTACATAGGGGTGAAGTGGATTGAGCTTTTCAAAATCCTGGTGGTATTCTTCAGCTTTATAAAAAACGGAGAGCGACTTGATTTCGGTAACAATCGGTCTATCAAACAATTGATCGCGAGTCAACTCTTTAATATAGTCTTCAATGATGTTCTTTTCGTTATCATTGTTGTAAAAAGCAATGGAGCGGTATTGCGTACCTGAGTCTGGTCCTTGTCGATTCTTTGTCGTAGGATCATGGGAATTAAAAAAAACAGCAAGAAGCGTTTTAAAGTCTACTTTACTAGGGTCGTAATACACCTGAACAGTCTCGGCATGACCAGTACGTCCAGTCCCAATTTGTTGATAATTCGGGTTTACGGTCGTTCCCCCTGCATATCCAGAAATCACTTCTTGAACTCCATATACACTTTCATAAATAGCTTCAACACACCAAAAACATCCTGATGCAAAATAAGCTGTTTTATATTCTTGAAGTTCTATCGAATTTGGCAACCCCACGGGCGTAGGATTGTCAACCATTTTTGAAGGTGCGATATGGCAAGATGACATAAGTAGGTAAATAAGTCCAGTAAAAAAGTAGCTAATAAGTATTTTCATAATAATGATTTTGTTTAATGCTACAAAGATTGTGCAAAAATGAGTACTTTTTTTGCAAAATTTTTCCAGCTTCTTTGTTCTTGGTAGGCTGTAAAATTTTTTTTCGGTGGGGAACCCGCATTTAAAATTGTCTCCAAGCCAGCTGCGATGGAACTCGCAAATGGAGAAACGATTTTAGCTATTGGCATGTCTAACCCTTCAGATAATCCACCAACGTCAGTAACGACCATAGGACGTTGATAATGCAATGCCATTGGTGTAATTCCACTTTGACTTGCTGCTTGATATGGTTGTACAACGCAATCGCAGGCAGAAAACCACACCCCAACATCTTTGTCCTCTACATAGGAAGTGTGGAAGCTTATGATTTCTTCCATGCCAAGTTCTTTTATTTGCTTTAAATACGGCCTTATCGAGATGTATGGCTCGCCAACTATTAAAACACGTAGATCTGGGATTTGATTTTTGAGCTGAGCAATCGCCTCAATCAATAGTCCAACTCCTTTATATTTTCTAATCAACCCAAAAAACAACACAACAGGAGCATTTTGATCCAGACCTAGAATTGATCTTGCCTTTTCTTTTTCAATTGCTGGTACAAGCCCTCTATTGATGGGGTGTGGATACGTCAAACATGGCTTTGATTTAATAAATTTCAGCTGTTTTGAAGTGTGATGTGATAGTGAAATCACACCGTCTTGAGCTGCCAGCATATAGCGGAGAAATAAAGACTCGCCAAATTTTGGCTCGTGGCTGATGGCATTGTCAACGATGGTTACACATTTGGTATTGATCATGCGTGTAATCGTTCCCAGACATGGCCCCAAAAATGGAGTCCAGTAGCGAAAAACAACAAGTGAGGGTGACATTTTGTTGATTGCTTTTGCGGTCTTTCGCCAAGAACTAGGCCCAATCGAATCGATACATCTTTCAATATCAATTCCCTCTGGCTTTTCTTTACTGCTAAACTGTGTTTTTCCTGGGAAAAGTCCACTTGGATACAGTCGTGAAAATGAAAAGATTTCAACATCGTGGCCCAACTCAGTCAGGACTTGTGCTAAAGACTCGTTGGTGTCAGCAATCCCACCTCGATATGGATGTGCAGGACCAATGATTACAATCATGATGCTTCAATCAAAACCCATTCTCCTTTGATGAGTAGGGGCTCGGCTTGTTTGAACTTAACCTTTTTTCGTTCTCCTGAAGTGATGTGCTGAATCTCAACTTTTTCATTTCTCCCAATTTTAGGTCTTTCGCGGACAATGGTTTCCACCACTTCTCTTTGTCGCTGTCCAGCCGATGCGCCTACCTGACGGTTCTGGATTGCCATTTCATCGCTATTCAGCACCTCTTCTTTTGAGGTTTGTATATTTTGCTTTCGACGCACATTTCGCGCTTCCCGTATAGGTTGACTTTCGCGAGCAGGTAATTCGCCTTTAAACAAAAAGGAGACAATATCTCGGTTGATTTTATCCATTAGAGTTTTGAAGAGCTCAAAAGCCTCAAATTTGTAAATCAACAAAGGGTCTTTTTGCTCGTGGACTGCCAATTGTACAGATTGCTTGAGCTCGTCCATTTTACGAAGATGCTCTTTCCATGAATCATCAATAATCGCTAAGCTGATATTTTTTTCAAAGTCTTCAATTAGTTGCTTCCCTTTTGATTCATAAGCGTTTTTCAAATTTGTAACCACATTCAAGGTTTTTTTACCATCCGTAAAAGGAACAACGATACGCTCAAACTTATTTGCAGGATTCTCATATACATCCTTGATCACCGGAAACACTTGTTCTGCGCTTTGTTTGGTTTTGCTCTGTAAACGTTCGTATGCAGCTTCGTAAACCTGATCGATCAACTCAGTGTGATCCATGGTTTCAAATTCTTGGGCATCAACTGGGGAGCTCATAGAAAAGAAACGTATCAGTTCAAAATCAAAGTTTTTAAAATCTTTTGCTTCTCGGTTGTTTTCAACAATACTTTGAGCGGTCTCATAAACCATATTGGCAATGTCTACTTTTAATCGCTCTCCTTTAAGTGCATGTTTGCGACGTTTGTAAACCACTTCTCTCTGAGCATTCATCACATCGTCATACTCAAGGAGACGCTTACGAATACCAAAGTTGTTTTCTTCTACTTTTTTCTGAGCGCGTTCAATTGATTTGGTCATCAAAGAGTGTTGAATCACCTCACCTTCTTTCACCCCCATACGATCCATCATTTTAGCTACTCTTTCAGAGCCAAACAATCGCATCAAATTGTCCTCGAGTGACACATAAAATTGAGAGCTACCGGGATCCCCTTGTCTACCTGAACGTCCGCGAAGTTGGCGATCCACTCGGCGTGAATCATGTCGTTCTGTGCCGATAATCGCAAGTCCACCAGCAGTTTTGACTGCATCGTTTATTTTAATATCAGTTCCACGTCCGGCCATGTTTGTTGCAATGGTCACGATACCTGCGTCTCCTGCTTCTGCAACGATATCTGCCTCTTTTTTGTGCAACTTAGCATTGAGTACATTGTGTTTTATATTTTGCCGCTGTAGCATTCGACTCAAGAGTTCTGAAATCTCAACGGATGTTGTGCCAATTAACACGGGGCGACCAGCATTGGATAGCTGCGTCACATGTTCGATAACCGCATTGTACTTTTCGCGTTTGGTTTTGTAAATCAGATCGTTTTCATCATTTCGGGAAATTGGTCGGTTGGTGGGAATTTCGACAACATCAAGCTCATAAATTTCCCAGAACTCACCTGCTTCTGTGGTCGCTGTACCCGTCATACCAGCCAGTTTGAGATACATTCGAAAATAGTTTTGAAGTGTGATTGTAGCAAAGGTTTGGGTGGCAGCTTCAATTTTTACATTCTCTTTAGCTTCAATGGCCTGATGCAAGCCGTCAGAGTAGCGACGACCTTCCATAATCCGTCCCGTTTGCTCATCGACAATTTTTACCTGGTTGTCCATAACCACATAGGCAATGTCTTTTTCGAAGAGGGTATAGGCTTTTAACAATTGATTCAAGGTGTGAATTCGCTCGCTTTTCACACTAAATTCACCAAATAGTTTCTCTTTTTCTTCCGCTTCAATTTCGATATCTAGACCTTTGCTTTCAATTTTTGCAATTTCAGCACCCAAATCTGGTAGCACAAAAAAGTCAGCAGTATTTTTATAGTCAGATAACTTTTCAACCCCTTTGTCTGTAAGTTCGATTTGGTTGTTTTTCTCATCGATAACGAAAAATAATTCCGCATCAATTTTGGGCATTTCTCGGTTGTTGTCCTGCATGTATTGCCCTTCAGTTTTTTGTAGGAGTTGTCGAACACCTTCTTGGCTCAAAAACTTGATGAGTGCCTTGTTTTTTGGCAATCCTCGAAAAGCGCGGAGGAGCATAAATCCACCGTCAACGGTATTGCCCTCGGCTATATGCTTTTTCGCATCAGCCAAGACTGTGTTGATATATTGCCTTTGGCTCTGTACAATTTGAGCTATTTTTGGTTTGAGCTCGGTAAATTCGTGTCGATCGCCCTCTTGCACAGGACCAGAAATAATCAATGGTGTTCTTGCGTCGTCAATCAAGACAGAGTCAACCTCATCTACAATCGCGTAGTTGTGAACACGCTGTACCATATCCTCAGTTGAGTGTGCCATATTGTCTCGCAGGTAATCAAATCCAAAAGCATTATTTGTGCCATAGGTAATATCTGCCAGATAAGCTTTTCGGCGTTCGGGAGAGTTGGGCTTGTGATAGTCGATACAATCCACGCTCAGACCATGGAATTCGAAAATAGGCGCCATCCATGCACTGTCTCTTTTGGCGAGGTAATCATTTACAGTTACCAAATGAACCCCATTACCACTCAAGGCGTTGAGATATACAGGGAGTGTAGCCACTAAGGTTTTTCCTTCTCCGGTCTGCATTTCACCGATTTTTCCCTGGTGAAGGATAATCCCACCGATAAGCTGTACGTCATAATGGATCATATCCCAAGTGACTTGTTTGCCTGCTGCATCCCATGAATTGGACCAAGTTGCTTTGTCTCCATTTAATTTAACATATGATTTTGCACCTGAAACCTCTCTGTCAAATGCGTTAGCTGTGACTTCAATCGAGCTGTTGTTTGTAAATCGTTTTGCAGTTTCTTTGACAATGGCAAAGGCAGTTGGTAAAATTTCATCGAGGTAAGCCGAAACTCCTTGATTTGCTTCTTCCTGTAGCGCATCAATTTCGCTGTACAGAGACTCTTTTTCTTCTATATTCCGGCTCTGGTCAATTTGTAGCTGTAGGGTGTTTATTTTTTTCTGAAATGGTGTTCTGATGTCTTGGATTTGGGATCTAAAACCGTTCGTTTTTTCTCTTAGCTCATCGTTAGAAATTGTTGAGAGTTTTTTCTCTTGTTCAAGAATTTGAGAAACGATGGGTTGAATGGATTTTAAATCTTTACGGGACTTATCCCCAACAAAAACGTTTAAAACACGATTCAAAATACTCATAGGTTGTCGTCTAGTATATCAAAAATAATGAAAAAAAGGTCGTTGTTTAACTAAACTGTGTAGCTAAATTTTAGTACTCATCTTCATTCCAAAGATAATCATCATCAGTTGGGTAATCGGGCCAGATTTCATCGATAGATTCATAAACCTCGCCTTCGTCTTCTATCGCCTGAAGATTTTCAACAACTTCAAGAGGAGAACCAGTACGAATGGCGAAGTCGATTAGCTCGTCTTTGTTTGCTGGCCAAGGGGCATCACTGAGATAAGATGCGAGTTCTAAAGTCCAATACATAGCACACTGTATTTAAGTTGCAAAAATATAGGTTTGGTGGGATTATGCAAGTAAAATAGTTAGATTCTAGGAATCCACTTAACTTCCTCACTATCAGTATTTTTACAGATTAAACGCGCTAAGCAAAACAGATAATCTGAAAGTCGATTGAGATAAATTACAGCAATATCGTCTACAAATGAACTTTTACTAAGCGTAACAGCGAGTCTTTCTGCTCGTCGACACACACATCGTGCAAGGTGAGCATGAGAAGCTACCGTGCTACCTCCTGGTAGAATAAAATGGGTCATGGGCGGAAGGGCCGCCACGATTTTATCGATACATTTCTCAATCCATTTTATATCATCATTTTCAATTTTTTTCAAGGGTAACTCGGTATGCTCCCCATCGACAGCTAGCATGGCTCCCAAAACAAACAAATGGTTTTGAATCGTCACCAAATCAGAATAGTAGTATTCGCGTTCAGAATTCGAGACAATCATTCCAATCCAAGCATTCAGTTCGTCTACGGTTCCGTAGGTTTCAATGCGCAGATGGCTTTTGGATACGCGTTCACCTCCATATAGTGAGGTCATACCCTGATCGCCAGTTTTGGTGTAGATTTTCATGAGTAAATCCTGCATGATGCAGGTTCAATTTTCTTGCTAAGTTAAAAAGATTATTAATATAACTATCTAAAAATCAGTTTTTTTCGTGCGATTGCAAGTAATAGCAAAAGGATGGATATAAACAAAGACAAACGTGCAATATAATCTCCATACAACACGTAAAAGGTGATTTGTTTTTGTGGAGTAATTGTAGAAGACATGGCACCACGTTCGAGATAAGGAATTTGTTGTGTGACCTCCCCAAAAGTATCAATCACAGCTGAAATTCCTGAATTTGCAGACCTGATAATGGGTAACCTTGTCTCGATTGCACGAAGTTTTGTGTAGCTCAACAATTGGCGATGTCCTGGAGTTGTTCCCCACCAAGCATCATTTGTCATCACGGCTAAAAACTCTGCGCCATTGCGAACAAAGCCGCTGATAAAACTACCATAAACTGACTCATAGCAGATGATAGGAGCAACTTTGGTTTCACTGTTAAGTTGAAATACACTCCGCTCTGAACCAGTAGCCCGACTGCGAACTGTCCCCCCCAAGTCTAGCATGATGTTTCCCAATAATGGCTCAATGACTTGTTTGTAAGGTAAGGTTTCAACCCCGACGACAAGTTTAGATTTATGATACACTTGCAAAGGATTCGTTCCACTTAAAAATGCACTGTTGTAAAAGTCAACCCATTGGTGGCCATATTGATTTGAAGTTGTGGTTTTATCTAATTCTGAGTAAACTTGATAAAACTGTATACCTGTCATCAACTGTACAGTTCCGATTTGATCAATTTCATCTTGAATAGTCTGGTATAGTGGACTTGACATAAAGCTTGGCAAATAGGAGCCGAAACCTTCCGTAAAGTAAGTTTCGGGCGCAAGGATCAAGTCTGTTGTTGTGGTCAGCTTTGGCGCAATGAGTTCAAAAAGTGATTTGGATTGTTCGAGATCACTCGCTGCAAATTTTTCCTCGTAAGGGTCAATGTTTGGCTGTGCGATAACAACATCAATCGTTGAATTATTTTGCGGTTTATGATTGCTGTAGATCAACAAAGAAATACTAATAGGGATGGCAATCGCAACAAGGCACAAAGCTAATTTTCGGAATTCGAACGAAGTCCCTCGAACGGCTTGAAAGCATAGGATATTCACAATCCAAACCCAAAGACTACCCCCAAACACACCAGTGTATTCGTACCATTGTATCCATGAGGTCGTTTCAGAGAACACATTTCCCAGTTGAAACCATGGCCATGAAAAGTCCCAATACAAATGCAGAAGTTCAAAGCTCATCCAAAACGTAGTCAGAAACAAAAGACCTGCTTGGTTTGATAGTCTTCGGATGACCATGCGAGTTGCCATAAATACGATTGTCATCAACCAACTATTTACAATGACAGCGAACCACATCCCAAATGGTGATGCGTTCCAGATCCACCAAGAAATCCCTAAATTCCAAAGGCAAAAGCCTAGAAAAAAGAAAGCAGTTGTTTGTTTTGACTTTTTTGATGGTTGATCAAAAAGGACTTGAAGCATAGGCACAAAAGCGAAAAAGATGAGTATAGAAAACCCATTGATCGGCCAAGCAAACGTTAGCAACACAGCACTTAGGATACTTTTAAATAGATTGCTGTTCATTCGTTCAAAGATAGGAAAAAGCAAATCGCAATGATGTTCATGACTTTGTTATCTTCGCATCATGAAGTTTATCCCAAACACCCTCACCTTAGCCAATGCTGCACTTGGTTGTTGCGCACTTTTTTTTATTGCGATATTGGATTTTGAGACGGCTACCATTTGTGTCTTATTAGCTACTGTATTTGATTTTTTTGACGGTTTTGTCGCACGTACCATGGGGTGGACTAGTCATTTTGGCGCTGAACTCGATTCTTTGGCGGATGTGATTAGTTTTGGTGTAGTCCCTGGGGCCCTTACTACGGCGATGCTAACAACTCTGAATGTTGATTACCCTTGGACATTTCTCGGGTTTATCATTACGCTAGCTTCTGCTTACCGATTGGCAAAGTATAACACTAGTGAGAACAGTCTGGTTTGCTTTAGAGGTCTCCCCACTCCTGCAAATGCGTTACTTTGGATTGGGGTTCCTCATCTCGGCCTCGATTTGACTTTCCCTTTTGTTATGGTTGGTATAGTCGTTACATCTTATTTGCTCAACAGCTCACTTATATTTTATCGTTTCCAACTCAAAAATTCAGTCACCTCTATTGTGTTGGTATTGCTAATCATGCTATTACTGTTGTTTTTGTGGATACGCTTTGGCCATGGTGCATGGAGCTTATCGATAAGTATATACGTTTTACTTTCTCTAACGTACCGCATTGTGACGAAATCTAAAGGGTGATTTTCTTTTTACGGAGCTCAAAATTTTGCCCAAGGTAAACTTTTCGAACGATCTCATCATTTGCTAAATCTTCAGGTTTCCCCGCTTTAAGTATTTTTCCTTCAAACATCAGATAGGTTCGGTCAGTGATTGCTAGTGTTTCCTGAACATTGTGATCTGTAATAAGGATCCCGATACTTTTCTTTTTTAGATGAGCCACAATTTTTTGAATGTCCTCAACCGCAACAGGATCAACCCCTGCAAATGGCTCGTCTAGAAGTAAAAATTTAGGGTCTGTTGCTAATGCACGAGCGATTTCTGTACGCCTACGCTCTCCACCCGACAGTAAATCTCCACGATTTTTTCGAATAGAGGTTAAACTGAATTCCTCGAGTAATGACTCTGTTTTTTCTTGTTGTTCAGACTTGCTCATTTTCGTGAGCTCCAACACACATCGGATATTGTCTTCTACACTTAATTTTCGAAAAACCGATGCCTCTTGTGCCAAATAGCCAATACCGTTTTGCGCTCGTTGGTACATTGGATAGGAGGTGATATTGGTATTGTCCAATACGATGGAACCAGAGTTGGGTTTAATCAAGCCAACGATGGTGTAAAAAGATGTTGTTTTTCCAGCACCATTTGGTCCGAGTAGACCTACGATTTCGCCTTGGCTAACTTCGATACTAACATCATCAACTACTTTTCGTTTGCCGTATCGTTTGGTGATATGATTTGCTGCTAATTTCAACATTTTCTCAGCTTTTTTTGTTCAGGTTTCGAACAACTCGCTTGGATATAAATATACTCAACTCATACAAAATGAGCACAGGAATTGCTACGATGATTTGACTGGCTACATCTGGCGGTGTGATTACTGCTGATAAAAACATGACCAAGACTAGTGCTATTTTTCGGTATTTACGCATCAGCTCTGGAGTAATAAGTCCAATTTTAGTTAAAAAATAGACTAAAATGGGCAGTTCAAAAATTAGACCTGATGCCAAGACAGATGCCCGCACAAGCGCGGTGTAACTATTGAGATCAAAATCATTGAATATCTCAGCACTCACGTTGTAGGTGGCTAAAAAGCGTATGGAAAGAGGCGTGACAACATAGTAGCCAAATAAAACACCCATAAAAAATAAAAGTGAAGAAATGGATATGAAACCGCTTGCCGTTTTTTTCTCATTAGCATATAGACCTGGGCTAATAAATTTCCAAAACTGATAAACCACATAGGGAAATGCCACTACAAATCCCAAGGTTATCGACGTCCAAATGTGTGCTGAAAACTGACCAGCCATGGTACGGCTTTGAATTCGAAAAGGCAATTCACTAATGCAAAAGCTATCATCAAAGCCTATTAGGTTGGACACTTGACAAAGTATTTTATAGGTTAAAAAATCTGTTTTTTTAGGGCCAAATAACAAAACGTCAAAGACAAAATTTTTAGCCAAAAATGCAGCTAAAGCAGTAATCAGTATGGCAACAATTGATCGTAGAACATGCCACCGCAAATCTTCTAAGTGTTCCAAGAAAGACATTTCCTTTTCAGCCATTTGTATGAACTTATTAAAATTTATAGGTTTTTTTGCCCGATGTCAGATGAGCTTAAAAAGTTTGAAAATTATGACGTATATTTAATTGACAAATGTACAAAATCGGCTTTACAGGTAAACATGAGTTCCAAAGATTATAAGCTTTCATCTTCTTTAAAGCATTTTTTTGGATTCTCTAAATTTCGTGGTCTTCAAGAAGAAGTGATTCATACCCTACTTTCTGGTAAGGACACTTTTGTGATTATGCCTACTGGAGGTGGAAAATCTTTGTGTTATCAATTGCCAGCATTGCTTCTTGAGGGAACAGCTATTGTTGTTTCCCCACTTATCGCTTTGATGAAAAATCAAGTTGATGCCATTCGTGGAATCTCGAAGCAGGACGGCATAGCACATGTTTTAAATTCCTCACTGACCAAAAGTCAAGTACAATTGGTAAAAGATGATATTAAAAGTGGGGTTACGAAATTACTTTATTTAGCCCCTGAGTCACTATCTAAACAAGACTATGTTGATTTTTTTCGTTCTGTCCCCATTAGTTTTATGGCAGTCGATGAAGCGCACTGTATTTCAGAATGGGGCCATGACTTCAGACCAGAGTACCGAAATTTAAAATTGATAATAGATCGTATTGGTGAAAAAATTCCAGTGATTGGGTTAACTGCTACAGCTACTCCAAAAGTGCAAGAAGATATTTTAAAAAATCTTGGGATCACAAACGCAGTAACCTTTAAAGCATCTTTTAACCGCCCAAATTTGTTTTATGAGGTACTGCCAAAAACGGATCAAGTTGACCGTGATATTACCTCATTTATCAAAAAAAATCAAGGTAAGTCGGGTATTGTGTATTGCTTATCGAGAAAGCGTGTAGAGCAGCTCGCTGAGGTTTTAAAAGTCAATGGTATCAAAGCAGTTCCTTATCATGCAGGTCTAGACACCAAACAACGTGAGAAGAATCAAGATATGTTCTTGATGGAAGATGTAGATGTAGTTGTCGCTACCATTGCATTTGGAATGGGAATAGATAAGCCCGATGTACGATTTGTAATCCATCATGATATCCCAAAAAGTATTGAAAGCTACTACCAAGAAACGGGCCGTGCGGGTCGCGATGGTGGAGAGGGGCACTGCTTGGCGTTTTATGCATATAAAGATATTGAAAAATTAGAAAAGTTCATGTCAGGAAAACCCATTGCTGAGCAGGAGATCGGTTACGCTCTTCTGCACGAAATGGTTGCCTATGCGGAAACCTCGATGTCTAGGCGCAAGTTTATCCTCCACTATTTTGGCGAAGAGTTTGACGAAAACAATGGTCCTGGTGCTGATATGGACGACAATTCACGAAACCCAAAGCCAAAAAAGGAAGCTAAAGAGCAGGTTGAAAAGCTGCTTACAGTCATCAATGATACCGCCCAACAATATCGATTTAAGGAAATTGTCAATATTCTCTCTGGACTTAAAAATGCGTGGTTGATCACTCGTCAGGTTGTAGATCAAGATTTTTTCGGTATTGGTTCTGATCAAACTCCATCTTATTGGCGAGCTCTGATTCGCCAACTTTTTGTGGCTGGTTTACTCAAAAAAGAAATTGAAAGTTATGGCGTCATCAAGTTGACGAAAAAAGGGTTAGACTTCCTTCAATCTCCTCATTCATTTTTCATGACGGAAAATCATGAATATGATCAGGTCCAATCTGCTCCACCGTCGAGTGGGGTTGGTGTGGCAGTTTTTGACAAGAAATTGCATGGACTTTTAATGAAAGAACGAAAAAGGGTGTCAGAACAATCTGGTGTTCCTCCGTACGCTGTTTTTCAGGAATCCTCTATAGAAGACATGCTTTTAAAGTACCCAATCAGCATTGAGGAACTCAAAAATATCTATGGGGTAGGTGTGGGTAAAGCAGTGAAATTTGGAAGTTCTTTTGTGAAACTAATCGAAAAATATTGTAAAGAAAATGACGTCGTCCGTCCGCAAGATATCATCATCAAAAGTACGGGTGCTAATTCAACACTCAAATTATATATCATTCAAAATATCGACCGGAAACTACCTCTCGAAGATATTGCTGATGCCAAGGGAATGGACAGAACTAACTTTATCAAGGAACTCGAAACAATTGTTTTTTCTGGGACAAAGCTGGACATTGGCTATGAGGTAGATAATTTGTTTGACGAGGACCAACAGGAAGAGCTTAAGGAGTATTTTATGGAAGCTGAAAATGATGATGTTCAAGATGCTTTTCATGAGTTTGATGGTGAATTTGAAGAAGATGATTTGCGAATTTTTCGAATCAAATTTATTAGTGAGGTTGCCAATTAAGCACCTTTCTTTTCGCTATATTTACCGACTAATGATTTGATATGAAAGACGGTATATACGCTTCAATTCACACCCAAAAAGGAACCCTAACTCTTCAACTTCATTACGAAAAGACACCAGCAACCGTGGGTAATTTTATCGGATTGGCAGAAGGAAGTTTAGCCAATGAAGTGAAGCAAATAGGGATACCTTTTTACGATGGCTTGAACTTTCATCGTGTGATACCAGATTTTATGGTTCAGGGGGGGTGTCCGCAAGGAAGTGGTGTTGGCGGACCTGGTTACAAATTTGATGACGAAATCGATGCCAGTCTACGTCACGATAAAGCCGGTATACTATCGATGGCAAATGCTGGTCCGGGAACAAATGGAAGCCAATTTTTTATTACGCATGTTCCAACCCCGTGGCTAGATGGAAAACATACGGTATTTGGCTGTGTTATTGAAGGTCAACAAATTGTTGACTCTATTACTCAAGGGGATAAAATTGATAAGATTGAAATTCACCGCATTGGTAAAGATGCACAAGACTGGGATGCTGTTACCGCCTTCAATTCTCACATTCAAAAGGCACAAGAACGCATCGAAGCTCAAAAAGCTAAGCAAGCGGAAGAAATCGATAAAGAAAGTGTGGGCTTTCAGCAAACAGATAGCGGCTTGCGCTATCAAATTATACAAAAGGGTGCTGGGCAACAAGTGGCTAATGGCCAAACGGTTTCAGTTCATTATAAAGGGCAACTCCTTGATGGAACAGTGTTTGACTCTTCGTACAAACGCCAACAACCCATTGACTTTATCTTGGGCCAGGGTCAGGTGATCCCAGGGTGGGATGAAGGGGTGTCCTTACTAAAAGTAGGAGACAAAGCGCGTTTTGTTATTCCTTCCGATTTAGCTTATGGATCTAGAGGAGCAGGAGGTGTAATTCCGCCAGATGCTGTATTGATTTTTGATGTGGAGCTTGTGGCAGTTAGCTAGCTCTTCCACTTGACATTACAACCGATACTCGGCTTTTGGATCACTGAAATTTCTCTTCCATCACACATGGCCTCTAATGCTAATCGCATATCATTTCCTGTCACGGGAATACCATTTTCTGGTCTAGAGTCGTCAAACTGTCCGCGGTAAACCAAAGACTTGTTCTTATTAAATATATAAAAATCAGGAGTACAAGCAGCATCGTATGCACGTGCAACTTCTTGTGTTTCATCATATAAATAGGGAAAAGGAAACTTTTGTTCGGCAGCTACTTTCGTCATCAAATCGGGAGAGTCGTCGGGATAGTTTTTAACATCATTGCTTGAAATTGCTAGAAAAGAAACACCTTTATAGATGTAATCATTGGCCAAATCAACAATCCCCGTAAATAAATGTTTGACAAATGGACAGTGATTGCAGATAAACATCACTACAGTTCCTTCTTTCCCATGGATTTGGTCAAGTGATAAGGTTTCTCCACTAACCGTGTCTGGAAGTGAAAATGCAGGTGCATGTGTGCCTAAGGGCAACATATTAGAGGGTGTACGTGCCATGTTTTTTTACAAACATACAAATATCATTGCTCCTCATACTTTTTTAAAAGAAACTGTAAACTACTTACAGCTGCTTTTTACACAGATCTGCATAATGGCCGGGCGCGTTGACCAACGAGTCATGTGTGCCATATTGGATAATACAACCATCTTCCATCACCATTATAAAATCTGCATTTTTGGCTGAAGATACCCGATGACAAACCACAATTTTTGTCGATTGAAAAGACATCGATTTTAGATTACTTAATATGATTTCTTCGGTTTGGGTATCCACAGCGGAAAAGGAATCGTCAAACAGCAAAATTTCGGGACGCTTAATCAAAGCTCTTGCAATTGACATCCGTTGCTTTTGACCACCAGAAAGGGATACTCCTCGTTCTCCAATAATGGTTTGATAACCTTTAGAAAAATTCATGATGCTATTGTGAACGGCGGCTTGTTTAGCAGCATTTTCAACTTCGGTTTTGGTTGTATCGGCTTTTCCAAAACGGATATTGTTTTCCAAAGTATCTGAAAACAAAAAGGCCTCTTGAGGTACAACACCAATATGACCCCTCAATATTTTAAGGTCTAGCTCGCGAACATCTACATCGCCAACTTTTACGGCTCCTGAGCTCACATCGTACATCCTTGTAATGAGCTGTAAAAGCGTTGTTTTTCCACAACCTGTACGACCCAAAATAGCTAAAGTTTTTCCAGCTTCAAGTTGAAAGCTCACTTTATTGACGGATTCTTCTCTGCTGTTGTCATAAGAAAATGATACATTATCAAATTCAATGCTGTAGGATTGGAGTTTTTTGCCACCTTTTAGATTGACAATTTCTGGCTCTTGTCCCAAAAACTCATTAATTCGTTTTTGTGAAGCTTCCGCTTGTTGCACGATAGAAGTTACCCAGCCAACTGTAGCTACGGGCCATGTCAACATATTGATGTAAATTATAAACTCTGCTAGAGTACCTAATTCAATTTGGCCAATGATAAACTGCCTACCACCAATAAATATGACCAAAATATTAGAAAGGCCAATCAGTAAAATCATCAATGGGAAAAACCATGCTTGCACCTGAACCAAGTGCATATTTTTGGACATACTTTCTAAAGCCAAAGATCCCATCTTTTTGTTTGCAGTTGGCTCTATGGCATTGGCTTTGATAACACCAATTCCGCTAAACATTTCTTGCGCGAATGCAGAGAGTTTAGAAAGGTATTCTTGAACAATGGTGCTACGTCTATGGATCGATCTGCTCAATTGATAGATCGCTAATGACAATAGCGGAAGGGGCGCCAAAGCATAGAGAGTCAAGGTTGGAGCTACGCTAAACATGTAGGAAATGACAATCACAAAAAGTGATACAGTATTAATGCTATACATTAGTGCTGGTCCAAAATACATACGCACCTTGGAAACATCTTCACTAATTCTGTTCATCAAATCTCCAGTTCGATTGTTTTTGTAAAAGTTTAAGCTCAAACGTTGATAATGTTGATAGATTTCATTTTTGAGATCAAATTCAATAAAACGCGAGACATTGATAATGGTTTGACGCATTATGAAGGTAAACAAGCCTGAAAGTATAGCAGCCCCAACGATCAACGCAATGTTTTGTAGCAAGATATTTTTGGTTTCTGTGAGGTCTCCGTCGGCAACAACTAGATACCGACTGACCACAGTAATTGAGTCTCCAACTAAACTCGGAGCAACAACAGCAAATACCTTGGCAGAAATTGTAAAAACAAATCCGAGAACAAGACGTGTTCGATACTTATAAAGATATTTGTTAAGAAATTGTAATGCGCGCAATCGTGTGAAATTGTGTTGTCAAAGATAGTGTGCAAGTTTTAATTAACCGTTTGTGGATTTCAAACCGTTAATAAGTGTATTTTTGTGAGGAATATATGAAATCTTTGACATGCTGACCAGACGACACTTGCGCGTAAAAGTTATGCAACAGCTCTATGCTAACACAATAAGTTGTCCTTTTGACCTAGAAAATGCTCAACAACAATTAAAACTTAGTAATACAGGTTTTTTTGAATTGTACTTGTTGATGCTCAATATGTTTGTTGAGGTCCAAGCCTGTGGTCGATCACTTCATAAACTCGCTGAAACGCAGTATTTGAAAGCCGATCCTAATCAACTCAATCCAAAATTCTTTTCAAATCTAGTAATTGCAAAATTGTCTAACAGCAAAATTTTGAAATCCAAGACTGCCAAGTTCAAAATCAATTACTGGAAACAGCACAATGAGTATGTCCGGTTGATATGGGATCAAATTGCTGCGAGTGATCGTTATGCTGCCTATCTTTCAGAAAATGAAACCGGTTTTGTGTCTGATAAAACAGCTTTGATTGATCTTTTCACTAATGTCATTGCGCCCTATGAGCGACTTCATGAACTGATTGAAGAAGTCAAACCATCATGGGTTGATGATTTTCCATTAGTAAATACCATTGTGCGGAATACTCTTTTACACATAAGCGAAAATACCGATCCGGAGGATTTGATATTGAAATCGATTTATAAAGATGCAGAAGACCAAACATTTGCAATAGATTTGTTAAAATCTGTCGCGGTTCATGATGAGGAGCTAACAGCTCAATTGAAAGGACGCACACCCAATTGGGAGCAGGATCGAATTGCGGTATTGGATATGATTTTGCTTAAACTCGCCATCTCTGAATTTCTGTATTTTCCATCGATCCCATCCAAGGTTACCATAAATGAATACCTCGAAATTGCCAAAGAATATGCAACTCCAAAAAGCAGCACGTTTATCAATGGAATTTTGGATGTGATTTCCAAAGATCTAGAGCGTAATCAGTCCGATCATAAATAATACCGAGAATCAATCGAAATGTTTACCTTTACAACAAAATTAAACACATGAAATACATCCATATCTTATTTTTCGCAGTACTCCTAAGCGCTTGCTCGACTGATCCGTCAAAAAAAGCTAAAGCCAATGAGACTTCAACAGCAGCAGCAGAAGCCTCGACGTCCGATGCTCCTGTAATGACATTTGACAAATTATCGCACGACTTTGGAACAATCAATGAAGGTGAGGTTGTAGAAACGGTGTTTACATTCACAAACACTGGCTCATCCGATTTGATCATTCTCAATGCACGTGGAAGTTGTGGCTGTACGGTTCCTGATTATCCAAAAGACCAACCCATTGCTCCTGGCGATAGTGCAGAGGTTACTGTTAAGTTCGATTCGAATAACAAGCCAAACGCAAACAACCGATCAGTTACGTTCACGACCAACACTGAAAAGGGTAGAGAGGTTGTTCAAATCAGAACATTTGTAACTCCAGACCCCTTAAAAGAGCAACAACGAGAAGCTCGTCGTCAAGCAGCGCAGGCCAATCAACAATAAACAAATAACAATTATGGAAGGCGCATTTGCAGGTCAGCTCCCATTTCTGTTGATGATGTTTGGAATCATATTCTTTTTTATGATTCTACCTCAGCAACGCAGAGCGAAAAAAGAGAAAGCTTTTAAAAACAGTATGAAAAAGGGAGACCGTGTAATTACCAAGTTTGGTGTCCACGGCAAAATCGTAGAAGTCAATGACCAAAATGATTCATGTGTGGTGGAAACCATGGCTGGAAAATTGAAAATGGAAAGAGCTTTCATTTCGATGGAACTCAGTCAAAAATTATCACCGGCCTCCAAAAAATAATAACCAAAAGCGCCTCTGGCGCTTTTTTTATGCGTGAAAGGTGTACAAACTACTCATTAGACCCATTTTGTTTTTATTCGATGCGGAGAGCGTTCACCATTTCTCTTTTGCATCAATCCGACTCGTTCATAAACTCCCTTTTGTAGGGCCCTTGGTTCGTCGTTTGTACTCCATAGATCATCCCAAATTGGAGCGCCATGTATTTGGCATTCGTTTTCCAAATCCAATTGGTCTCGCTGCCGGTTTTGATAAAGACGCCAAGCTGTATAAAGAGCTTTCCAATTTTGGATTTGGCTTTATTGAAATCGGAACCCTTACGCCAAAACCTCAAGATGGGAACCCCAAAAAGCGCCTTTTTCGATTGTTAGCTGATCAGGGAATCATCAATCGGATGGGGTTTAATAATCAAGGCGTTGATGCAGCAATTTTGAGATTGAAAAAGAACAAGAATGTGATCATTGGTGGCAATATCGGTAAAAACAAAACGACACCAAATGACCAAGCTACTCAAGATTACCTTATTTGTTTTAACGCTTTGTTTACCTATGTAGATTATTTTGTCGTGAATGTCAGTTCGCCAAATACCCCAAACTTACGTGACTTGCAAGAGAAAAAACCACTTACGACCCTGCTTCAAACCCTACAAACAGAGAACCAGAAGCACCAAAACCCCAAGCCCATCTTGTTAAAAATCGCTCCTGATCTAACCGACGCCCAATTGTTGGATATCATCGATATTGTTTCTGACACCAAGATCGATGGTGTCATCGCTACCAATACAACAATTGATCGAAATGGACTTCAAAGTGACTCTGCGATTTGCGCAGAAAAAGGTGGCTTGAGTGGAAAGCCCCTCAGCAACAGAAGTACTGATGTGATCCGTTTTCTTAACACAAACAGCAAAGGGAGCTTTCCTATCATTGGAGTTGGAGGCATTCATACTCCACAAGATGCGATTGACAAACTAGAGGCGGGAGCATCCTTACTTCAAATTTATACCGGTTTTGTTTATGAAGGACCTGGCATGGTAAAGCGTATTCTTAAGGCTCTGTAGAAACAATATATTTTCTACATTCAAAAAGTATTAACCCTAATATTGTAATTATGACTTATCTACTAATCGCTCTTACTGGTCTAACCATCGCCTTTCTTTTTAATAATTTTTCCAAACGCAAAATACCTTCTCATTACATTTAGTGTAGTTGGTTCGCTAATTATCGTTTTTATTGTCTTTAGTTAAATAGAGTTTAGGTATTTTAATAAGCTTACAATAACAGGATTTTATAGCTAAAAACGAATAATTTCTGTAATTTTTGTAAGTTCACAGTTCTAAAAAATCGACAATGTCAATTCAGAAATTATCCAAGTACGGACTCTTGCTTTTGGGCTGTGTGCTTGTTACCTCTTGTACAACCCATACAGGATTAAATAACCCTTTACTACAAGAGTGGATAGGTCCTTATGGTGGTCTGCCTGCTTTTGACCAAATCGATATCACCGATGTGGAAGACGCGATCGTCACTGGAATGGAACTAAGCCTGGCTGAAATTGAATCTATAGCCAACAACCCCGAAGCACCCAATTTTGAAAATACAATTGTCGAAATGGAACGGTCTGGTGCATCACTCGACCGTGCACTCCGCTATTACGGGATTTTAAGAAGCAATATTTCCACACCAGCATTTAGAGAAATTGATATGGCACTCGCTCCACAGTTTGCAGATTACAGTGCAAAAATCACGCAAAATCAACGCCTTTTTTCTAGAATTAAATCCATCTATGAAAAGTCATTGCAATCGCCTTTAGAGGATGATCAACAACGAGTTGTGGAGCTAACATACAAGAGTTTTGAAATGAATGGTGCAGCCTTGGACTCCATATCCAAAGCTCGATATGCCGATATCAATCGCGAACTTTCATCTTTATACACAACCTTTTCAAACAACGTGCTCCACGATGAGGAAAATTATGTTACCTTTTTGACAAAAAACCAATTGGGTGGACTGTCCGAGGGCTATATCAAATCCGCTGCTCGCATTGCAACTGCAAAAGGGCAGGAGGGAAAATATGCAGTGACCAATACGCGATCCTCTATGGATCCGTTTTTGACGTCATCAACCGAACGTGATATCCGTAAAATCGTTTGGACCAACTACTATTCGCGAGGTGACAATAATGATGAATATGATAACAAAGCAATTATTGCCAAGATTCTTGAATTGCGCCGAGAGCGAGTAGAACTCTTGGAATATCCCGATTACCCAACATGGCGCTTGCAAAATCGTATGGCAAAAAATCCAGCCAACGCACTACAGTTGATGGAAACCGTTTGGCCAGCTGCCATTGCGCGTGTTGCGGAAGAAGTTGCCGATATGCAAGCCATTGCCGATGAAAATGGAGATCAGATTACGATCGAACCGTGGGATTATCGCTTTTATGCCGAAAAGGTACGCCGCGCAAAATACGACCTCAACTCAGAGGAGGTCAAGCAGTATCTTCAACTCGATAAGCTAACCGATGCGATGCATTATGTGGCAGGACGATTGTTTAACTATGCGTTTAATCCCGTTCCGGAGGGTAGTGTTCCCGTCTTTCACGACGATGTCAAGGTTTGGGATGTGACAGACATCACAACTGGCAATCACATTGGATTGTGGTATCTCGATCCCTATGCCAGAGAAGGTAAACGGTCAGGAGCATGGGCAACCACCTACCGTAGCCATACCACCTTTGACGGTAATACAAATGTATTGGCCTCTAACAATTCCAATTTTGTCAAGCCCGCACCAGGCGAGCCACTACTGATTTCTTGGGATGATGCGATCACCTTCTTTCACGAATTTGGACATGCACTCCATTTCTTTTCTTCAGAAGTGCGCTATCCAACACTCAATGGTGGGGTTCGTGATTATACGGAGTTTCAGTCTCAACTCCTCGAGCGTTGGCTCTCAACGGATGAGGTGATTGACAACTATCTGCTCCACGCAGAAACCGGCGAGCCAATGCCAGATGAGTTGGTCGCTAAAATCAAAAACACAGCGACTTTTAATCAGGGCTTTGCGACAACCGAATATCTCGCTTCCGCATTAATCGATATGAAAATACACTTGGCAGATCCAACGGGGTTGGATGTCGATGCTTTTGAAAAAGAAACTTTGGCTGAGTTAAATATGCCAAAAGAACTTCCCATGCGGCACCGCACGCCACACTTCGGTCATGTTTTTTCGGGTGAGGGCTACGCCACCGCTTATTACGGCTATATGTGGGCCGATGTGCTGACTGCCGATGCCTCAGAAGCCTTTGCACAATCCCCAGGCGGATATTACGATGAGGAATTGTCAGATAAGTTGGTCAAATACCTTTTTGCACCTCGCAATTCTATCGATCCCAACGAGGCCTTTCGTTTATTTAGAGGACGGGATGCAGATGTCAATGCCTTGTTGCGGGCAAGGGGCTTTCCGACCAAATAAGAGTAGGTGCTTGATTTTGGACTCATAGCAGCAGTTTGTCTGATCCATTTGGTCGCATTGGTTAGCCCGGGGCCTGACTTTGTGGTGGTCTGTCGCAATTCTTTGCTGTATTCACGAACAATCGGGATTTATACTGCTGTAGGATTTGGACTTGGGATTTGTGTCCATATCAGCTATGCCGTTTTTGGATTGTCGTGGTTGATTGCCAATAATAAACTCATCTTTACAGTGATTCAATACCTTGGAGCTTTCTACCTGATGTTGATTGGTATTCAATCCTTTCGGAGTTTTCAGCAGAGTCAGATAGGACAAGAAACCACCACTGCCTCAAGCCGTATTTCTCCATTCCGTGCAGTGCGTATTGGTTTTATCACGAATGTTTTAAACCCTAAAGCCACGCTCTTTTTTCTGGGTTTATTTTCGACCATGCTCAACCCAACGGTTAGCGAGTTGACTTTGGTGGTGATCGCAGTGCTGCTTGTGGTCACAACCATTTTATGGTTTTCTTTAGTGGCTTTATTGATTTCCCATATGCGTTTTACAACTGTTTTAAAGCGTTATGAAAAAACAGCACATCAGTTTTTTGGGGTTTTGCTGATTGGTATTGGGGTCATAATATTAATTTTCTAAAACACTAGAATTGTTTAAATTGGAGGTGCTAAACAATAACCATGATCAACTCTTTATCCGAATTTAAAGCGACATCCGCACAGGCAAAAGAAAACCCAGAAAGGTTCTGGAGTGAGATTGCCAGAGAATTTCAATGGAAATCGCCTTGGAAACAAACCCTTGACTATGACTTTTCGAAACCTGAAGTCAAATGGTTTGTGGAAGGTAAACTCAATATAACCGAGAACTGTCTTGACCGCCACCTCGCAACCCAGCCAAATAAGACCGCAATCCTTTTTGAACCCAATGACCCAACTGAGGCGGCACAACACATCACCTACAAAGAACTTCATAAACGGGTTTGTCAAACCGCCAATATGCTCAAGTCCAATGGTGCCAAAAAGGGTGATCGCATTTGCATCTATATGCCCATGGTAGCTGAGTTAGCCATCGCTGTTTTGGCATGTGCGCGCATCGGAGCTATTCACTCTGTTGTTTTTGCGGGCTTTTCGGCATCTGCTCTAGCAGCACGTATCAATGATGCTTCATGTAGTATGTTGCTCACAGCCGATGGGGGCTTTCGTGGTGCGAAAACCATTGCGCTTAAAGAAATTGCCGATGAAGCATTGGTCTCTTGTACAACGGTCAACTGTTGTTTGGTCCTTCAACGTACAAAGCAAGAAGTACAATGGAATTCCGTAGACAAATGGTGGCATGAAGAGTTGGAAAAAGTCGATGACAATTGCCCAGCCGAAGTGATGGATAGCGAAGATCCGTTGTTTATCCTCTACACTTCTGGTTCTACGGGAAAACCTAAAGGTATGGTACACACTTGTGGGGGCTATATGGTTTACACCGCTTACACCTTTAAAAATGTGTTTCAGTGTCAGCCCAATGATGTGTATTGGTGTACAGCTGATGTCGGCTGGATTACAGGGCACTCCTATATCGTTTATGGTCCTTTGGCCAATGGAGCGACTACGGTCATGTTTGAAGGCGTGCCGTCTTACCCAGCTTTTGACCGCTTTTGGGAGGTCTGCACCAAGCATAATATCACCCATTTTTACACTGCACCAACTGCCATTCGTTCGCTGGAAAAACATCCTACATCACTTGTTGAAAAGCATGACTTATCCTCATTAAAAGTATTGGGCTCCGTAGGCGAACCATTAAATGCTGAAGCATGGCATTGGTACGACAAGCATGTTGGAAAACACAACTGTCCGATTGTGGACACTTGGTGGCAAACCGAAACAGGAGGGATACTTATCAGCTCCTTGGCTGGGGTAACGCCACAAAAGCCAACCTATGCAACCCTTCCCATGCCAGGGATTCAAGCAGTACTTCTAAATAATAAAGGTGACGAAATTAAAGGGGAGGGCGAAGGAATTTTGGTCATTAAGCATCCTTGGCCATCGATTGCTCGTACCATTTGGGGAGATCACGAGCGATACAAAAATGTGTATTTCAGTGCCTATCCGGGTTATTATTTCCCTGGAGATGGTGCCTTACGAGATGCGGAGGGGAACTATCGCATCACAGGACGAGTTGATGATGTGATTATTGTTTCTGGTCATAATTTGGGCACGGCACCGATTGAGAATGCCATCAACGAGCACCCTGAAGTTGTAGAAAGTGCAGTCGTGGGATTTAAACATGATATCAAAGGAAATGCCCTTTGCGCCTATGTTATTGTACGGAATATGGGTGTTGACTCCAGTTCCATAGAAAAAGAAATTCGAGAGAAGGTTACCAAAACGATAGGTCCGATTGCCAAACCCGATCGTATTCTGGTTGTCAGCGGACTGCCAAAAACGCGCAGTGGAAAAATTATGCGAAGGGTCTTACGCAAACTCGCAGTAGGCGAGCATGACGAATTGGGCGATATATCCACTTTGTTAAACCCAGAAATAGTCGAGGAGATTAAGCGTCAAAATAGCTAAAGGTCTCTCCGTTTTGTATCGTTTGAACACTCTCGTAAATCAAACGAATGACATTTTCTACATCGTCTTTATGAACAGTCTCGACTGTGGTGTGCATATAACGCAACGGTAGAGAAATCAAAGCAGAAGGTACCCCACCATTGCTATAGGCAAAGGCATCGGTATCTGTTCCCGTGTAACGTGATGACGCATGGCGTTGAAACGGAATTTTATTGCTTTCTGCGGTTTCGATAATTCGATCGCGTAATTTTTGCTGAATGGCTGGCGCATAGGAAATCACAGGCCCTTTGCCAATTACATTATCACCCTGTTTCTTTTTGTCAATCATCGGAGTGGAGGTGTCATGACAAACGTCGGTTACAATTGCCACATTAGGCTGGATACGCTGTGTGATCATTTCAGCGCCACGCAATCCAATTTCTTCTTGTACGGAATTCGTAATATATAGGCCAAACGGAAGTTTTATTTGATTCTCATTGAGCAAACGTGCAACTTCTGCAATCATAAATCCACCGATACGGTTGTCAAGAGCGCGGCACACAAACTTGTCTTTGTTGAGAACGTGAAAAGCATCTGGATAGGTAATCACACATCCAACATATACACCCATTTTTTCGACTTCTTTTTTGTCTTTCGCTCCGATATCAATCGTGATGTTTTCGAGCTTGGGTGTATCCTCTTTACCAGCCGTACGGGTATGGATGGCGGGCCAACCGAAAACGCCTTTTACGATTCCATTTTTTGTGTGGATGTTGACCCATTTTGAAGGGGCAATCATATGGTCTGAACCACCATTACGGATAACGTGTATAAGTCCATTTTCGGTGATATAGTTCACATACCATGAAATCTCATCTGAATGCGCTTCGATAACCACCTTAAAAGGTGCATCTGGGTTGATTACGCCAACAGCAGTTCCATACGTGTCTGTAATAAAGGTATCAACATATTGTTTTAAATAGTCCATCCAAATTTTTTGGCCTTCCCATTCATATCCTGTGGGGGAGGGATTGTTGAGATAGGTTTCCAAAAAGAGCATCGACTTTTTATTCAACACATTCGATTTTTTCATTTAAAATAATTTTGAGCAAAAATACAACTTTAAAGATTGTGAACCATTATTGTTTTCTCGCAATGTTTACATTTGAAGTATGAAATGGACTTGGTTGTTTTTGTGCTTGTCTGTCGTGTCAATCCAGGCACAAATGGATTCTTTGCCTATGTTGATACTGCCTGGCGAGAAGATACCGCAGTCCTACATAGGATTGGAAGAGGTGGTCGTTTATCAGCCTGTGAAGCTCAATTCCAATGAGGAAATGAAGAAATACATGCTATTGCGCCGTCGTGTAATCAAGGTATATCCCTATGCAAAATTGGCTTCGGAGCGATTCACAACTCTCAAAGAACGTTTAGGAAAAATGGATAAACGTCGTCAAAAAAAGCGCTATGCTAAAAGGATTGAAAAGTATTTGCAGGGGGAGTTTTCAGAAGAATTAAAAAAACTCACGCGTAAAGAGGGTCAGATATTGGTAAAGATGATTCACCGCGAAACTGGGATTACCCCGCATGACTTGGTCAAGACTTATCGCAATGGTCTTCGTGCGACCGTTTATCAGTTCACGGCCAAGATATTTGAAATTGACTTAAAGACAGAATTCAACCCATCGAAAGTACAGGAAGATATGTGGATTGAAGATATTTTGTTTCGTTCAGCCATGACAACGCGTTACTATGAAGAAAAGATCAAAAAATAACCTCCTCTATATAGCACTTGCTTTCAGTACATTAGGTAAAAAATGGATTCCTTTTTTGAAAATCTAAATAAATAATTAAAAAAAAAGGTTGGCTGCTAAATTAAGAGGTCTATATTTGCACCCGCAAAAAACGTTTGACCTCGGTTGATAACATTTAAAAAAAATAGTTTTAAATGCTTGTGAGAAAAGAAAAAGGGCGTAAATTTGCATCCGCTTTTAGATAAAAATTAAAGCTTAAGAATTTAAAAGTTCATTGACTTATTGAGAATGACAGCGCGTATTGAGCTATGCAAATAGCTTAAACGAAATGAAGTAGAACCATCATGAGTACTCGAATCAATTTGGTTGTCAACATTATTAAAAATTGACAATGAAGAGTTTGATCCTGGCTCAGGATGAACGCTAGCGGCAGGCCTAACACATGCAAGTCGAGGGGTAACAGGGAAAAGCTTGCTTTTCCGCTGACGACCGGCGCACGGGTGCGTAACGCGTATGCAACCTACCTTTTACAGGAGTATAGCCCAGAGAAATTTGGATTAATCCTCCATAATATCTTTTTCATGCATATGAAAAAGATTAAAGCTTCGGTGGTAAAAGATGGGCATGCGTTTTATTAGCTAGTAGGTGAGGTAACGGCTCACCTAGGCCACGATAAATAGGGGCCCTGAGAGGGGGATCCCCCACACTGGTACTGAGACACGGACCAGACTCCTACGGGAGGCAGCAGTGAGGAATATTGGACAATGGACGAAAGTCTGATCCAGCCATGCCGCGTGCAGGATGACGGCCCTATGGGTTGTAAACTGCTTTTATACAGGAAGAAACACTCCCACGTGTGGGGGCTTGACGGTACTGTACGAATAAGGATCGGCTAACTCCGTGCCAGCAGCCGCGGTAATACGGAGGATCCAAGCGTTATCCGGAATTATTGGGTTTAAAGGGTCCGCAGGCGGTCTATTAAGTCAGAGGTGAAATCTTGCAGCTCAACTGTAAAATTGCCTTTGATACTGGTAGACTTGAGTCATTGTGAAGTGGTTAGAATGTGTGGTGTAGCGGTGAAATGCATAGATATCACACAGAATACCGATTGCGAAGGCAGATCACTAACAATGTACTGACGCTCATGGACGAAAGCGTGGGGAGCGAACAGGATTAGATACCCTGGTAGTCCACGCCGTAAACGATGGATACTAACTGTTCGACCTTCGGGTTGAGTGGTTAAGCGAAAGTGATAAGTATCCCACCTGGGGAGTACGCTCGCAAGAGTGAAACTCAAAGGAATTGACGGGGGCCCGCACAAGCGGTGGAGCATGTGGTTTAATTCGATGATACGCGAGGAACCTTACCAGGGCTTAAATGTAGTGGGACAGGTCTAGAGATAGACCCTTCTTCGGACTCATTACAAGGTGCTGCATGGTTGTCGTCAGCTCGTGCCGTGAGGTGTCAGGTTAAGTCCTATAACGAGCGCAACCCCTATCGTTAGTTGCCAGCGGGTAATGCCGGGAACTCTAGCGAAACTGCCGGTGCAAACCGTGAGGAAGGTGGGGATGACGTCAAATCATCACGGCCCTTACGTCCTGGGCTACA
>CACAZM010000004.1:0-45000 GCA_902536935.1 uncultured Bacteroidota bacterium | reverse complement strand
GGGAGATACGGGTTTTTTATACAAAGTCAACTTTTGTTGTCGAACGGCACTTCGAATTTTAAAACCCATATATTTTGATCAAGTCAAATCAGTTGATTCGTATTATCACAGTTTATCACGACTCCCTTGGGAGGAATATATGTCCATAGACACAAGTTTTTCGATACAGGTTACTCAGTCGGTACCAATGTTTCATAATACGATGTTTGCCGCCCAACGCGCCAAAGATGCATTGGTTGATCGGTTTCGAAAAAAACAAGGCAACCGTCCCAGTGTGGGTCGGGAAGATCCCGACATCACCTTTTTTATTCATCTTTCAACAAAGGGAATGGAAGTATCGATTGATAGTTCTGGTAAACCTCTTAATCAACGTGGGTATCGAACCGAGACCAATATCGCTCCAATCAATGAGGTATTAGCTGCAGGACTTGTAAAGCTTTCTGGTTGGAAACACACCAGCCCGTTTCTCGACCCCATGTGTGGAAGTGGAACGATACTAATCGAAGCTACGATGCAGGCCTGTAATATCCCTTCCCAAATCAACCGTAAGCAGTTTGCATTTGAGAAATGGAAAGATTATGATGCAGATTTATTTGCCACCATTCGTGAGGCCATGCTAAATCGGGTCAAAGAATGTTTTGTACCTCTTATGGGTTATGATAAAGTCCCATCTGCTGTACGAAAAGCACAACAAAATATAGAAGAAGCTAACCTCTCGGATTATATCAGTGTCCAGAGAAGGGATTTTTTTAAAACCAAAAAGGATCATCCCGAACAACACCTTCACGTACTGACCAATCCGCCCTATGGCGAGCGATTGGCCGTTGACGTAGATGTGTTCTATAAGCAAATGGGAGACGCTTTCAAGCAAAAATACCCCAATACAGACGTGTGGCTGATTACAGCGAGCATGGAGGGACTTAAAAACTTTGGTTTGCGAACATCTCGTAAAATGAAGTTGTTTAACGGAAAATTAGAGAGCAGACTCGTATGTTTTCCAATTTTTGAACGTCCAAATCAAGAGCAAGGACAAGAGTCTGCTCATAGCTAAGGCTGACTTATGAATAAAAACTTATTCTATAATGAGTTTGCGAATGATCTTACGTTGATCATAAGTTGATAATTCAATAAAATAGATTCCTTTTGGGTGGTTAAAATCGACTTCATACATTCTGTTATTGACCCCTTCTGCTTCATAAATAAGTTTACTTTCTAAACTGAATATTTTTATCTTTTTAAGTTCAAACTGGCCATTTGTATCAATGGTAAATAAACCATTTGTAGGATTTGGATAAATCGTCACCCTCGGAATAAAATCATTGTCAATGGTGGATAATGTTCCATTGATAGAAAAATCATCAATAACTGCACCTTCTTCATTAACATAGGTATCAGCAACCAAATGAAAGCGGAAGGTGATGTTTTCTGAAAACATGCTTTGGTTTAAGTCATAAGTATATTCTTTGAGTTCAGAATCAAAACCGTTATATGCGTCTATGGTTGACCAGTTTTGTCCGTTGTCAATTGAGTATTGTAAATAGATGAAATCATAATTCGTTTCTAACTCATATGCTAGATAAAATCCAATTGTACCACTTTCCAATGTACTTAAGTCATAGCATGGGGACACCAAACTCGACGTGGAGCTATCTGGATGATTACCACTCAAATTTGTCGCATAAGCAGTAGTTCCTGAATTCACTTGGTTCAGTGACGTTCCTGTTGGAACACCCTTTTCCCAAACAGTGTCTCCAACAATTAACCAGTCATCATCATTGCTTTCAAATAGATAGGTTGTATTTTCTTGACCATAAGAATTAGGTGGGTCAAGAACTTCGAAGTTTACAGTACCGACATTGTTAATTACTAATGTTTCATTAGGATTAGATAAGCTAATGGATAGCGAATTATCGCCAAAGTTTATAGATTGTTGAAGACTAGGGATAATCGTTATCTTCTGACCAGGTGCCAGATTTCCAGTCCAATTTTCAAGTCCTTGTGAAAGGCCGTTTAGCGTTGTTTCGGACGAAAATGATGCAATGGATGAGGTTCCATTATTATACACATCAAAACTCAGTTGGAAATCATTTTCACACCGGAAATCTGAGCCAAGTCCTGAGTTGATTCGAATCAAATCTAGGTCATAGCTCGGTCGAGTTACTGCAGGAATTGGGGTTTGCCATATTCCTCTACCGTAAGTAGAGACAGTTAAAATGTTGTCGTTGGGATTGATTTCCATATCTGAAACTTTAACATTTGGTAAACTGCTAGATATTGAATGCCAGCCACTTACCTCGTTATCAGTGTAGTAAACCCCAAGAATTGTCCCTAGGTAAAGTGAATCATCTGGACTGTATTGTTGATGACTTATTGTCCGCGCCCATTCTAAGCCAGTGGTTTCTGAGATAAAACTTTGTCCTTGGTCTGTTGACGTGTAGACTGTTCCTGAGCTAAGCACCCAAACTTGATTGTTGTTTGTTTTATGTACTTCAATATCACGAACATAATAATCTGTTTCTAAGATACTTGTAAATGTGATTCCTCCATCTGAGCTTTTGTACACATTGTATTCTGTCGATACATAGATGATATTGTTATTGATTGGATCGATTTTTAGTAGTCTGAGGTTATGACCGAAGTCGTGATTGGACAATTGTTTCCAAAGTCCTCCGTTCAATACATAGAGCTGGTCAAATCCAGCATAAAGATCACCACTTTTAGCAAATTCTAGAGGAGTCACCCATTCCCCTTTTACAGGGCCTGAAGCGATAAATTCACGGCTTGACCAGCCACCATCTCCACCAGTAGTGGTGCGGTATAAGTTTCCTCCGTATTGCGTCATTCCATAAAAGGTATTTTCTTCAAATGGATCAACAGCAGTTCCCATACCATCTCCACCGTGATAACTGTTCCAATTGGATCCCGATAATGCAAAGCCTCCGCAATCTTGCAAACCACTAGCAAGTTTTGAAGAATCAGGACGAGAAGTCGACACCGTGTAGATTTGAGCGATAGACAGCGTGTTGCTCAAATCCTCAAAATTGATCCCATCATCTTCTGAACGATAAATTCCACCATCAGTTCCAGCATACAAAGTCCCATCGAAATACCTCATAAAATGAATATCGGCATGTGTGAAGGAGTTTGTGCGTTGACTCCAAGAGTTGATTTTTGTAAAATTATCGCCACCATCTGTTGATCTCCAAATGTCTAAAACACCAACAAAAAGAATATTAGGGTCTGTGTCAGAAACTGTCAATGCCATATCATACCATGACTGTCCGCTTCCAAAAATATCATCAATTTCAGCCGTTTTGAAAAAGTTAAGCCCTGCATCATTCGATATGTAAACTCCTTGAAAAGAATTTCTCCCTTCATAAGTGCCATCGCCGTTGTCGTACGCAGACAATACATACACCTTATCAGGTGCTGCTGGAGTTGTTTCTAAGATAATTCGATTTGAATCGGTTGGTATGCTTGAAATTTCGGAAAAAGTTTCACCTTTGTCCTCAGATCGATAAAATTTTGATTCATTATTGTTATATCCAACTGCATAAATGATGGAATTGTTGTCATAGTTGGTATGGAGTCGGAAGTCGACTATATTACCGTCTTGTTTGATTGTCCAAGTATCTCCACCATCTTCTGATTTTTGTAATCCGTCAGTTGAAGCAACCCATATGTGATTATTATTGGTAGGGTCAATGAAAATTTCATTGGTAGTTTTGTTGTTGGTATATAGATAATTCAATCCAGTCGTATTCCATGTTTGCCCTGCATCTGTACTTTTCATCACGCCAATGCTATAGGAATCACCTGCATCATCATCACCTGTAGCGATGTAGATTATATTACTGTCTGTTGGGTCTATTGCAATACCCGAAACCCCAATTTGTGGCAGGTGATCGGAGAGAGGAATCCAGTTCACGCCGTCATCTGTAGACTTCCAAATGCCTCCCGCAGGTGCCCCAACGTAGAGAGTTTGCGGATTTCCTGGGTCCTTTATTACCGTATTTATACGCCCCTGTCCACTAATAGAAATTGAGGAATTCGTCACCACAGCTGGTCCTGGATTAGTCCAATTAATAACATTATTATCTGGAACACCGAAAGGTGTGAGTTGTGATTCTTCCTGTTTCTTTCTTTCCCAAGCTTGCCATAACAAGGCTGGAGGAGCAATTGTACCATCTACTTGCAAGTAGTCTTGCCAGTGGTTTACCCAGCGTTTGAAAGGCTTGTATCCACTTCCTTTTTTGGTGTAATCTTTATCTTTCCAATAGATATCAAAAGCGTTTTCGATATCAGATAACTTTGGTGATTGTAGTTGTGCTGACTGATAAGGAAAGCCAGTTTGATTTTGTGTGATATTAGCGAAGTTTTTAGTGTAGGGATTTGTGGGACTTATCACTTGACCTAAAACGAAAAAGGGAATGATACAAAATAATATTATCCTGAGCATTGCATTAATATATTATTTGCAATATACTACAATAAATCGGGGCGAAGTTTTTTTGTTCTCTCTTCAGCTTGTTTCTCTCTCCATTCCTCTACTTTGGGAGTATTTCCAGACATGAGTACGTCGGGAACTTTACTTCCCTTATAGTCAGCAGGGCGGGTGTAAATCGGAGGAGCAAGAAGATTGTCTTGAAAAGAATCGGTCAAAGCAGAGGTTTCGTTTCCAAGTACTCCCGGAATGAGTCGGATGATGGCATCACAAAAGACGGCAGCTGCGAGTTCTCCACCAGAAAGCACATAATCTCCAACAGAAATTTCGTCAGTCACGAATAGGTCTCTTACACGCTGGTCAACGCCTTTGTAGTGTCCACATAGAATAATCATATTCTTATAAAGTGAACAGCGATTGGCAATTTTTTGATTGAGTTGCTGACCATCTGGAGTCATATATACGATCGCATCATAGTCTCGTTCACTCTTTAGAGCTTCAATGCATTTGGCAATGGGTTCAATCATCAAAACCATACCAGCACCCCCGCCATAAGGATAATCATCCACCTGTTTGTATTTGTTTGAAGAGTAATCTCTAATATTGTGTAGACGAATTTCTATGCACTTGGCATCTTGAGCCCGTTTGATAATCGAGGCTTCGAATGGACTTCTTATAAGTTCAGGGACGTTGGAAAGTATATCGATACGCATACAGCAAAGATGGCATTTTAGAGCGACATCAAAAATTCAGCAAAACAAACGATTGTTTAAAACTTATTTTTGTCAATCAAAAAAGAATCGAAAACGCTCTTGGTCTTCATTCATAAATTCGATTTCATAAATTTCGTTTTCCTCAATTTTCTTTAAATCGTCAGTCGATTCGATTGTTGCACCATTGATCGATTGTATCAAAATACCCTGTCCTATACCTCGTCTGCGTAAACGTTCGTTTCGATTACTAGCGATTTTAACACCTTTCTTTACACCAAAACGGTCAGCTTCATCAGTTGTTAGGTTTTTCAACCGCATTCCAAAGTAATCAAAAAATGGATTTGGCTTAAGAGTAACTATTGTTGTCATGGTATTTCCGTTTCGCAGATATGTGACTTTTATTTTATCACCAGGGCGCTTGCTATTGAGATAGCCCGTCATGTCTGCAAACGAGCTGACTTTGGTGTCGTCCACCCCAATAATAATATCCTCTGCTCGTAGTCCAGCATCCTTGGCGCCCATACCATCTTCAACAGTAGCGATATAAAATCCTTCGGTTGTGTTTAGATTGTACTCTTTTGAAATCCGATCATTGAGTCCATTTCCACTGACGCCAAGGAGTGCCTTTTGCACACCTCCATATTCGATAATATCGTCATAAACTTTGCGCGCGATGTTACTTGGGACAGCAAAAGAATAACCAATAAATGTCCCCATTCCATTGCTTGTAATCGCTGTATTGATTCCGATCAAATCACCATTAGTGTTGACCAAAGCACCTCCACTATTTCCGGAGTTCACAGCAGCATCGGTTTGTATAAAGGATTGATTTGTTGCGTCATATGGATTCAAATCACGTGCCTTTGCACTGATGATTCCAGCAGTAACAGTTGAATTTAAATTGAATGGATTACCAACCGCAAGTACCCATTCGCCAATTCGCGTTTGGTCAGAGTCGGCAAAGCGCACAAAAGGAAATGGGTCATTTCCGATAATTTTAAGCACCGCAATATCTGAGCTGGGGTCTGTGCCAATCAAATCAGCAGAAAATACCCGGTTGTCATTGGTTGTAACTTCGATTTGGTCTGCATCTTCAATCACGTGATTGTTGGTAATCAAATAGCCATCAGGAGAAACAATGACTCCTGACCCCATCCCGATGCGGGGATAGTTTTTTGGCGAACTGTAAAAGAGATCCCATAAATTGTAAGATTGTGAACTGCTTTTGCCCTTGTTTGTAATGTGAACGACTGCGTCGATGGTGCGGTCAACTGCCAATGTGAAATCTGTATTTTCCGCAGAATCTCGAACCACAATTGGCGATTCATAGGACGTTTGCACCACAGGAGTTACTTGTGGGGTGACAATGATTTCCTTTGTCGAGAACGCAAAATGATATGCACCGATCAGTATTCCTGCCGCACACAATGAAATGAAAAAGTGACGTGTTAAAGAAAACATAACAATTATTTTTTAACAAAATTAGCAGATTTCGTGCCATGTTTTCATTTTTTAACTTCCTTTTAACATCCTTTTTATCCATGAAAATTAAGCAATATATTTACAACGTGAATATTCCATTTTTTAAATATCAAGGCACTGGAAACGATTTCGTGATGATTGACAATCGCATGGGTGAATTTCCTATTCAAGACAAACAGCTTATTGCTACAATTTGTGACAGGCGTTTTGGTGTAGGTGCTGATGGGGTTATCGTACTCCAAAATCACAATACAGCCGATTTTGTTATGCATTATTTCAATGCGGATGGTCAGCTTGGTTCGTTTTGTGGAAATGGGGGAAGGTGTGTCGTTGCTTTTGCTAAGAATTTAGGGATTATTGACAAGCAAACAAATTTTGCTGCTTTTGATGGGTTCCATGATGCCACGATCAGCGGAAACATTGTATCGCTTTCAATGCGAGATGTCGATTATATACAGACGTTTCCTGATCACACTTTTTTGGATACAGGTTCTCCTCATCATATTGAGTTTGTTAAAGACACAAAGAATCTAGATGTACGCACACAAGGTGCATTGATTGCCCACAACGATACCTATGGAGAAGAGGGGACGAATGTAAACTTTGTAGAGGTTGGTGAAGGTAAGGAAATACAGGTACGCACATTCGAAAGAGGTGTTGAAAATGAAACTTTATCCTGCGGCACTGGAGTTACTGCGGCTGCTTTGGCAGCATTTTCTAAGGGTAAAGTCACAAATAGTAAAATTGAAGTTCACACGCTTGGCGGTGTTTTGACCGTCTCTTTTACCCCTAGTGGTAAAGGGTTTTCAGACATTGTTTTGACTGGCCCCACAGAACTTATTTTTTCAGGAACACTAGAGCTATAATCAATGCTTCAATCGATAAAACGTTCTATCCGATTTGCGCTGATTGGTACTGGAATCATCTTTTTCTTACTATTTATTATTTTTTATTTTCCCAATACAAAAGTTGCTGATAAGAGTCAATCAATTTTTGTCCCAACTGGGACTTCATTTGCAACTTTAAAGAAGATATTGGAGCCTCATTTAAAAAGTAAAATTTCGTTTTCATTGGCTGCAAAAGCCAAGCGGTTTGACACCCCTCGTATTGGACACTTTGTACTGAAACCCAGTATGGGTAATCAGCAAATCATCAATACCTTGCGTTCTGGAAACACACCAATACAAGTTGTATTCAACAACCAGCAAACCATCGCGCATCTTGCTGGTCGTATTGCAGAACAATTGGAATTGGACAGTTTGTCTTTAACCAAGGAAATAGAGAGTCCGTATTTTATGGATTCGGTAAACTTAAACCGAGAAGAATTGTTAAGTCTGTTTTTGCCAAATTCCTATGAAATGTATTGGAACATCTCTGCTGCTGAATTTTGTCAGCGCATGCAAAGAGAAAATGATTTGTTTTGGAATGAAAATAGAGAGTCAAAACGGAAGCGACTTAACATGAGTCGTGCCGAAGTGATTACACTAGCGGCTATTGTGAATGAAGAATCACGAAAAGTGGATGAACGCCCTCGTGTAGCAGGGGTTTATCTCAACCGTTTGCGCAGAGGAATGAAGTTACAAGCTGACCCAACAGTAGTCTATGCGATGAAACGTCAAGCTAATGATTTTGAAATGGTACTTCGAAGGGTGTTGTACAAAGATTTAGAAATCAAATCGCCCTATAATACCTATAAATATCGCGGATTGCCACCTGGGCCAATCACCATGCCAGACATAAGTTCGGTTGACGCTGTGTTGAACGCCGAATCCCACAACTACCTCTTTTTTGTTGTTGACCCCAAAAATCCTGGGTACCATTTGTTTGCGAGTACCTACAACGAGCACCTAACTAATCGAAAAGAGTATGTTCGCTGGTTAAATGAAAATAGGATTATGCGCTAGGCCTTAAAAACAAAAAAACACTTGGCCGTTTGTGTAGATCGAGTTGATTTGTTTTCCAATCTTTTGCGGTTTTTGTCTGTATGATCTCAGTTGGTAAATTTAAATCACAGCCGACACTAAGATAGGTGTTTGGCGATAAATTATTGATCAACAATTCAAAACAACGGCTGTTTCGATATGGAGTTTCTATAAAAATCTGAGTTTGGTTGTTTTTCGATGAGATTCGTTCAAAATTTTTGATAGCTTGTTTACACGTTTGTCTATCAACAGGAAGATATCCATTGAATGCAAATTGTTGGCCATTGAGTCCTGAAGCCATCAACGCTAAAAGAATCGAGGACGGCCCCACAAACGGCCTAACAGAAACCTTGGATTGATGTGCAAGAAGCACCAAATCAGCACCGGGATCAGCCACCCCTGGACAACCAGCATCCGTTATAAGAGCTATGTTGTTGCCAGACAAACATGGGTTTAGCATTTGTAACAGTTCTTGTTGAGTTGTGTGTTTGTTCAAGATTTGCACATCTAATTCGTTCTGAGATTTTTCAGGACACCATCGCTTGATATACGCACGACCAACTTTTTCTTTCTCAAAAATAAAATGTTGGGTAGTATGTATAGCGACACTAACGGAATGTGACATTACGTCTTGCGGCGAAATATCCCCAAGTGTATTTGGGATTAGAAACAGTTTACCATTGGCTTTATTCATGGTTTCCTTTCAATTGTTCTGCAATGCGATGACATGCTGTTTTTACAAGATCAAAAACATTCTGGAACCCCTCATCGTCTCCGAAATACGGATCGGGTACAGGACGCATTCCCAAGCCAGCGGCTTCACAGAGCAATTCAACTTTGTCAATGTCATCTTGGTGTTTTGCTTTTGTAATCACGTCTCTGTAGTTCTGCCGATCCATCACGAAGATATGATCGAATCTGTTAAAGTCACTGGACTGAAACTGACGCGCACTTTGATGGCTAATGTCAATCCCATTGTCTCGTGCAACTTGAATTGATCTTGGGTCAGGCGGGCTACCAATATGGTATGATCCGGTACCAGCTGAATCGACAAAAGAGTCTTGTGAAATTTCATACATAATTCCATGAGCGATTGGGGAACGACAAATGTTTCCCAAGCAGACCATAAGGATTCGCTTGGACATGAAATTTAGCTTGAGAATTTCTTCGTCAGGTCTTCTACGTACTTACGGAATTGTTTATCGGTAAAGGCGAGGTTGTCTACCGTTTTACAAGCGTGGAGAACAGTTGCGTGATCCCGATGTCCAATTTGCTGCCCGATATTTGCAAGAGATGCTTTGGTGAGTTTTTTTGCGAAAAACATCGCCAATTGACGAGCTTGAACGATATGACGCTTACGGGTTTTAGACTGCAGTGTAGTTACATCCATTTGGAAATAATCCGATACCACCTTCTGGATGTAATCTATAGAAATTTCACGTTTGGTGTTTCTCACAAATTTCTCAACTACTCGTTTGGCAAGTTCGGGAGTCACTTCAAGTTTGTTGAAAGACGATTGAGCGATTAGCGAAATAACAGCGCCTTCAAGCTCACGAATATTTGTTTTGACTGACTTGGCAACATAAGATATGATATCTTCTGAAAGCTCAACACCATCTCTATATAGTTTGTTTTTCAAAATCAAAACACGCGTCTCATAATCTGGCTTTTGAAGCTCTGCCGACAGTCCCCATTTGAAGCGAGAGAGTAATCGCTGCTCAATGTCTTGCATGTCAACAGGTGCTTTATCGGATGTGAGTATAACTTGTTTTCCGTTTTGGTGCAAATGATTGAAAATGTGAAAGAAGACATCTTGCGTTCCAGACTTTCCTGATAAAAACTGTACGTCATCAATGATTAATACATCGATTAGTTGGTAGAAGTGAATGAAGTCATTTCTGTTGTTTTTCTTTATTGCATCAATGTATTGCTGTGTAAATTTTTCAGCTGAGATGTAGAGTACTGTTTTTTCAGGGTAATTTTCTTTGACTTGAACTCCTATAGCATGTGCGAGGTGAGTTTTTCCAAGACCAACTCCTCCAAAAATCAGAAGGGGATTAAATGAAGTGCCACCAGGACGATTCGCTACAGCAATTCCAGCAGATCTAGCAAGCCGATTCGAGTCACCTTCCAGAAAGTTGTCAAAGCTGTAGTTTGCATTTAATTGGGATTCAATTTTCAGGTTGCGGATTCCTGGGATGATAAATGGGTTTTTGAGTTCCGATGTTTGTCCCTGACTTGGGGCCTCAATGTTTTGCGGTTGAATCCCTGTACGTCTACTGCTCGGAATTTTTTGCGTGTATGGTAACTTACTCCCATACGTATTTTCCATCCGTATAATATATACTAAGCGACCATCATGTCCAAGTTCTTTGTGAAGGGCAGTTTTGAGTATTTTGATGTAGTGCTCTTCAATCCATTCGTAGAAGAATTTACTGGGAACCTCGATATTGAGGGCATTGTCTTTAAGCTTTACAGGAATAATAGGATTAAACCAAGTTTTGAAAGCTTGAGGGTCAATATTATCCTCAACGAAGCTCAAACATTTTTTCCAAACAGATTCAGCAGTTTGCTGCATTAATTGTCGTCTTAACAGTTGTTTTTTTGTTGTTAGAAGAGGAGCAATGGTTTAAAGTTCTTTGCAAAAACTTATAAAACAAATATGCATGTAAAAAATTTGAAAAAAAACTTTTTTAGTATTGAATTTTTAGAAACTTTTATGCATATTATGGACGCACATAAAAATTCCATTTTGTAAGAAAAAACTTATTATAATAAAAAATTTGTTTTTCAATCAACAACTCGTTATGGTTAAACTGATCAAATGGGTGTGATTAATCATGGAACTTAAGCAACCTACTTAGAACTGACTCGGATTAGTGGTTATGGTTTCTATGATTCAGTTCTCCAAGATAGAAAATCAGTGTATTTTTTACCAGTATTATCATTTTCAACATAATTAAAACCCCCTCTAATACTACGATGATAAGATAAAAATTGAGATTTGTTTGTATAGCGATGCGACCTTAATTATAAATTGTATTAAATTTTCAATCACCAAAAAGTACTTTGTATGACAGCCAAAACCCCTTGATTTTGTAAATCCTGATAATCGAAAATCATGATATACCCCAAGGCGAATCTCAATGCGCTAGGTGATTAACCCATTGCTTTAATACATCTCCTTCTAAGTTAGTTACTTTTGGTTTCGCTGAAAATGATATTTTATTTGGTGCAGTAATTCCATCCCCAAATTTCTCTTGCCCTGTAATCACTCTGGCCTCATCCCACAATCCAGAATCTATAAAATGCTGAAGTGTGATTGAGCCGCCCTCAATCATCACAGACTGAATCCCTTTTTGAGATAAAGTGCTGAGTATTTGTTCTAATCCATTTTCAGAAAAATCAATAGCTACATATTCAACATGGTCTTCCGTTCGACTTTCATTTGCAGTAAACACAATGACTTTTTGATCGGAATTGAAGAGTTTCGCTTTACGGCTAACTTCTTCATTTGGGTCAATTAATATTCGAATTGGGGAAGGACCCTTGTGCAGTCTGGTAGTTAATGCGGGGTTATCATCCAATGCGGTTTGCTTGCCGATCAAAATCGATTGTTCTTCAGCTCGCCATTTGTGAGCTAGAGTTCGGGATAAAATATTGCTTATCCACACTGGCTCGTTTGTAGTTTTGGTTTTAGGTGCAAGAAATCCATCTGCAGTCTTTGCCCACTTTAATATAATGTAAGGACGTTTCTTTTCAATCGTTGTGACAAATCGTTTGTTTAATTCTCTGCATGCAGCAAATTCAATTCCGACATCAACGTGCACACCAGCATGACGTAGTTTTTGGATCCCCCTCCCATTTACCTTTATAAAAGGGTCTTGCATTCCAACAACAACATGGCGAATCCCACTTTGAATTATGAAATCAGTGCAAGGCGGAGTTTTTCCATGATGACTACACGGTTCTAGATTGACATACAAAGTGGAATCAGCTAACAAGGATTTATTAGATACAGAATTGATAGAGTGCACTTCTGCATGTGCTTCACCGGACTTTTGATGCCAACCAGTACCAATGACTTCTCCGTCGTACACTACCACAGAACCAACCAAGGGGTTTGGGTATGTATTGCCGAGCCCTTGCTTAGCAAGGGCTATACATTTGTTCATAAATTTGGATGAACTCATACCAAATTTCATTGTACATTTAGACAACAAAAATAGGCTAAACAAATGGTAAATGACCAATGGGAAATTCGTTTGGTTCGTCAATCTTATAATCACGTCCTAGCTCGGGTGCTTAAAGAGGTCCTAGTCGAAATGAATGTTCCTAAGCAAGGCACTGCTTTTGCTGACCCTGAAATCGATGCAATTTATGATCCTTACCAACGGAAAAAAACAAACTATTGGGTGGTTTGTAATGGAGATTACATTTTTGGAGGCGCAGGTATTGGCGCATTGCATGACGGTCCTGGTGGGTATTGTGAGCTACAGAAAATGTATTTTCTCTACGATGCAAGGGGAAAGGGGTTGAGGAACCAAATGATTCAAAAATGCCTTACACATGCTAAGTCTCATGGACATACAGATTGCTATCTAGAAACCATGCCGAACATGATTAACGCGCAAAAGCTATACAAAAAATGGGGATTCACCTATATCGACCATCGTATCGGAAATACAGTTCATTGCTCATGCCCAGTTTGGATGGTAAAATCCCTTCAATATGACGGTTAAAGCGTTTCGACAGAAATTTAACGAAAGTTTGGCGTCTGTATACCCAACTGTGGAAATTGACTCTCTTTTTTTTCAATTGATGGAACATGTGCAAAACATCGATCGTGCGGGAATTGTATTGAATATCAATTCAGAGCTAGATCTAGATGTTCAGAATGACGTCATTCAATTTATGTATAGGCTAGAGAAAAAAGAACCTATACAATATATAATTGGACAAACAATTTTTGCAGGAATACCAATCAATCTCAATCGCCATGTTCTGATTCCAAGACCTGAAACAGAGAGTTTGGTGTATTGGATCAAAAACCGAGAGCCAGACGATCTAGCCATTTTAGACATTTGCTCGGGAAGTGGCTGTATTGCGTTTGCCCTTGAAAATCATATCAATGCAAAGGTTACCGCTTGGGATATTTCAAACGAAGCTTTGACAATTGCCAAACAAACTGCCGTCTCGATTGGTTCAAATGTCAGTTTTTCGCAAGTCGATATTCTAAAACAGGTTCAAATCCAAGATCGATGGGACATTATTGTTTCAAACCCACCTTATGTTTTGGAGCAGGAGAAGCCACAAATTCACGCAAATATAATTGAATATGAACCCCACTTGGCATTATTTACCTCAAAAGAAGATCCAATACAGTTTTATCGTGCTGTTGTCCAATTTGCTGCACTGCATTTATGTCGAGGTGGACGACTGTATTTTGAACTCAATCCCAATACCGCTAAAGCGGTGATTTCTCTTTTAAAAACGATGGATTTTATCGATATTGTGGTCGAAAATGATATGCAAAACCAAGCTCGAATGTTAGTTGCGAAAACGAAGAAATGAAAGAGGTAAAAAAGCAAATATTAGCATTACGCAAAGCACTACATGATCATAATTACAGATATTATGTTCTCGATGATCCCATCATTAGTGACTATGAGTTTGATCAGAGTATACGGGAACTCACTAATTTAGAAAAGCAATATCCTGAATATCATGACCCCAATTCGCCCACCTTGCGTGTGGGAGGTGGAGTTACCAAAGATTTCCCAACGTTGGTTCACGAATTCCCAATGTATTCTTTAGACAATGCATATAGCCAGCAAGAACTCCTAGATTGGGAAAAACGTGTGCAAAAAGGACTTGGAACGGATGAAGTTTCCTACACTTGCGAATTGAAATATGATGGTGTTTCAATTAGTTTGACCTATGACTGTGGTGTTTTGGAAAGAGCTGTGACAAGAGGAGATGGCACACAGGGGGATGATGTTACACAAAATATCCGTACGATTCCCACAGTTCCGCTAGAACTACGCGGAGACTTTAAAGAACGTTTCGCAGTTCGCGGTGAGATTATTCTCCCCATCGATGGATTTAATAAAATGAATGAACAGCGAATTGTTGAAGGCGAAGAACCTTATCGAAATCCGCGAAACACTGCTTCGGGAAGTTTAAAATTACAAGACAGCAAGTTGGTTGCGTTAAGGCCACTTCAGTGCTTTTTGTATCAAATGATCGCTAATCGCACGTTATTTTCGACCCAGATTGAGAGTTTACAAGCTGCCCATGATCTGGGATTTAATGTCCCAAAATACCATACACTTGCCCCTAATATTGACGAAGTTATCCGATTTATCACACATTGGGAGAAAGAGCGTACAAATCTCCCTTATGAAATTGATGGTGTGGTGGTAAAAGTGAATGATATTGCACAACAAGATGAATTGGGCTATACATCCAAGTCTCCACGTTGGGCAATTGCCTATAAGTTTAAAGCAGCGAGTACCTATGCAACTTTGGAGTCTGTTCAATTTCAAGTCGGTCGTACAGGAGCAATCACACCTGTTGCTATATTAAATCCTGTTGTTTTAGGGGGAACGGTTGTCAAGAGAGCATCTCTGCATAATGCAGATCAAATCGAAAAACTTGACTTGTATTTTGGGGACTCTGTTGCAATCGAAAAAGGAGGAGAGATCATCCCAAAAATTATATCTGCAGAAAGTAGTAAACGTAGCACAGATGCAAAAAAAGTATATTATATTACACATTGTCCCGATTGTAAAACAGAATTGGTTAGAATGGCAGGGGAGGCAGACCATTATTGTCCAAACAATGATGGGTGTCCAACTCAAATCATTGGTAGAATTCAGCACTTTATTTCTCGAAAAGCAATGAATATTTACGGATTGGGAAATGAAACGATTGAACTTCTCTATTACCAGGGCTTGCTGATTTCTTATGCGGATTTGTACACATTGACTTATGAAAAACTCATCCCACTAGAGCGAATGGCTGATAAGTCAGTTCAAAATATATTAGATGCGATTGATAAGTCAAAAACAATACCATTTGAACGAGTGCTTTTTGGCCTTGGTATTCGCTATGTTGGGCAGACTGTAGCCAAAAAGCTCGCCATATCTTTTGGTTCAATTGATGCCCTAGCCAAAGCAAATTTTGATACACTAGTTCAAGTCGATGAAATAGGAATAAGGATCGCAGAAAGTGTTGTTGAATTCTTTGATTCCTTGTCTAACATTCAAATTATTGACCGACTTAAAACATATGGTTTACAACTCAAAAGCCAATTGAATAATTTTAAACCTCTTTCAAATAAGCTTGAAGGCCAATCTTTTGTAATTTCAGGAGTCTTTGCCACACATTCCAGAGATGAAATCAAAACCTTAGTCGAAGACCATGGAGGAAAAGTTTCAAGTTCATTGTCTTCCAAAACATCATTTCTACTCGCAGGTGAGAATATGGGCCCTAAAAAGCGAATCAAAGCCGATCAACTTGGAATTGTTGTGATTGATGAAACTATTTTTCTATCGATGATTTCTACATAGTGTTACAGATAAAACATTTTGTGTACATTTTAAAAAAGAATGATAAATTGCACATTTAGAATTGGGGATTGATTAATTTAGCCCCCCAAATATGTTTAGAAAACGAGTTGTTGAAAAGACCCTAACCAAGCTGTCTCAACGTACGATGGTTAAGCCAGAGTCCGTTCGTTCTGTTGCGTGTCTAATCGATCTAAGTATTTTAGCAGAAATAGAACTAGACCTCTATATAAAGGAACTCTTTCAAATTCATAAAAATAGAATTACAAAGATTTATTATACACCAAAACCATGCAAAGACTTTAGCTTGTATCGTCCGCAATTTAACAACCGGCATCTACATTGGGATGGAACGCTTGTTCATCCCTTGAAAAAAAAAGTTTTGTCGAAAAAGTATGATTTACTGTTTAATTTTTTCTGGAAAGACAATCTTATTCTTAAATCAATTTCCTCGCAAATAAAAGCAGGATTTAGGGTTGGTTATGTCACAGCCGATCACCGACTAAACGATCTTTTGATTGGGGAAGAAGACAAAACTGCAGAACAATTTTTCAACACATTTAACACCTTTTTTTCTAAGATCAATACCGATGAATAAGTCCCCATATTTTGGTACTGGTGTTGCAGTTATAACTCCTTTTACTGCTGATTTGAAAGTTGATTATACATCTTTACGTAGCCTCATTGATTATTTAATTGACAATGATATTTGCTATTTGGTTGCTATGGGGACAACAGCAGAGTCTCCAACAATTTCTATTGAAGAGAAAAAACAGATTTTTGACTGTTTTGTGGAAACTGTTGACGGTCGAGTACCCTTAATTATGGGACTTGGCGGTAATGACACTATGGCACTGCAACGAGCACTACAACAGGTTGACACATCTGGTTTTTCAGCCATTCTTTCGGTTTCTCCATATTACAATCGACCAACCCAGGAAGGAATCTATCAACATTACAAAGCGCTTGATGCGGTAACTCCTTTACCACTTATATTGTATAATGTTCCAGGGCGGACATCTTCAAACATCAATACCGAAACCACTTTGCGAATTGCTCATGACTGTCCAAACGTAATTGGCATCAAAGATGCAAGTGGAGATTTAGATCAAGGAAAAGCCATTCTTAATGGACGGCCAGACGATTTTATTGTACTTTCTGGCGACGATGAAACAGCAATTCCTCTAATTCAATCGGGTGCTGAGGGTGTGATATCTGTCATTGCTGGTGGGTTTCCACGCTTTTTCAGCAATGGCGTTGTTGCTGCGCTTGAAGGAAATGATGACAAAGCCAATAAAATCGCAACCCTTGCCCAACCCATTATTGAATTGCTATTCGTCCAGGGAAATCCTGGCGGAATAAAAGCTGTACTTCATCAACGTGGACTTATCGAAAACCAGTTGCGACTTCCTTTAGTTCCTGTTTCTGATTCTGTTACATCAAAGTTGAGAACCTATGTTGATCAATACGATTAATGAGTTTGTTATGTTGTTCAAATGTATAACTTTACACCATGCAAATTAAAATAACAAACCATTCTCTTATCGGGTTTGTAATTCTTTTGATGACTTCTTGTGGGCCGTATCAAAAAGCATTGAAAAGTGAAGACACCAAGCTTAAATATGATTTGGCTGAAGCATATTATGATGAAGGGGATTATCGAAGAGCCAGAGGTCTTTTTGAACAATTAAAGCCACTTTACAGAGGGAAACCCCAATCGGAACGAATCACTTACTTCTATGCTAATTGTTTACTCAATACACGCTCATATATTACAGCAGCTTACGAGTTTGAATCATTTACAAAAGCTTTTCCTCAAAGTGATAAATTGGAGGAGGCTTATTATTTGACCGCCTATGCTTATGCGGAAATTTCTCCGATTTTTAGTTTGGATCAAAAAGACACAGAAGAAGCTTTGAACAAGTTACAAGAATATATCAATCGTTACCCCGAGAGTGAGCGCATGGTGGAAGTTAATAATATTGTTGAAGAATTGTTACGCAAACTGGAACGTAAATCTTTTGAAAACGCTAAACAATTTTATACGATTCGGGATTATAAGGCAGCAATCAAGGCGATAGATAACTTTATCGCCGATTTTCCAGGTACTCCCTATCGAGAAGAAGCGATGTTTATCAAGTTTCGAGCAGCTTCAATTTTGGCAATCAATAGTGTCTTCTCAAAAAAAGAAGAGCGTTTAGATATCGCTGTATCCTATTTTGATGATTTTGTACGTGCTTACCCTGAATCCGAATTTTTGGATGAGAGTATTTCAATGATGAATGATATCGAGAAAGAAATCACTACATTTGCAGCCAATTAAAATTACGGTATGTCGATAAAGAATTCTAATGCACCTGACACTACGGTTACTTACAATCGTAATAAGCTAGATGAACCAACTGGAAACATCTACAAAACCGTTTCTATACTTGCCAAACGCTCGATTCAGATAAATGAGGAGCTGCGTACAGAGCTATTTGAAAAGTTAGAAGAGTTTGCTACCCCAATTGAAACACTTGAGGAAATTTTTGAGAACAAAGAGCAAATCGAAGTTTCTAAGTTTTACGAAAAGTTACCCAAGCCACACGCTGTAGCAGTTGAACAGTGGTTAGCAGAAAAAGTATATTATCGTCATACTGACGAAACAAGCAAATAAATGTTTCCTGCCCTACATGCCAAAAAGGTCATTCTTGGCATCTCTGGAAGCATTGCGGCCTATAAAACTCCTTTACTGGTTCGTGCTCTTATAAAAGCAGGTGCTGAAGTACAAGTCGTAATGACCCCTTCGTCAAAATCATTTGTAGCTCCATTGTCTTTATCTACAGTATCGAATAGAGCAGTTTATTCAGAGTTTGTCGAAAGCGAAGAGGAGTTGTGGAACAACCATGTCGATTTGGGTCTTTGGGCTGACCTGATGCTTATTGCTCCTGCATCAGCTAATACATTATCGAAGATGGCGCAAGCAGCTTGTGACAATTTATTACTGGCTGTTTACCTTTCTGCAAAATGTCCCGTTTATTTTGCTCCAGCAATGGATTTGGATATGCATGAGCATCCTGCGACCCAAGATGTCATTCAACGTTTAATCTCTCGAGATAACATTCATATTCCAGCACAAGAAGGAGAGTTGGCCAGTGGCCTTCAGGGAGTTGGACGGATGCAAGAGCCCGATCAAATTGTTGATTTTTTGGAACATGATCTGTCCTCCAAAATGCCACTTCTTGGAATCAAAACATTAGTTACTGCCGGCCCTACACACGAACCACTAGACCCTGTACGTTATATTGGTAATTATTCTTCAGGAAAAATGGGTTATGCAATTGCTAATGAAGCTGCTTTACTAGGTGCAGAGGTAATTCTTGTTTCTGGACCAGCCGATGACCTTACTATTCATCCAGGAGTTACGCTTGTGCAGACCAAAACAGCCGATGAAATGCATACCGCATGTTTGCGCCATTTTTCGAATTGTGATATTCTCGTTATGGCTGCGGCAGTCGCTGATTATAAACCGAAGCACAAGGCAGAAGATAAAATTAAAAAAGAAGAGGAAATTACCTCAGTTGAACTCGAAAAAACCGTTGATATTCTTGAGAGCTTAGGAAAAAAGAAAACAAATCAAATTCTTGTTGGATTTGCACTTGAGACTGACAATGAATTGTCGAATGCCAAAGAAAAAATAAAGAAGAAAAATCTCGATGCGATTATCCTCAACTCCCTAACGGACAAGGGCGCTGGTTTTCAACATTCGACAAATAAAATCACATTTATTCCTGCTAGAGGACAGCATACAGTTTATCCTTTAAAAGATAAATCTGAGGTGGCCGTAGATATTTTAGCTCAAATTAAAACGATGATTGATGCATAAATTACTTCTGTTTATTTTTTTTTCTTGTTTTTCTTTTGCCCAAGTATTGAACTGTAAAGTCAGCGTTAATGCCGATTTAGTCGATCAAACCAATAGTGAAATTTTTGAAACCCTTGAGCGTCAGCTCAACGAGTTTGTTAACTCGACCTCATGGGTTGATATTCGAACGGAAGACTACAACAAAATCAACTGCACCATGTTGATTACAATTGAAAATTATGTAAACAACGAATTTCAAGCAAATTTGCAAATTCAATCCTCACGCCCGGTCTTTGGATCAAGCTATGTCACGCCACTCCTGAATCGAAAAGATGATGATTTTAATTTTTCATATAAGGAATTCGAATCCTTAAATTTCAACCCAAATAGCACTAACACCTCTTTAGTTTCACTTATATGTTATTACGTATTTGTGATTTTGGGGGTTGATGCAGACTCCTTTATTTTGTTTGGAGGAGACCCGTATTATAAACAAGCTCGAAAAATTGTTGATTTGTCTCAGACGAATCGATTTTCTGGCTGGAAACAATCTGAAAAGAAGACCAATCGGTACTGGCTCATTGATCAGTTGACTACAAAACCTTTTTCTCTTTTTAGGCAAGCAATCTATGATTACCATCTCAATGGATTAGATGTAATGGTCAACCTTCCTGAAGTGGGGAAACAAACCATTTCTAAGAGTATCTCAGATCTGAAAAGCTTATCAGAAAGTCGTCCAAATAGTTTAGTTGTACAATTGTTTTTCGACACAAAATCAGATGAGATTGTACAGATTTATTCTGGAGGGCCTTCGTTTGAAACCTCTCAGCTTCGGGAAGACTTAAATCGAATAGCTCCCTTTTTTTCTGCCAAGTGGACTGAAATTAGATAGCTGAATATCTCTGAAAAAGTTATATTTGAGTTTCATTAATTTTTGATTAGTTGTTACAGTCTATTTCTATCGTAAATTTTGCGCTTATCGATGACATTCAATGTGATTTTGGTCGACAACTCAATGTAGTTACGGGGGAGACAGGATCGGGTAAATCTATTGTAATGGACGCTTTATCTCTAGTGCTAGGAGCTAGAGCAGACTTATCTGCTGTTCGAGATGCTTCCAAAAAATGTGTTGTTGAAGCTATTTTTGACCTATCCAAATCTGCATTTAAATCAGTTTTTGATGATTTGGAAGTTGACTTTGAAATGGAAACCATTCTCAGAAGAGAGATATTACCCTCTGGAAAAACACGATCGTTTATCAATGACACGCCAGTCCAGCTTGAAAAGTTACGTTTTTTAGGCTCCCAGTTAGTTGATTTGCATTCGCAACACCAAACTTCACAATTAGCAGACCCTCGATTTCATTTCGAACTTCTGGATGCCTTTTCAGATGCTTTAGAATTGAGAGCTGATTATCAACATACTTTGGAAGTTTTTATGCAAGAAGAAAAACATTATCATGAGCTGCTTGAAGTGCAACGAGGCGCCAAAGAATCTTATGATTACAATTCCTTTCTTTTGGCAGAATTAAAAGAGCTCGAGCTCCATGACGATATCCAGACACAGTTGGAGGAAGAGCGCAACTTATTGCAACACGCTGACGATATCAAGCTAACGATTCAACATATACTGCAGATTTCGTCCATGGAAAACAATGGCCTGACCGACCAATTGAGTCAATGTAGAATGGACTTACAAAAACTTGAATCCTACAGTGATCAGTATAAGGTATTTTCAGAGCGGGTACAAAACTTATGGTATGAGTGGACAGACATTCAATCAAACTTATCTTCCATGGACGAGGAATTGGTTGTCGACCCCATGCGCCTAGAAGCGGTTAACCAAACATTGAGCAAAATTTATTCTCTCCAGCAAAAGCATCATGTTCAAGATATCAGAGGGTTAATGGATAAAGAACAGGAATTGGGGAAATTATGTCAAGTGGTTTTGGAAGGGGATGAGGAAATCCAGTCACAAAAGCAACGACTTGATAAAGTCGAAAAAAACGCTTGGAAACTCGCAACAGACTTGGCTAAACGAAGAAGAGATCATGCACAAAAACTAGGCAATGAATTGAGTGCTCGACTCGTCAAACTTGGTATGGAGCATGCGCGTTTTGACTTTCAGCTGGACGCTGACTCATCACTGGGGCCGGTTGGAGCAGATTCTTTAACCCTTTTGTTTTCTGCTAATAAAGGGGTCGGCTTTTCAACGCTTCGTAAAGTGGCCTCTGGAGGCGAGCGTTCACGAATTATGCTTGTGATTAAATCGATACTTGCAAAAAACGATAATTGCCCAACAATGATTTTAGATGAGATTGATGCAGGTGTTTCTGGTGAGATGGCCAAAGCGATGGGATGTTTTATGAGAGACATTAGCGAACACACACAGTTGATTGCCATTACCCATTTGCCGCAAATTGCGGCAATGGGAAATTCGCATATAAAAGTATATAAATCTTCGGATGATCAAACAACCCGAACATATGTTAAACAATTAGTGGGGGAGGATCGAGTTGTAGAAATTGCACAAATGATCGATGGGAATCAAATTACCCAAACTGCACGTACCTACGCTGAAAAGTTATTGAATTAGTACTATCTTTGGCAAAATTTTTTTTATGTCTTATGGCTTGCTTACAGAAAAAAAGGGAATCATTTTTGGTGCCTTAGATGAAAACTCGATTGCTTGGAAAACTGCAGTTCGTGTACACGAGGAAGGAGGTCAATTTATATTGACAAATGCACCAGTTGCCATGCGCATGGGATCGATTAATGACCTCGCACAGCAAACCAATTCTCAGGTCATTCCAGCAGATGCGACGAGTATCGAAGATTTAGAAAATCTTATTGACCAGTCGATTAAAATTTTAGGGGGAAAGCTCGATTTTGTTTTACACTCCATTGGCATGTCTGTCAATGTGCGCAAGGGAAGACCATACACTGATCAAAATCACAGTTGGACCGCAAAAGGATGGGATGTTTCTGCTGGTTCGTTTCACAAGCTTATGCAAGTTCTTTACAAAAAAGACGCCATGAACAAATGGGGTAGTATAGTTGCCCTGAGCTATATGGCTGCGCAACGCGTTTTCCCAGATTATAACGACATGGCCGATAATAAGGCATATCTTGAATCAATTGCCCGTAGTTTTGGGTATTTCTTTGGAAGAGATAAAAAAGTTAGAGTGAATACTATTTCACAATCACCAACCCCAACCACAGCTGGAAAAGGAGTTAAGGGCTTTGACGGCTTTATCTCTTATGCAGAGAAAATGTCACCATTAGGCAACGCAACCGCTCTGGACTGTGCAAATTATACGATTACCCTATTTTCAGATTTAACTAAAAGAGTGACTTTGCAAAACCTTTATAATGATGGCGGTTTTTCAAATATGGGAGTTAGCGACGCCGTGATGGTGGACATGGTCGACAACAAAGAATAAATCAAATCGATTAGCTATGTCTTTATTTAGCGGTCTTATCAAGCGGATTGGGTCGCTAAAACAATTGCGGTTAATTGTTGTTTTTTTTCTGATTTCCTTATTTGTATGGCTCTCTTCCAAGATGTCTGAAGTTCATACAGCTAAAGTAGATATTTATTTTGATTACTCTGATGAAACTTTCGAAACCTACCGTGTTTATGAGCCAGCTCAAGCAATTGAATTTGTGATTTCTGGCACGGGCTTACGTTTACTTTTTGCAAGGCTCTTTACACCAACGGTCTATTTATCGATGACAAATATTCAAAAGGACGGCAACAGGTTTTATTTTTCTAAGCCTGATTTGATTTCTGCTGTTGAAACACACTATCGAAATATTTTACGTGTCAATCAACTTTTGCTTGACCGCCTTGATGCGCCATTTTTTGAATCCTCCATTAAGAAAATTCCAGTTCGGCTCCAAGAAGATTTTCTGCTTGCAGACGGGTATGCTTGGTCTAGTAAACTGAATTTTATTCCTGATTCCTTATATGTTTCTGGTTCTCCTGAAAAGGTGGACTCTATAGAATACGCATATGTCGTTACTTCAGCCAGTAAGGAATATACAACAACCTTGGATGAGAAACTCAGTTTGACCTCGGATTTACAAGCAAACTACAAATGGAGCGAAACTCATGTGCATGCTACTCAAAAAATTTCACGTTACACCCAAATCGAACTACGCCTTCCCATTGAGGTACTCGATCCCATTGAAAATACTGATGTGAGTGTAATTCCTGCTTTTGCGCAAGTCAGTTTACGAGTTCCGGTTCAGCAAGCACGCCAGATCGACCCTTCACAATTTATATTGGGTTTTCGATTGCCTATTGATACCGTCACTGAGTTTCTTGATGTCAACTTTGAAAAAATCCCTGATAATATTGTGGTTAATGAAATTACACCAAGTCAAGTACGTTATTTTATAAATTGATGGTACAGCTAGCAGTTACTGGGAATATGGGGTCTGGGAAGACTACAATTTGTGAGATGTTGATTTCCCAAGGCATCTCCGTTTATTTTTCTGACAACCGTGCCAAAGAATTGATGAACCAAGACCAATCCTTGATTGAACACATACAGAAACGTTTTGGCAAGGAGTCTTACCGTAATGGTTTGCTTAACCGAAAATGGCTAGCCGAACGAGTTTTTAAGGATTCAAAAGCGTTGAACGACTTAAATAATTATGTTCACCCCGTTGTTCGTCAAGATTATCTTGAATGGGTAAATCAGAAATCGCAAGATATTGTCGCTTACGAGTCTGCCATTGTATTGGAGCATGGTAATGAAGGAAAATTCGATGTGGTAATCCTGGTAAGTTGTCCAGAAAAATTTCGTCTAGAGCGCATAAAACAACGAGATGGTTTGACACAAGACGAGATTCAGTCAAGGACACGTTTTCAGTGGTCAGACGAAAGGAAACGCAAACTTGCTGACCATGTTATTGAAAATATAAATCTATCCCAAACTGAGCAACAAGTCAAGACCGTTTTGTCATTGATTCGCAAGCAATTCCTGATAGATTAATTACATTTGAATATGCAACGTGGACTCTTTCCTTTATTAATCTCATTGATGACACTTTCTCTGGTTGGGATTATCCTCATCCAACGTTCATGGATCAACAAAAATGAAAACAACTTTGAAAGACAGTTTGGATTGAGTGTCAGCGCTGCTATTTCCGAAGTTTCATCGCAGATTAAAGAAAGAGAATTACTTGACTATTTATCTGTATACCAAAAAATGATTGACAGTATTGGCACCCCAATGTATTCAGAGCTGACAGAGGTTTTTGAATATATCGATCGAAGCCCCGGTTCAGATATTTCTTATTTGTACCGACAAGGAATCATTGAAGACAACTATGACATTTCGCTCCAAACATTCGATTCTTTAAGTAACGATTCTGCTCCCATTCTCGACTATCGCAGGATCAAGTCACTTACCATTATTGATGAGAGTTTTGAAAATGAGCTTCAAAACATGAGTTCTGCTGAACGATTACAGCGTATCGAAAGGATGTCGACAATGGACAAAGCTCGTTATGAAACGATTTTCATGGACTTTGCACAAACAAAGCCAATCCAAATGCGGATAAATAACCTAGAGTTGGAACTCCTACTTAGGCAAGAGCTTCTTCTTCGCGAAATCAAAATCCCCTTTGAATTCCGTGTTTTTGATGGAAATCAAGTTACAGACGTCGGTTCTGAAAACTACTTGTCTGCCCTAAATGAAAGTCAGTTTAAGACTCCTTTGTTTATTCGTGGTGACGAAACACACCGCTATGAGTTGCGGTTAGCCTTCCCCAATTTAGATGGATTCATTGAACAATCTGTTTACAATACATTTTTGTTGTCGCTACTGTTTACTTTTGTTATCATTGTAGTTTTTGCAGCATCCCTATATCAGATTATAAAACAAAAAAAGATTTCAGACATCAAGTCAGACTTTATAAACAATATGACTCATGAGTTTAAAACTCCAATTGCGACAATTCATTTGGCTCTGGATGCACTGAAAAATAAAGATGTTTCTAAGGACTCAAAAAAATTTTTTGGTTATCTCGATTTGATCAGAGAGGAAAACAAACGTTTACATACCCACGTTGAAAACGTCTTGCAAATATCTCAACTGGAAAAACAAGAATTGGACTTAGCCAAAGAAAATATAGACCCGCACAAAACCATACAAAATGCCCTAGATCATGTGCGCTTGATTATCGAAAATCGTGGTGGGAAGCTCAGCCAGCGTTTTACATCCGAATTCATACAATTATTGATTTCGCCAGTCCACATGACAAATGTTTGGGTGAACCTTTTGGACAACGCAATTAAATACTCAAATGAACAACTGATAGTTGATGTAGAAACTATCGTTAATGACAAGGGGTTTGTTGTGAAAATCAAAGATAAAGGAATTGGGATGAGCGCAACTGTTCGCAAGCGAATATTTGATAAATTTTACAGAGAATCATCTGGAAATATCCATAATGTGAAAGGTCACGGTTTGGGGTTGGCTTATGTCAAGCAAATTGTGGATTTGCACTCTGGCACGATTTCTGTTTCTAGTATTCCGAACCAAGGAAGTACATTTACTGTACTTTTACCCTATAAATAAACAAACCAAATGATTTCGAACAACAAGCATGTATTATTAGTCGAAGATGATGTTAATTTTGGAACGGTTTTAAGAGACTACCTTAATTTGAATGGCTATAAAGTTGTACTTGCGCGCAATGGACTTGAGGGTTTTGAAAAATTTAAAAAAAATGAATTTGACATCTGCATTTTAGACGTGATGATGCCCTACAAAGATGGTTTCACTCTCGCCAAAGAAATTCGATCAAAAGACAAAACCACACCCATTGTTTTTTTAACTGCAAAGTCTATGAAAGAGGATGTTTTGAAGGGATATAAAATAGGTGCTGATGACTACTTGACAAAACCTTTTGATGCAGATATACTCTTGAAAAAATTAAAAGTCCTGATTCAACGTACCGAAAAAAGTGTACAAAAAACCAAGCCCAAATCTCGTGTCGTCATTGGAGACTTTATTTTTAATCCTCGTCTACGAACTCTCACATACAAGAAAGAACCACCGATGAACCTCTCACCAAAAGAAAATCAACTGTTACTCATGTTGGTTGAAACCGAGAACGACTTATTGTATCGCAACAAAGCACTAGAAGAAATCTGGAATGATGATAATTACTTTACTTCCAGAAGCATGGATGTATACATTGCCAAGTTACGCAAGTATCTACGCCAGGACACCTCTCTTGAAATTGCAAATATTCACGGAGAGGGTTTCCGCTTGATCACTAGCTAGGAACGCGGGTGAAATTTTTCAAGTGTTTGTTGTAAATGCTTTTTACTCATGTGCAAATACCTTTCAGTTGTTGTGATGCTGGAGTGACCCAGCATTTGTTGTACAGAGCTTATATCAGCACCATTTTCAACGAGATGTGTTGCAAACGAATGGCGTAAACTATGTGGGCTAATGGTTTTTTCGACCCCAGCATTTTCTGCCCCTTTTCTGACGATTATAAAAATCATATTTCGCGTGAGTTTTGTTCCTCTATTGTTTAAAAATAAGATATCACTAAATCCTTTTTTCCCTTCAACACGTATCGATAAATATCGCCGAACGGATTCTTGACCTATCCGTCCAATAGGGACAAAACGCTCTTTGTTGCCCTTACCAACTACTTTGATCAAACCCTCCTCAAAAAATAAATCCGAACATCGAAGGTTAACTAGCTCACTTACTCGCAAACCGCAGGAGTATAGCATTTCGATTATGGCTGCGTTTCGGATGTCAATGGGTCGATCTTCAGCAAAACTAGTGAGAAGTTTTTCGAATTCTGACGTGGATAAAGTAACTGGTAAGACAGACCCGATATTAGGCGGTTCAACTAAAGTGACGGGATTGCTGCTCCGCAATCCCTCAATTATAAGAAAGTCAAAAAATGTACGAAGACCAGAAAGCAAGCGAGATTGAGACGATGGCTTCACTTCTTTGGCAGTTTCATAAATGAATTGTAGGAAATCGGAAGGTGAAACTTTGGTCGGACCAATTGGGATATTGTTGGTTTCAAAATAGGCAACAAGTTTTTGTACGTCATACACATAGTTGACCACTGTATTTTCCGAGAGCCCACGTTCGAGAAGTAAGTATGACTTAAAAGCTTGAATACCTTCACTCCATTTCATATTCGAAGATACATTTTATTTACAACGGCTTTATGTCTATTTTTGCAATCTTATGATGAATATAGCAATTCTTAATGGTCCAAACCTCAACCTCTTGGGAAAACGGGAACCTGAGGTGTATGGAAACAAAGATTTTGATCAATATTTCGATCAATTACAATCCTTATTTCCAGAAATAAACTTGACTTACTATCAATCCAATGTGGAGGGGGAGCTCATCAATGAGCTACAGCGCTTGGGCTTTGACGTTGATGGAATTATATTAAATGCTGCAGCATATACCCACACTTCCGTTGGTATTGGAGATGCAATCAAAGCTATATCAACACCAGTAATTGAGGTGCATATTTCAAATACATTTTCCCGAGAAGACTTTCGCCACACTTCATATGTAACACCAAATGCAAAAGGGTTAATCCTCGGATTCGGATTGGATGTTTATCGCTTGGCAATCGAAAGCTTTTTACCAAAATCTTAAATTGGACGGTGCCGGCTTGTAGAGCTAAGGGTTTTATGCACCAACCAATCGGATAGCTTATCTGGAAAATAATAAGCCATTAGTCGAAATGCAAACTTGTCTTTGTGGACGATGTATCGCGTCTTTGGTCTCTTTGCGACCAAACACTTGGCAATCAATTTGGAAACGCTTTCAACAGAAAGGGCATTGTGTTCGGCATTCTCTATGATTTTATCTGCTTTTTGAAGGACTCCATAGTAATCAGAGTCTTTAAACTCACCCATCTTATTCAGATTCTTCTTCCATATTTCTGTTTTGATGGGGCCAGGTTCTATAGCGATCACTTTGATATCGTATTGTCTAAGTTCTCTGCGATAAATATCCGTCATACTTTCCAAAGCATGTTTTGAAATACTGTATGCTCCGTTGAAGGGAGAATTAAACAGACCTGAAACAGAACTGATATTGATGATGCGCCCAGGTGGTTTGCTCGAATTTAGCTTAGCTCCAAGTAAGGGTAGGAAAAGATTAGTAATTCGGCGTATGGATTTAACATTGACATCGATTTGTTTTTCAAATTGCTCCTCTGAAAGGAGTTCTAGGGGTCCTGGAATTGCAATACCAGCGTTGTTAATTAATCCTGCTAAAGTTTCACATTGATCAAAAACAACTTTTGAAGATTTGACAACTTCCTCATGGTTTTGGACATCAAATAGTAGTGGAGTAAATCGGTCTGGGTAGATTTTTGAAAGATTATCTGCATCAGATTGATTCCTGACGCTTCCAAAAATATTCCACCCTTTTTTATGTAAAAGATCAAGAGAGGCCCTTCCAATTCCTGATGAAACCCCTGTGATGACGACGTTTTTTGCCATTATTTTTGATTTTTAATTAGGATGAAAAGATACTGTAAACGCTATGACCTAAATATGGATAACTTCGTCATAAGCAGCAGCAACTGCTTCCATTACCGCTTCACTCATCGTAGGGTGGGGGTGAACTGCTTTTAAGATTTCATGACCAGTGGTTTCAAGTTTTCGTCCAACGACAGCTTCAGAAATCATATCGGTAACTCCAGCACCAATCATGTGGCAACCTAACCATTCCCCGTATTTTGCATCAAAAATAACTTTCACAAAACCATCAGTATGTCCTCCAGTCTGTGCTTTTCCAGATGCTGTAAATGGAAATTTACCAACTTTAATCTCATATCCCCTTTCTTTGGCTTGCTGCTCTGTATATCCGACTGAAGCGACTTCTGGAAAACAGTAGGTACAACCCGGGACATTGTTATAATCAATGGGTTCTACATGCTGACCTGCAATTTTTTCAACACATAGAATTCCCTCTGCGGAGGCAACATGAGCCAATGCTTGTCCAGAAGTTACATCACCAATAGCGTAATAGCCAGGGAGGCTGGTTTGATAGAAATCGTTGACGATGATTTTATCTTGATCCGTAGCAATGCCAAGCTCTTCTAATCCAATATTTTCGATGTTGGTTTTGATTCCAACAGCAGACAAAACAATATCCGCGATGAGTACTTCCTCCCCTTTGTCAGTTTTTACGGTTGCTTTAACCCCTTTTCCACTGGTATCAACCTTGGTGACTTCTGCACTGGTCATCACTTTAATTCCGCTTTTTGTGAAACTTCGCTCCATTTGTTTTGAAATTTCTTCATCCTCCAACGGAACAATTCGCGGCATATATTCGACAATAGTCACATCCGTTCCCATTGCGTTATAGAAGTATGCAAATTCGACTCCGATCGCACCTGAACCCACGACAATCATTTTTTTTGGTTGCTTGGAAAGTGTCATTGCTTCTCGATAGCCAATTACATTCTTTCCATCTTGTGGAAGACTCGGAAGTTCTCTGGCACGTGCACCAGTTGCAATAATTATATGATCAGCTTCATATAATGATTCGGTACCATCCTCACTGGCAACAGCTACTTTTTTACCGGCTTTGAGTGTGCCGTAGCCCATGATGACTTCAATTTTGTTTTTCTTCATCAAAAACTGGACACCTTTACTCATTGTTCCAGCAACATTTCGACTTCGATTGACAACCGCATCAAAATCTTTATCATAGTTTTCTATGGTTAATCCATAGTCATCTGCATGTTTGAGATATTCAAAGACCTGAGCAGACTTTAGTAGCGCTTTTGTGGGAATGCATCCCCAGTTTAGACAAACACCGCCTAAGCTTTCCTTCTCAATAATGGCAGTTTTAAAGCCCAACTGCGATGCGCGAATTGCGGTTACATACCCTCCAGGACCACTTCCTAAAACAATAATGTCAAACTTACTCATGTCAAAATTTTATTTGGCGAAAATACGAAACAAATACTAACTTAATAGGCAAAAATGCGATTCCTATGATTTGAAATCCAAGCTTGCTGAGTTCACGCAATATCTTTTTTTAGATGAGGTAGGACCATCGGGGAATACATGCCCGAGATGACCCCCACAATTGCTACATAAAATTTCAACACGGATCATTCCATGCGAATGGTCTGGCTCATAGCGTATTTTACCACCAATCGCTTCGGAAAAGCTTGGCCATCCACAATTGCTTTCAAACTTATCTTTACTGGAAAAAAGAGATTCTTTACAAGCTTTACATAAATAGGTGCCGTCTTCAAAATGCAAGTTATATCTACCTGAATGAGGATATTCCGTTCCTTTTTCTCTCAGGATACGATAGGACTTCAAATCTAGTTGTTCTTTCCAGTCTTGCTCCGATTTATGTAAAGGATATTTATTCATTGCTAGAAACAAAAGATAAAGCAACAGAATTGATACAATGCCTTTGTCCTGTGGTTTGTCGGGGACCGTCGTTGAACATATGCCCCAAATGACCGCCACAACTTGAGCAAATCAACTCAATTCTTGTATATCCGAGTTTGTTGTCTTTTCTGTAGGAAATAGCCCCTTCTATTGCTCTATCAAATGCAGGCCAACCGCTTCCGGAATCGTACTTGTTATCTGAATCATATAGTGGCGCATCACAACCTGCACATTTGTAAAAACCTTGCTCGTAATGGTTGTTATATAGTCCGGAAAAAGGTCTTTCGGTACCCGCTTCACGCAATACATAATAAGCGTTTTCGCCGAGTTGGGTTCTCCACTCGGCATCTGTCTTTTGGCAAGATAAGTCTTGAGCTGGCGCATTGGGGGTTATTGGGTTTTGACTGTAAACAGAACAGAAAATACATGTGAAAATAAATAGGATAGATTTCATGGGTGTTGATTTATAAATTGAACAATATGTTGAACTGTTTTAGAATCCCTAAGAATCCGATAATGCCCTAATCCTGAAGTCAATAATAATTCTGAGTTGTTCGCAATTTCATGAAGGTGTTTGCTGTAAACAAAAGGGGTCTCTTTATCTTCTTTGTCATGGACAATTAGCAGTGGTATCTCTAAGTGTTCTAAACTCTTACTCGAAGAATAGCTCTCAAGGTTCATACTAAATTTCTTTTCAATAGTTTGCATCATTCGTTCGGTTACTTTACCAGAAAAACGAAGTTGTTCGGAAAAGCGATAAAATACATTTTGAATTTTGTCTCCACTAGCAATAATTGCTACTGACTTCATCGAAATGCCATTTCGCAGAGCGCGAAGCAGTGCCATACTTCCAAAAGAGTGTGCGACCGCATGGTCAAAAGGGCCATATTTTGCATGGACCTCTTTGATACATGCTACGAGTTCAATTATATTTGTTTTCTTACCCAACGATTGACCATGGGCGGGCATATCAAATGTGACAACTTCAGCATTTGATTTTCTCAATTCATCTGCAAAGGCAAAGAGTTGAGTTCCTCGCCCACTCCAGCCATGCAGCAATAGTACCTTAGCTCCTTTTCCTGCCAATCTAAACACTTGAATTTCTTTAAAAATCTCTGGAACATAGCAACTGGTTTGTAATGCATGATCGTGCATCTCCTGTTCACGAACTGGTCTTTTAAAGCGCTGGGGTCGAAAAAATAGATGTAAAGCCACGCGTGTGGCAAGGGAAGTTGATAGTTGCTGAGAAAGCCAAACAACAAACTGAATCCAACTTGGAATCCTTAAAGCGGGACTTGTATTCTTCTTACTTTCCATAGCAAACACAAATAAAGTTAATCAATTCGAAAAAACAAACATATTATTTTCACTATTTTGGTCAACTAAATCCAATTATGGGGAATTTACAAAAAGGGAGTAAAATACTCATCCGCGCTTGGGCCTCTTACGATTGGGCAAATTCTGTTTATTTTTTGGTGATTACATCCACCATATTCCCCATTTACTACGGTTCGTTATTTGGTGACAACCTTTACATCGAGATTTTTGGGCAGTCTCTTAAAAACACTGCTTTGATCAGTTACACAACCGCAGCTGCATTTGCTGTTGTCGCGATTTTGTCTCCTATCTTATCTGGAGTTGCTGACTACATTGGAAATAAAAAGTCTTTTATGCAATTCTACACATATGTTGGGGCCTTGTCCTGTGTTGGTTTGTATTGGTTTAACCTTGACAATATTTATTTTGGTCTACTGTGTTATTTTTTTGCGTCTGTTGGTGCATGGCTGAGTTGGGTGTTTTACAACTCCTATCTTCCAGATATTGCTCATCCCAAACAAATGGACAAAGCGAGTGCGTTGGGCTATTCATTAGGTTACGTGGGCAGTGTGTTGTTGTTGCTCTTCAATTTGAGTATGGTTCTCAACCCCAGTATATATGGTATTGAGGGCAGTAACACGGAAGCGTCGATTAAGGCCATGAGATATTCTTTTGTCTGCGTTGGTGTGTGGTGGATACTTTTTAGTCAAATCGCCTTTCGATTTTTGCCTAAGGGCAATAAACCTAATGCATTGACCAAAAGCATCATTTTCAATGGACTTAGAGAGCTCCGTTACGTTTGGAAGAGTTTTTCAAACCATCCAATTTTAAAAAGTTATATCGCTGCTTTTTTTGTGTTTAGCATGGCAGTGCAGACGGTCATGCTAATTGCGGCTTATTTTGGAGAGCAAGAGGTCAGTTGGGGGAGTATGAGCGAAAAACAATCTGGTTTGATCATCAGTATTATGATTATCCAACTGATTGCGATTGTCGGTGCTATACTAACGGCTCGTTTTTCAGAAAAATTCGGCAACCTTCCGGTGCTGATCGCTCTAAACTTTATATGGGTTAGTCTTTGTTTGTATGCTTTTTTTGTAAGGACGCCCATAGAATTTTATATAGCAGCAGGTTTTGTTGGTTTGTCTATGGGCGGGATACAGTCTTTGGCCCGTTCAACATATTCCAAATACATACCAAAAACCGACGACACTGCATCCTTTTTTAGTTTTTACAGCACCTCTCAGATGACAGGAATTGTGTTGGGAATGTTACTCTTTGGTACAATTGATCAAGTTACTGGATCGATGCGAAGCTCAATTTTATTTTTTCTCTCTTTTTTCTTGATCGGTGCCTTTTTACTGATTCGACTCCACCGCAGGTCAAGGATCTAAAAATATATATTTACACCCACTATGTTAGTTTTATATTACATCAAATTTGGGGTTTACCTGTTAAGACGATATTTACCGTTTCATCGATCTTCGGTTTTAATTTGTCGGAACAATTGATGCTTACTTGTGCTGATCCAGAGAGAAGTAAAAATGAGTTTTCGATTTTCAGCTTCCCTCAGTGAAGTTGGCCTGCCCCAATGTTTTTCCCCTTTACGGTTTTACAGCTCCCATCTAGTTAAATATGCCCAGATACAGTAATATACACACATAGCGTTTGACTTTTAATTGTGTTAAAATTTTAAATAATTTAAGTGGTGGCATGGATATTGAATATTCTTGTGTGCGTGTAAATAATGCGAAATGTCTTTTATGATCAGTTGTAGAATACTGACAAATGAAGGGTATTTGCGAAAAAGTGCGACAAAATGACATAGTCCATGGGAAAAACAAAACTAATCTCACTAGATGACCTTTCATTAGAAGAACTTGAAGTTGATGCGGAATTAATTCCGTTAATGACTACTGATGATGAGGAGGCAATTTCAAAAGAGCCCGTCCCTGAAGTAATTCCAATTTTACCTTTGCGAAACACGGTGTTGTTCCCTGGGGTTGTGATTCCAATAACAGCCACTCGTGACAAATCGATTCAATTGATTCGTGATGCCAATACTTCTAATAAACTGATTGGAGTTGTTGCACAACTAGACTCGTCGGTGCAATCCCCTGATCAAAATGACCTTCACAAGGTTGGTACGCTAGCTCGTATCCTTCGAGTTTTACAAATGCCTGACGGTAATACCACGGTTATTTTACAGGGCAAAAAACGCTTTCAGGTTGAAAGTTTTATAGAATCAGCAAATTATCTGAAGGCTACAGTTTCAGAACTGCCAGATGAACGTCCTGCTAAAGGAGATAAAGAGTTTGCTGCTGTTATTGACTCGATTAAGGATTTGTCCCTACAAATCATAGCTGACAGTCCTAATATCCCTTCAGAAGCGTCTTTTGCAATTAACAATATTAAAAGTGAGTCTTTTTTGGTCAATTTTGTTTCCTCCAATATGAGTATGGCAACCACTGACAAACAAGAAATTCTCCAAAGCAACAATCTTCATACTCGTGCACTGCTTTGTTTGAAACACATGGATGTGGAGTTTCAAAAGCTATCCTTGAAAAATGAAGTACAGTCTAAAGTTCGTAATGATTTAGATCAGCAACAACGTGAATACTTTCTTCATCAGCAAATGAAAACCATTCAAGAAGAATTGGGTGGTGCATCATCACATCAGGACGTTTCTGATATGAAAACACGCTCTCTGAAAAAGAAATGGAGTAAAAAGGTAAAAACCCATTTTGATAAAGAATTGGCAAAGCTTGAGCGGATGAACTCTCAAGTTGCTGAATATGGCGTACAACGAAACTATTTAGAATTATTGCTAGATCTGCCTTGGGACGAGTTTTCAAAGGATAAATTTGATTTAAAGCGCGCTCAGCGCATTCTTGACCGGGATCACTTTGGCTTAGAAGAGGTTAAAAAGAGAATCATTGAGTTTTTAGCAGTTTTAAAACTTCGAAATGACATGAAGTCTCCCATTTTATGTTTGACTGGGCCTCCGGGAGTCGGAAAAACATCTTTAGGTAAATCGATTGCCGAAGCTCTTGGCAGAGAATATGTACGCATTTCTCTTGGTGGGATGCGAGATGAAGCCGAAATCCGAGGTCACCGAAAAACTTACATTGGCGCAATGCCAGGAAGAATTTTACAAAATATTAAAAAGGCAGGCACATCAAACCCTGTTTTTGTTCTCGATGAGATTGATAAACTCTCAACCGGAGCTAGTGGCGACCCTTCGTCAGCTTTACTTGAAGTCCTCGATCCAGAGCAAAACAGTGAATTTTATGACAACTTTTTAGAGTTAGGTTACGATCTTTCAAAAGTGCTATTTATCGCAACTTCAAACACATTATCAACAATACAACCAGCTTTGTTAGATAGAATGGAAATCATCCGTATTAGTGGATATACCCTAGATGAAAAAGTTTCTATTGGAAATAAATACCTTGTACCTAAACAAATCAATGAACACGGCTTGACGACAAAAGATATTAAAATCGGGAAGCCTGTTTTGAAGAAGCTCATTTCTGGGTACACGCGTGAGTCTGGCGTACGTGGTCTTGATAAGACTATTGCGAAAGTGATTCGAAACCGAGCGAAGTCCATTGCCCTAGAAGAAACATTTGAAACAGCATTTGAAACAAAGCACGTTGAATCGGTTTTAGGCCCTGAAAAAATTTCAATGAATGCATATGAAAACAATGATGTTCCAGGTGTTGTCACGGGCCTTGCATGGACGCAGATGGGCGGTGATATCTTGTTTATTGAATCTCTGATCACAAAAGGTTCAGGTAAGCTATCCTTGACTGGAAACTTAGGGAAGGTCATGAAAGAATCAGCGACAATCGCACTGGAGTTTATAAAGTCTTACGCGGATCAACTGGGTACAAGTGCTGAAGAACTAAACACATACAATTTTCATATTCATGTTCCTGAGGGAGCAACTCCCAAAGATGGTCCAAGTGCGGGAATTACGATGTTGACCTCTCTGGTTTCTGCTGTGACTCACAGAAAGGTAAAGAGTCGAATTGCGATGTCAGGGGAAATTACTTTGAGAGGAAAAGTACTCCCAGTAGGAGGGATCAAAGAAAAAATTTTAGCCGCAAAACGTGCAAGTGTGAAAACGATTATTTTATGCGATGACAACAAAAAAGATGTAGATGAAATCAACCAAAACTATCTTCGTGGATTACAGTTTCAGTACGTTTCTTCAATGATTGATGTAATTGATTTTGCATTGACATCCCAAAAAGCGACAAAACAACTCCGTAAAATCAAATAATTATCAATCCAAAGCATTTCTTGTCTATATGAGGTTGATTGTACTTTTCGTTTTTTTGTGTTGTTCATCCATTTTTGCTCAAATCGGTGGGTCAAAAACATATCAATTTTTAGAGTTGTCTGCAAGCCCAAGGCATATGGCTTTGGGGACATGGATTTCAACCTTATCTACAAACTCCATTCATGGTGCCTTGGTCAATCCAGCAATGGTTTCAGATTCCATAAAGGGTCAAGTTTCATTGAACTACCAGCCTTATTTTGCGGGAATTAACCGTGGTACCGCAGCTGCTGTTTTTGGCCTAAATGAAGGAAGTGCCATTTTAGTAGACTCCCGATTCATACATTATGGGAAATTTTATGAAACAAGTTCTTTTGGAGAGAAAATTGGCGAATTTTCGGGAAATGAAGTTTCTCTGGGCGTAGCTTATGCTTACCATTTTCCTTCCAAAAATCTCTTTGTGGGAGCGAGGTTAAACCTGATTAGCTCAACGCTGGCAGAATTCAATTCAATTGGCTTTACGATGGATTTAGGACTATATCATTCTCCACCAAATTCTCGATACCGATTTGGCTTGATCGCACGCAATATTGGATCGCAAATTCGTACTTATGATAGTGTAAAAGAAAGTATTCCTTTTTCATTGTCATTCGGCATATCGAATGAGCTGCAGTACCTTCCTCTGCGTTGGCACTTTTCAATTGATAATCTACAAAATTGGAACCTTGCTTATGTTAATCCCAATCAGCAACAAACTAATTTTGAAGGTGATTCGGTAGATGAAGATTCGAGAATTTTTGACGAATTAATCAGACACTTTGTCTTTGGTTCTGAGTTTTTTCCAGGACGAGCATTTTCGATACAGATTGGTTATAATTTTTTGCGTTCTGCGGAACTTTCAATTGCCGAAATACGAAGTTTTTCAGGTTTGAGTTTTGGCTTTGGGATCAACCTACGAAAATTTAGGTTTAACTACAGTCATGCTCGTTTTAGCGCTGCAGGAAACACTAATTTTTTAGGTCTTACATTTGCACCCTGAATGGAAAGCATCATTATCACAATAGACGGGGCATCGTCAACAGGTAAAAGTTCTTTAGCAAAGGCCATTGCCAAACATTACGGTTTCAAACACATTGACTCTGGTGCAATGTATCGCGCATTAACCTTTTATGCACAGGATCACAATCTTCTCAACGATCACAAATTTAACGTCGATATGCTGATCGCTAAATTGCCAACCATTGATATAGACTTTACAAATGCAGATGAAATCAGGCTAAACGGTAAAATTATCGACGATGAAGTTCGATCAATGGAGGTATCCAGTAAGGTCAGCTTAGTGGCAAAAGAGCCGTTATTTAGACAATTTATGGTGGCTAAGCAAAGGAAATTTGGTGAAAAAGGAAATGTTGTCATGGACGGCAGAGACATTGGAAGTGTAGTTTTTCCCAATGCCACAATCAAATTTTTCCTTGAAGCTTCGATGAAGGTTCGAATTAATCGGCGATATGCAGAACTGATCGAAAAGGGAGTGCAGGTTTCTGTTGAAGAAGTTCACGCGAATATTGCAAAACGAGACCATATTGATTCCAGCAGGGAGGATTCCCCCCTGATTGTTCCTGAGAATGCGATTTTGTTAAGCAATGACAAAGAGGGCTTAACTGAACTTCTCAATATTGCAACTACAGAAATAGACAAACATTTACTATAACTTTCGGGTCGAATTATTTGCTTGTTTTTTGAAAAGGGTTAATTTTGCCAACCCTAAGGGAAGCGTCCTTGCGAAAATACCCCTTAACATTTTTGATAACCGCTTTTGTTGCTTGACGCCAATTTTCTAAAAGCAACAAAATACAAAACTTAAAATCATGACTAATGATCATGTAAACGAGGAAGTTCAAGTTGAAAAAATCGAGCCATCTACTTCCCACAATGATACAAACGATTTTCAGTCCACCACACAATCTCCTGAAGAGTTTTTAGCTAATTTCGATTGGGTTTCTTACCAAGAAGCTGCTGAAACTATAGACGAAAAGAAGTACAAGGAATTTGAAAAGCTTGTACACGAGAATTTTGTAGACACCCAGCACACAGATGTAATTCTTGGTACAGTTACACACATGACTGAACGTGAAGCCATTATTGATATTAATGCTAAATCTGAGGGTGTTATTTCATTAAATGAATTTAGGTATAATCCCGATTTAAAAGTTGGCGATAGCGTTGAAGTCATTGTTGACATTCGTGAAGACAAAACTGGACAATTGGTCTTGTCACACCGAAAAGCTCGTGTGATCAAAGCGTGGGATCGAGTGAATGAAGCCCACGACAAAGCCGAAGTGGTTACTGGTTTTGTAAAATGTCGCACCAAAGGGGGTATGATTGTTGACGTATTTGGAATCGAGGCATTTTTACCTGGCTCACAGATCGATGTGAAGCCAATACGTGATTACGATCAATACGTGAATAAAAACATGGAATTTAAGATCGTAAAAATCAACCATGAATTTAAAAATGTTGTTGTTTCTCACAAGGCACTGATCGAAGCGGATATTGAAGAGCAGAAAAAGGAAATCATTGGTCAGCTCGAAAAAGGTCAAGTACTAGAAGGAACTGTCAAAAACATTACTTCTTACGGAGTCTTTATCGACCTGGGAGGAGTTGACGGGCTTGTTCACATTACTGATTTGTCTTGGAATCGAATAAATCATCCCGGTGAAATTCTTGAGCTCGATCAAAAACTCAACGTTGTTATTCTTGATTTCGATGACGATAAATCACGTATTCAATTGGGAGTAAAACAATTGAGTCAACATCCATGGGAAGCACTTAGCGAAGACCTTAAAGAGGGAGACATTGTTGAAGGAAAAGTTGCTGTAATTGCTGATTACGGAGCATTTATCGAAATCGCACCTGGTGTTGAAGGTCTTGTTCACGTTTCTGAAATGTCTTGGAGCACACACATGCGTTCTGCGCAAGACTTTGTAAAAGTTGGTGACGAGGTTAAAGTTACCATTTTATCGCTCGATCGTGAAGACCGAAAAATGTCATTAGGTATCAAGCAGCTTTCTGCAGACCCATGGACAGATATCACATCAAAATATCCTGTTGGATCTAAGCACAAAGGTGTAATTAGAAACTTCACTAACTTTGGTGTATTTGTAGAGCTTGAGGAAGGTATCGACGGATTGATCTACATATCTGAGTTGTCATGGACCAAAAAAGTAAAGCACCCGTCTGAGGTAGTTACAGTTGGTCAAGATTTAGAAGTTGTTGTTCTTGAATTGGACGTTGACGGCAGAAAGCTCAGCCTCGGTCACAAGCAAATCCAAGATAACCCTTGGAATAAATATGAAACTGAGTTTTCAGAGGGGACTCTAGTTAATTCATCGCTCCATGAAATCGTCGACAAAGGAGCAACGGTCATTCTCAACGATGATATTACTGCTTTTGTTCCCAATCGTCATCTTGAAAAAGAAGACGGAAATAAACTTAAAAAGGGAGAATCTGCTGAATTCAAAGTCATAGAGTTCAATAAGGATTACAAGCGTGTGGTACTATCACACAGTGCAGTTTATAAAGAGATGGAGCAAGAAATCGTGAAAAAAGCAAAGAAGAAGGCTGCTGCCAAAAAGGAGGTTTCAACTCTTGGTGATATTGATGCCTTAGCTGATCTCAAAAAGAAGATGAACGAAGAAAAAAAAGGCTAGCAATTCGTTTCTTCTACCCTTTAGAATTAAGGCGCTATTTTAGCGCCTTTTTTATGCTAGAATGATGTTGCTTATATACGATCCAACCTCTGTTGTTGTGGAACTTTCATTGGGTTTAATGTCGGGAGTTCCGATATCTCTGTTGATGGTTTTTTGTACAGCATCACGAATAGTAATTGCTTCTTGAACCATATCAAAGTGATCGAGCATCATCGCAGCTGACAAAATTGTAGCAATAGGATTGGCTATCTCTTTTCCTTTTCCTTGTGGAAAGGAACCATGAATCGGTTCAAATAACGCATAACGATCACCAATGGAAGCAGAGGCCAACAAACCAATCGATCCACCAATTACACTTGCTTCGTCTGAAATGATATCACCAAACAAATTTTCTGTTAGAATAACATCAAATTGAGCAGGGTTTAATACCATTTGCATGGCTGCATTATCGACAAATAGAAAATCCAATTCAACATCACTGTACTCTTTGCTGTGCAGCTCTGTCACTACACTTCTCCACAAACGAGAGGAGGCAAGAACATTTGCTTTGTCAATCAATGTTAGTTTATTTTTGCGCTTCTCAGCAGCTTTAAAGGCAAGGTGGGCTACTCGTATAATTTCTTCTTTGGAATACGTACACAAATCAGATGCAACCCCTTTTTCATCCGCTTCTTTCTTTTGACCAAAATAAATTCCTCCCGTTAATTCGCGATAGATTACCAAATCGACTCCTTCAATTCGATCTCTCTTCAAGGGTGAACTTTCGATGAGACGATCATAGATTGTAACGGGACGCACATTGCAAAATAAATTTAATGCTTTTCGAAGAGCTAAAAGTCCTTGTTCGGGACGTACTTTTGCATTGGGATCATTATCAAATTTCGGATCTCCTATTGCTCCAAATAAGATTGCATCGTTTGATTTGCAAACCTCAATGGTTTTTTCTGGAAGTGGGTTGCCAGTTGCATCAATGGCAATCGCACCAATTTGTGCATGCTCGAAAATGAAAGAATGGTTGTACTTTTTTTCGATTGCTTTTAATACTTTTATGGCTTCTGTAATGATTTCTGGACCAATCCCATCTCCATCCAAAACAGCAATTTTTTTATGCATTTCGTTTTCTTTCGAATTCTTCTATTTTGTGCCTGTTGCTGATCAAATAATCAATATCGTCATAGCCATTGATTAAGCAGGTTTTTTTATAACTGTTGATCTCAAAGTCGATATGTAAACCAATAGATGGCACTTCAATGTATTGGCCCATCAAATCTATAATAAATTCGCAGTTGGAATTTTTGGTTATGGCTTTAAAAATTTTTTGGAGTTGGCTGTCACTAACTTGTATAGGAAGCAGTCCGTTGTTCAAGGCGTTCCCTTTGAAAATGTCAGCAAAGAAACTAGAAATTACCACCTTAAACCCATAATCTGTCAATGCCCAGGCAGCATGCTCACGGCTCGAACCACAACCAAAATTATTTCCAGCAACAAGGATAGGTCCTGCAAAGGTTGGGTTGTTCAAAACAAAATCAGCAATGGGCTTATCGTTTTTATCATATCGCCAGTCACGAAATAAGTTTTTACCAAATCCCACGCGATCAGTTGATTTTAAAAAACGCGCTGGGATAATTTGGTCTGTATCAACGTTTTCGATGTCTAACGGAATAGCAGTTTGTTCTAGTCGGGTAAACTTTTCCATTATAATTGCGTTATATCCACGATTTTACCTTCAATAGCGGCGGCAACCGCAGTTAGTGGACTCGCTAAAATCGTACGAGATCCGGGGCCTTGTCTTCCTTCAAAATTTCGATTAGAAGTAGACACACAGTATTCTCCTGCTGGGATTTTATCATCATTCATTGCCAAACAGGCTGAGCAGCCTGGCTGACGGATCATAAAGCCCGCCTCTTCAAAAATTACACTTAAGCCCTCGTCCTGAATTTGCTTGGCAACTTGCTGTGAGCCAGGAACGATAAGGGCATTTACATTTTCCGCCTTTTTCTTCCCCTTAATATAGTCAGAGGCAACCCTAAAATCCTCGATTCTTGAGTTGGTGCAACTACCGATAAACACGTAGTTTATGGGCAGATTGTTAAGCGTATCCCCTTGCTTAAATCCCATATATTCCAAAGACTTTTTGAAGGATTCATTTTTCGATGAGGGGATTTGTTCTTGTATTCCAATTCCCATGCCTGGATTTGTTCCATAGGTAATCATCGGACTGATTTCAGCTGCATCAAAATGGTATTCTTTGTCAAACGAAGCATCAGGGTCTGAGGGTAAGGATTTCCAATATTTGAGTTTTTGTTGCCACTCTGCTTGTGAAGGCGCAAATTCCCGACCCTCAATATAGTTGTAAGTTGTTTGGTCAGGTGCGATCATCCCTCCACGTGCACCCATTTCAATACTCATATTACAGACCGTCATTCGACCCTCCATACTCATATTTTCAAAGACTTCACCTGCATATTCAACAAAGTACCCAGTTCCTGAATCTGTACCAAGTTGGGCAATAATGTGGAGAATGACGTCTTTTGGATGAACTCCTTTCTTCAGTTCACCATCAACAATAATTCGCATGCTTTTTGGCTTACTTACCAACAAGCATTGACTTGCAAAAACTTGAGCAACTTGACTGGTTCCGATTCCAAATGCGATCGATCCAAAAGCACCATGTGTTGAAGTATGGCTATCTCCGCATACCATGGTCATACCAGGTTGTGTAATTCCTAGTTCTGGTCCAATAACATGCACGATACCTTGATGAGGATGGCCTAAGCCATAAAGTTCAATGTCGTGTTTTTCACAGTTATTACGCAATTTTGCTACCTGATTTCTCGACAACTCATCTTTTATTGGTAAATGTTGGTTTAGTGTTGGCACGTTGTGATCAACAGTTGCTAAAATTTGTTGTGGTCTGAAAACTGGAATATCCTTATCGTTAAGGGTAGAAAAGGCCTGTGGGCTTGTCACCTCATGGATTAAATGCTTGTCGATGTATAAAATATCTGGGCCGTCTTTCAATTGATCGACTACATGGCTATCCCAAACCTTGTCAAAGAGTGTTTTCCCCATTGTATATTGTTTTCCTATGCATTTAGATTCGCAAGATCAACAATTTCAGGAATATCATCATCATTGATTTCTTTATGCGTATCTGCAAATTTCAAAAATTGTTCGTAAACTTTATCCAGTTGAAGTTTCGTGAGTTCGATTCCAATATTCTTAGCTCGATAGGCAAGTGCTGCGCGGCCACTGCGAGCGGTTAAGACAATTGCAGAGGTTTCAACACCAACATCATGTGGGTCTATGATTTCGTAGGTCTCTCTATTTTTTATGACACCATCCTGATGAATTCCAGAACTATGCGCAAAAGCGTTTGCCCCAACGATTGCCTTATTGGCTTGTACATTCATCCCCATGGCTTCAGAAACCATTTGAGAAGTATCATACAAAAGTTTGGTATTGATATTAGTGTCTAGCTGAAGATTAGGATGTTGACGCATAATCATCACAACCTCCTCTAATGAGGTGTTTCCAGCACGTTCTCCGATTCCATTGATTGTACATTCAATTTGACGGGCTCCGTTGACAGCACCTGCAATTGAATTTGCGGTGGCCAAACCCAAATCATTGTGGCAATGGCATGAAATAATTGCTTTTTCGATCCCTTTTACATTCTCGACCAAGTACTTGATTTTTGCTCCGTAATCTTCAGGTAAACAATAGCCAGTTGTATCTGGTATATTGAGAACGGTAGCCCCTACCTTTATGACCTCCTCACAAACTTTAGCAAGAAAATCATTATTAGTTCTGCCAGCATCTTCAGCATAGAACTCAATGTCCTCAACGTATTGTTTGGCGTGCTTGACAGCTCCAACTGCACGATCAATGATTTGTTCGCGATTGGAGTTAAACTTATGCTTGATATGGGAGTCTGAGGTCCCAATACCTGTATGTATTCGAGGTCTTTTTGCATGTTTTAGGGCTTGTGCAGCAACATCGATATCTTTCGCCACAGCACGGGTTAAGCCACAAACAGATGCATTAGAAACGATCTTTGATACTTCTTGTACGGAACGAAAATCACCAGGACTAGAAATGGGAAATCCAGCTTCGATGACATCGACACCAAGCTCGTCAAGACGACTGGCAATATGAAGCTTTTGATCGGTATTTAGCTTACAACCTGGAACCTGCTCGCCATCACGGAGGGTTGTATCAAAAATGTGGATTTTGTCTTTCGTCATAGGATTTTCCTAATGCTTAGTATAGACAA
>CACAZM010000003.1 GCA_902536935.1 uncultured Bacteroidota bacterium | reverse complement strand
CCCGAAATTAAAATGGGATAGCGTTCGATCAGATTATCAATTGCTTTGGTTTTCTCAAGAGTGTCAAACTGCGCTCGTTTTTTTGTTCGGTATTCGAGCTTTTCGAGATCCAAAGTTAAAATCTCAGATTTTCCCTTTTCATTTTTTACTTTCTTATAAAACCCTTGACCACTTTTGGAGCCAAGCCATTGCTTTTTCATCATGGTGGAGATGAAGTCAGGAAGTTTGAACATCTCTTCGCTCATCATCTTTACAGTTTTCATGCAACCCATTTGCCACATGCACTAAGGTGTCGAGACCCACTACATCAACCGTCCGAAAAGTAGCTGATTTTGGTCTTCCAATTACAGGTCCTGTAAGCTTGTCGATTTCCTCTACAGTCAGCTCCATATCCTTGACTTGATGCAAAAGACTTTGAATGCAAAAAATACCAATTCGATTTCCAATAAATGCTGGAGTGTCTTTGGCAAGAACCGAACGTTTGCCGAGGAATGTACTGCCATAATCCATCAAAAACGAACTGACCTCGGGCAAGCAATTTGGACCTGGTATGACCTCAAAAAGCTTTAAGTATCGAGGTGGATTAAAAAAATGGGTAACAGCAAAATGTTTTTGAAAATCATCTGATCGACCCTCGTTCATTTTCGCAATCGGGATGCCTGATGTATTTGAGGTGATCAATGTTCCAGGCGTTCTATGGGCTTCAATTTGCTTGAAAACGGTTTTTTTGATATCAAGTCGTTCCACAACTACTTCGATGATCCAGTCCACATCAGCGATTTGTGTAATATCATCAGATAAATTTCCAGTCTGGATTCGTTTTTTAAAATCCTTATGATAAAGTGGCGCTGGATTGGATTTGATCGCTTGTAAGAGATTTGCATTAACGATACGATTACGCACAGCTGGGTCGGAGAGTTTGAGCCCCTTTGTGTTTTCTTTTTCAGTTAATTCGTTTGGAACGATATCGAGAAGTAAGACTTCTACACCAATATTTGCAAAATGACAAGCAATACTAGAACCCATGATTCCAGATCCAATTACTGCCACTTTTGATATTCTTTTTGCACTCATGACACTTGTTTTTGGGGAATAAAAATTGATTTTTCTTGTACTTTTTGCAGGATCAATGCGATGACTTTATAGAATGATTCCAATTCTTGGGGACTTACAGCGGATTCAATTGCCTGATTAAATTGCATTACAACTTCGCGCGAGAGAGAGCGCTTTTCAAGCCCCTCTTTTGTAAGACGAATCAAAACACCTCTTCCGTCTTCAGGGTTTGGCTCTCTTCGAATTAACCCCTGATTTTCCATTGACTTTAAGGTGCGTGATAAACTTGTAGATTCCATACCCATCCTAGGGCCCAGTGAAGTAGAGGGAACTCCTTCTTCAGTATCAATGCTCAAAAGAGCCAATCCAGTTGCCATCGTAGCTCCATATCTAGAAGCCTCTTCATTATACATTTTAGATACGGCTTGCCAAGTCGCGCGTAATAAATGATCGATTGTTTTTGTTCGCATAAAGCCAAATGTAGTAAAAATTTATTATGCACGCATAATAAATAACAAAAAAAGGGGGTTAGCTGTAAATCTCTTTGATAAGGGCAATATATTTTTCAGCGATAATTTTTCTTTTGAGCTTCATCGTGGGGGTGAGGTGGCCCGAATCAATGCTCCAAACATCTTCTGTAAGCTTAAATTCCTTTACTTTTTCCCATTGTGCAAAATTAGCATTTGCACTTTCGACATCGCTTTTGATTTGATCATTAACTTTTTGATCTTTGATAAGTTGCTTGGTAGTTTTTGGATTTTTGTCATTGCCCATCCACTCATTTACAGCTTCAAAGTTGAGTTGAATAAGTGCCGATGGAAATTTTTGGTTTTCCCCTACTACCATTACTTGATCAATCAGGGTTGATTGTTTAATCACGTTTTCAATCACTTGGGGCGCTACATATTTCCCCCCCGAGGTTTTAAACATTTCCTTTTTACGATCAGTGATTTTCAAAAACCCAGCTTTGTCCAAATGCCCAATATCACCTGTATGAAAATAACCGTTTTTAATGACTTCATCTGTTAGCTCTTGATTTTTATAATATCCCATCATTACATTGGGTCCTTTACAAAGAATTTCACCGTCTTCCGCGATTTTAACCTGTACATGCTCGACCACTTTCCCAACGCTACCAATGCGAAATTTCCCGTCTCTCATATCGTTCACTGAAATTACGGGCGAGGTTTCCGTAAGCCCATATCCTTCAACAACTGTTAGCCCAGCGGCCGTAAAAACACGAGCTAGGCGGGGCTGTAAGGCAGCACTTCCAGAAGCAATTAACTTTAGATTCCCGCCCAGTGCAGCTTTCCATTTTTTGAAAATCAAAGCGCGAGCGATTGAAAGTTTAAGACTATACACCAAGCCATTCTTTTTATATGGTTCATAAGCGAGTCCCACATCGACTGCCCAGTTGAATAATTTCTTTTTGAAGCCTGTTAACATTTGCCCTTTGCCATAGATTTTGTCATACAACTTTTCCAGTAATCGAGGAACAGCAGTCATCACATCTGGCTTGACCTCATTGAGATTTTCTCCTATGGTTTCTAATGACTCGGCAAAATGTACTTCCGTTGATGTAATTTGATATAGATACATCAACATTCTTTCATAAATATGACATAGCGGTAAAAAGCTCAGCGCGACAGCTTTTCCATGTTCTAGTGGTAAGCGTTTTTGTGCAGCAAATACATTGGTGACAATATTGTCATGACTCAACATCACCCCTTTGGGTGTTCCTGTAGTTCCCGACGTGTAGATGATGGTTGCCAAGTCGTGGGGGAGTACAGACTCTTTAATAGCAATCACTTTTGGTTGATGAGCGGCGTCTTTTCCAAGATTGAGAACCTCAGTCCAATGTTTACATCCTTTGATCTCATCAAAGCTATAAACTTCCTTTAGATTTGGACAGTCTTTTCGAATGGATTTGATTTTATCAAAGACCTCTTGATCCGAAACAAAACAGAATTTTGATTCAGAGTGATTAATGATATACGCATAATCCTCTGCAGTGATGGTCGGATAAATCGGAACATCAATCCCACCGATTTGAAGAACTCCGATATCAACAATACACCACTCTGTTCGATTATTAGACGAAATAATGGCGACCTTGTCTCCTTTCCTTAAACCAAGCTGGAGTAAACCACGACTGATTTGGTTTGATCGCTCTAAAAATTCTTCTGAAGAAGTAGATAGCCATTTGCCATTATATTTTGTATTTAAAGACCTTTTTACAGGCAAGATTTTTACTTGATTTTCAAGGATGTCAAATAAGCGAGTCGGTGCGTTCAATTTTGATTTTTGATTCAATGTATACAAACAAATATGCATTTATTTATCGAAAAGAAAAAATAATTGCCTGGCTAGTTGCTTGAATAAAACCACTTGTAGGCATCTTCAAAGGCCTGAATCCAAGGGGAGATAACATCTGATTTTCGTTCTGCTGGATAATGTGCCCAATTCCATGGAAATATAGAACGTTCTAAATGAGGCATCATCACAACATGCCGTCCATCATCACTGCTCAGTATGGCCGTTCCATAATCTGAACCATTGGGGTTTGAGGGATACTGATCATAGGAGTAGTTACCAACAATTTGATAATCAGCCTGCTTTTGAGGAAGTTCAAATCGTCCTTCTCCATGGGCTGACCAAATCCCGAGTCTGGAGCCACTTAAACCATGAAATAAAACGGTATTGTTGGTTTGAATATCAATTGTACTAAATACACATTCAAATTTTCCAGAAAGGTTATGGCGCATTTTAGGTTTTTGATCATGGGTTGGGTGTAAAAGACCCAGTTCGATAAAAAGCTGACAGCCATTGCATACGCCCAAGGAAAGGGTATCGGTTCGATGAAAAAAATCGGTAATCGCTTTTTTGGCTAGGGCGTTGTAGGTAAAGGTACCTGCCCATCCTTTTGCCGAGCCCAGTACATCAGAGTTTGAAAATCCGCCGACTGCGACGATGAGTTGGACATCTTTAAGATTTTCACGACCATTCATCAAATCGGTCATATGAATGTCTTTGACCTCAAATCCAGCGAGATCCATCATGTAGGCCATTTCACGCTCTGAGTTGCTCCCTTTTTCGCGAATCACAGCTGCTTTGATTCGTTTATTTTCGTTTACAAGTGGAAGTTTTCCACTGAATGAAGTCGGAAATTTAAAGCCTAATGGCGTTTCATCAACACTGTCAAATCGTTCCTTTGCTATACTTGGGTCTGTTTGGTTTTTATCAATCAGATACGAAGTGGTCATCCAGTATTTTCGGCAGGTTGGAACATGAAACTCCAAAGTTTCGTTAGCGCACTGTATGTTGAGTACATCTGACTCATTTGCTTCCCCGATTTCAACGATAGATACACCCTTATCACTAAGGTATTTTGCACTCTCCGCATTGCTTTGAATCACCACAGCAGGGTTTTCGGCATATAAAATCTGCTCATCAAAACAAGATAAATCAATTTGCAGACCTACATTATTTTCAGCAAAACACATTTCGAGTAAAGTGGTAATGAGTCCACCAGAGCCAATATCATGACCACCAAAAATTTCCCCTTTTTTAATTCGGTCTTGTAAAGCGTTAAAATTGGCTTTAAATTGTGCAGTATCACTGACATCAGGTACTTGGCTGCCCACACAATTTTTCAATTGCGCATAGGCAGATCCACCAAGTGGGTAGCTCGAATCACTCATCGAAACATAGTAGAGCTTACCCTGATTCGGTCGTGCCATCGGCCGAACCACATCTTTGATATTGCTACATGATGCGGATGCCGATATAATTACTGTCCCTGGAGCCAGTACTTCTTTGTTGCCATACTTTTGTTTCATCGACAAGGAATCTTTTCCAGTTGGGATGTTGATGCCCAAAGAAATGGCAAAATCTGCACAGGCCTCAACCGCATTGTATAAGCGTGCATTTTCACCAGGATTGTTACAAGGCCACATCCAGTTGGCAGACAAACTCACTGCCGATAGTCCATTTTCCAAAGGAGCCCAAACAAGATTTGTCAAGGCCTCTGCAATGGATATTCGACTTCCTGCAGCCGCATCGATCAAAGCAACTGCTGGCGCATGTCCGATCGAAGTCGCAATTCCCTTTTCTCCTCGATAGTCAAGGGCAACCACCCCACAATTTGCCAAAGGCAGTTGAAGGGATCCTACCGTTTGCTGCTGGGCAACGCGCCCACCCACACAGCGGTCAACTTTGTTGGTAAGCCAATCTTTACAGGCCACACTTTCCAGCTGGAGTAGATTCTCGACGTCTTTGTAAACGTCATGTATTTCAAAGGGGACAGCAGAAAATCGATTTTCTTGGTTTTGATCGACTAAAATGGTTTTGGGTGTCTTTCCAAAAAAATCATCAATCGACAAGTCAATGGGTTTGGCACTGATCTTTTGTGATTCAACAACAAAATAATTGTCTTCTGTGATAACGCCAACATCGAAAAGCGGGGCGCGTTCCCGTTCTGCAATTTTTCGAAGTCGGGGAAGGTCCTTTTCGCTGACAATCAGCCCCATCCGTTCTTGGGATTCATTCCCAATAATTTCTTTTGCAGACAATGTTTGATCTCCTACAGGCAAAGAATCGAGATCGATTGTACCACCTGTGCCTTCAACCAGTTCCGAGAGACAGTTGAGGTGCCCACCTGCACCGTGGTCGTGAATGGAGATGATGGTATTTTTCTCAGACTCTGTAAGGGCTCGAATGACATTGGATACCCGTTTTTGCATTTCTGGATTGGAGCGTTGTACAGCATTGAGCTCAATTCCTGATGAGAAAGCCCCAGTATCTGCTGAGGATACGGCAGCACCCCCCATTCCAATACGGTAATTGTCTCCACCGAGAATCACAATTCGATCCCCTTTTTTTGGCGTTCTTTTCGCACTGTGATCGGCATGAGCATAGCCAACGCCCCCAGCGAGCATAATCACTTTATCAAAGCCAACAGTTTGTCCGTTTTCTTCATGCTCAAAAGTCAATAGAGATCCCGTAATCAGGGGCTGTCCAAATTTATTTCCAAAATCACTTGCTCCATTCGATGCCCGAATCAATATGTCGAGTGGAGTTTGGTATAGCCAATCACGTGCAGGGTTTTGTTCCCAAGGACGATCAGATTTGATGCGCGGATAGGACGTCATATAAACAGCCGTTCCCGCCAAAGGGATCGATCCTGTACCACCTGCCATTCGATCTCTGATCTCTCCGCCCGATCCCGTAGCCGCACCACTAAAGGGTTCTACCGTAGTTGGGAAATTATGTGTTTCTGCTTTGATGGAAATGACCGATGGGATTTGTTTTTTCTGATAAGCACTCGCTCGATCAGCATCTTGTGGAGCAAACTGCTCAATGGTAGGTCCTTTGATAAATGCAACATTGTCTTTATATGCCGACACCAAGTTTTCAGGATGTTTTTTTGATGTGTTTTTGATTAGGGAAAATAACGAGTCTTTTTGTTCGACCCCGTCAATGTGAAATGCTCCATTAAAAATTTTGTGCCGACAATGCTCTGAATTGACTTGTGAAAAACCAAAGACCTCCGAATCTGTAAGAGGCCGATCGAGCTGCACAGCCAATTGTTCGAGATAACGGACTTCATCTGGATTTAGCGATAGTCCTTCTGCCAAATTGTATGCCGAAATATCATCAATTTCACGAATGGGTTCGGGGCTAATTTCAACGGTAAACAGATTTTGATCCAGGTTTTCAAATCGCTCCGAAACCATAGGATCAATGGTTTCACCTGCTTGTAAAGGTGTAAACTGTTCAATGCGAATCATCCCTTTGATTCCCATATTTTGCGTGATTTCAACAGCATTGGTACTCCAAGGCGTAACCATACTTACGCGCGGCCCAACAAAAACGCCATCAATTTTGGTTGTGTTCAGGAAGGGCTGGTCTCCAAATAGCCAGCTGAGTTTTGATGTGGTCTCTGCATCGATTGCGTTTTGTGTCTGTAAGGCAAATATGCGCTGGGTTGTGTCCCCAAAAAAACAAATCATAAACACAGATTGAGTTACAAAAATAATTAAATGATTGCTTGTTGCGTAAGGATCTTGATGGGAAAGTACTAAGGGTTTCCACTTAGTTATCAACAATCACGATCGTATCATTTTCGCCATATAAAAGCCGTCAAAACCGCTTTTAGCGGGGCTGACAAACTGCTCTTTTTCAAGAGCAAATTGTTTGCCAATTTCCGATTGTAGAAAGCCCTCAACTTGACTTTGGTTTTCCTCTTTTAAAATCGAACAGGTGGCATAAACCAGTTTTCCGCCTGGTTTGACCATAGTCGCATAAGTATGTATGATGTATTCTTGTGTTTTCTTGACTCGTTCCAAAAACTCGGCATCAATTTTCCATTTCGCATCGGGGTTGCGACGCAAAACACCCAATCCAGTACATGGGGCATCAATCAAAACACGGTCTGCACGACCATGTAGATTTTTTATCACTTTGTTGGATTTGATATGCCGTGTTGTGATATTGTGTGCTCCAGCTCGTTTTGCTCGGCGTTTGAGTTCGTGGAGTTTATGGGGATAGATATCTAGTGCAGTGAGTTGACCTTTATTTTCCATCAAAGCAGCAAGGTGCAAACTTTTCCCTCCTGCACCTGCACAGGCATCTATAACTTGCATTCCTGGACTCACTTCCGTAATGCTAGCTACCAGTTGTGAGGAGGCATCTTGGACTTCGAATAAGCCTCTTTGGAAAGCATCTGTTTCAAATACATTGGCTCGTTCTTGCAGGATGAGCGCATCTGGATAGGTTCGATGCAAAACCGTTTGGATACCCTCAGCTACTAATTCATTTTGAAGCGTTTTTGGGTTGGTTTGCAAACGATTGACACGTAAAACCACACTCGCTTGGGTGTTGAGCGCATCGAGTTCTCGCTGCCATTGAGTTTCCCCAAAGTTTGCAAGTCCAATTTCGTCTAACCAATCCGTAATCGAGCATAATATGGCTCGGTGTTGTTGGAGGCCGTCGTACTTCCCTTTGATTCTTCGCGCAGGTGTACCACGAACTTCATCCCAAGCTGGTAGTGGAATGCCTTGCAATACCCATCTCACTGATAGGAGTCGCCAAAGATCGAGGTTTGTAAATGGTTCCTTTACGCTAGCCAGTTCGGCATACAATCGCTTCCAACGAATGATTTCATAGGTGTTTTCTGCGATAAAGCCACGGTCTCGTTTTCCCCACCGTTTGTCAGACTTCAGCATTTTCGCAATGACTTTATCTGCTTGAAGATTTTGATTGAAAATGCTATCCAGACAGCTTAAAACGGCAACTGCAAGGTTTTTATGAAGCTGAACGGGCTTTTGGGTTTCCTTCATGGAGTGGATTATTGAAAAGATTGAAGTTCGATGAGTTTTTTGTAAGTCCCATTTTTTGCAATCAATTCTTCATGTGTTCCTTTTTCTGTAATTTTTCCGTTTTGCAAAACAACGATCAGGTCCGCGTTTTTGATGGTTGACAAGCGGTGTGCAATGACAAGTGAAGTTCTGCTTTTCATCATTTTGATAAGGGCCTCTTGTACCAATCTTTCCGACTCTGTATCTAAGGCAGAAGTTGCTTCGTCTAAAATCAAAATTTCTGGATTTTTGAGTACAGCTCGGGCGATAGACAGCCTCTGTTTTTGTCCGCCTGAAAGTTTATTACCTTGGTCTCCAATCGTCGTATCAAATCCTTTGGGAAGTTCCTCAATAAATGTGAGTGCATTGGCAATTTTTGCAGCATTCTTCAGCTCTTTTTCGGTCGCATCAGGCTTTGCAATTCGCAGATTGTTGGCAACTGTATCGTTGAATAAAATGGAATCTTGCGTCACAATTCCCATAAGAGAGCGAAGGTCATTTTTGGTAATTTGACGAATATCCATTCCATCTATGGATATACTACCTTCATTGACATCGTAGAACCGAGGAACCAGATTTGCAATGGTCGATTTACCGCCACCCGATGGTCCAACGAGTGCAACGGATGACCCTTTTGGAAGGGTCAAGTTAAGCTTGTCAATCACGAGTTCATTTTCATAAGCAAAGGAAACCTTGTTGAAAGAAATCTCTTTGCTAAACGCACTCATTTTTTCAGGTTTCACAGGGTCAACGATCTGATTGGGTGTTTCGAGAACCTCGAGGATGCGAGCAGCTGCAGCATTTCCTTTTTTGATGCTATACAGGGCCTTACTGATTCCTTTCGCAGGTGTTAGTACCCCATAAGCGAGTCCCAAAAAGGTGATAAACGCAGCTGCATTGAGTTGTTTTTCGACAAGCACCAAGCTACCACCATACCAGAGTAAAACCGCAAAGACACCGATTCCCAAAAACTCGCTTAGCGGGCTCGATAAATTCATGCGATTGATCAGACTGTTGGACAACTTAAACAAGCGCTGATTTGTGTCTTTAAATTTGGCCTGAAATGACCCCTCTGCCCGAAAAGCCTTGATAATGTTTAAACCACTGATCGTTTCCTCAATCTTAGCGAGTACCTCGCCTACTTCAATTTGAACCTTATTCGACTTGGGTTGTAGCGTTTTTCCAATACGAGAAATGAGAATTCCAGCAAAGGGAACAAAAAGCAAAACAAAAAAAGTCAACTTCGCACTAATACTAAACATCATAATGAGGGCAAAGGCGATGGTTAGGGGTTCACGAATAAGCAATTCGATAATGGATAAAAAACTGTATTGTATTTCTGTAACATCGTTTGAAACACGTGACATCAAATCTCCCTTTCGCTTTTCTGTAAAATGCGCCATGGACATCTTGGTAATGGTATTGTAAAGGTCAATGCGGATGTCTTTTAGAATTCCATTTCGTAAAAATGTGATAAAGAAAAGTGCGATGTAGTTAAAAAGGTTTTTCAATAGAAAAGTCACTAAAATCAATGAAATGACCAAGAGTAAAGCACGCTGTGGGTCTTCACCAGCATAGCGTGTGACTTCAAAGCTCATTCTGTCGGATACATAGGTTTTAAAATCCAAGGCACCAGAGAATGACGGCTTGGTATAAACTGATCGGTTTTCTCCAAATAAGACTTCCAACATGGGCATCAATACCAAAAACGAAAAGGCATTGAAAAAGGCATATAACACATTGAAAAAAATATTTAGAGCCATGTACTTGGAATACGGCTTTGCAAATCGAAAAATTTTCCAAAAATATGTCATGCTGTTAATTCTAACTCCTCGCACATCCGATCGATTTTTGCAATCAAACCAGAGCGTATATTATCGTATTCAGATTGTTTTGTAAGCGGGCTGTTCACACTGAAATAAAATTTGATCTTCGGTTCCGTTCCGCTTGGTCGCACCGCTACCTTGGCACCATCCTCTGTTGTAAATATAAGAACATCTGATTTGGGGAGGTTTATGGTCTCTTTTTTACCATCAATGCAGTTGTACTGGATGCCAACTTTAAAATCTTCAATGGTTTTGATTCGAACTCCGCCGATTTGCTCAGGAGGGGATTTGCGAAGATTCTGCATCATTTGCTGAATTTCTAAAACACCTTGTTTTCCTTTTTTGACAAAAGAAATCAGTTTTTCTTGGAACAAACCAAATGTTTTGTAAGCTTTGAGTAGTTGATCAAAAAAGCTCTCTCCATTTAACATGGCAGTAGATGCAACTTCACAAGCCAGTAGGGCTGCGGTAACAGCATCTTTATCGCGAACAAAGTCACCGACCATAAAACCAAAACTCTCCTCGCCACCTCCTAGAAATTTTTCATCTGGATAATCTACAATCATTTTGGCAATCCATTTAAACCCTGTGAGACCGATTTTGCAATCGACATCGTAGTGCGAAGCCAACACTGACATCATCGGGGTAGAAACGACCGTTGATCCAATAAAGTAGTCATGATTTTGCTCTCGCTTAACCCGATCGAGGATAAACTGCGTCATCACAATCATCGTTTGATTGCCGTTGAGTAGCTCCATTTCACCCTTGTGATTGCGAACTGCAATACCCAATCGGTCTGCGTCGGGATCTGTGCCAATCACAATATCGGCTTGGACTTCTTCAGCTTTTTGGAGTGCCATCGCGAGTGCGGCTGGCTCTTCTGGGTTGGGGGAGTCCACCGTTGGAAAATTTCCATCTGGCTCGGCTTGCTCTTCAACAACATGAACTTGTGTATAACCAGCTTTTTGCAAGACTGCAGGAATGGCCGTGATAGAAGTCCCGTGTAAAGAGGTAAACACAATTTTGAGTTTCGAGCGATCTCCGTCCCCCAAACGTCCATTAGTGACACATGCATTTTGAAATGCCTCATCGATGTTTTTGTCAATCAGAGTGATATTTTTTGGCTTTGCGGCAAATTGAATATCTGAAAAATCAACTGCATTAATTTCTTCAATAATGGCATTGTCATGCGGAGGGACAATCTGACCTCCATCTTCCCAGTACACCTTGTATCCATTGTACTCTGGTGGGTTATGGGAAGCAGTGAGTATTACGCCACACTGTGCACCCAATTCCCTTATGGCAAAGGATACTTCTGGCGTGGGTCGAAGTGCAGAAAAGAGATAGACGTCGATACTGTTGGCTGAGAAAATATCAGCAACGGTTTGCGCAAGCGTATCACTCTGGTATCTGCAATCGTAGCCAATAATCACTTTGGCTCTTTTATCAGGAAAGCTCTTTTTGATATAATTACAAAGACCTTGGGTATTTCGTCCAAATGTATAGCGATTCACTCTATTAGTACCGACCCCCATGATTCCACGCATTCCACCAGTTCCAAAGGTGAGATCAGTGTAAAAGGCGTCCTCGAGTGCTTTTGGATTGTTGAGAAGAGCATTGACTTTCTCTTGGGTTTCCTTATCGAAAGGGTATTGTTGCCATTTGGCAACTTGATCCATAAAATTGTGATTCATCAAATTTGATTACAATCGGCAAATTTAGGTAATCCTTCCGTTATTTATAGCTTTACAGTGTTTCGCGAATCCGATAATTTGGGTTTTTGTTCCGACTTCTTATAAAAAGCTCTGCTATGAACCCAGCCAGAAAAAACTGACTACCCAAAATCATGGTCGTCAAAGACAGATAAAATTCAGGTCTTTCTGTAATTAGGCGTCCTTTGGTTTCCAAATAGAGTTTGTCAATCCCCAAATACAATGCAAAGCCAAAACCTGTGATTAGCATCAAGGAGCCAATCAAACCGAAAAAATGCATGGGTCGCTTCCCAAACCGTTGAACAAATAACAGCGTAACTAGGTCTAAAAATCCTTTTAGAAAGCGATCTGCACCAAATTTGGTTTTTCCATATTTTCGAGCACTGTGTTGTACAATATGCTCACCAATGGCACGATATCCAGCATGCTTGGCCAACAAGGGAATATAGCGATGCATTTCACCATGGACTTGAATCGATTTTACAACTTCTTTTCTGTATGCCTTCAAGCCACAATTAAAATCATGTAAAGGGATTCCTGAAAAAAGACGAGCAGTCCAATTGTAAAATCTTGAGGGAATCGTCTTTGTAAAAAGTGGATCATGTCGCACTTTTTTCCAACCAGAAACCAAGTCTAGATTCTCACTTTTAAGTTTATTGTAAAGTGATTCTAACTCTTTAGGATTGTCTTGCAAATCAGCATCCATTGTAAAAACAACCTCTCCTTTTGAGAGTTCGAAGCCCGCATGTAGTGCTTGAGACTTTCCAAATTTACGAGTAAATTTTATACCTTTTACACGATCATCTGTTTTGCGAAAAGAATTGATAATATCCCAACCTTTGTCTTGACTGCCATCATCGACCAAAATGAGTTCATAGGACCAGTTTGTAGTAGACAGCGATTGAGTGATTTGCTTGTAAAGCTCTGGGAGCGATTCCTCTTCATCTAAAAAAGGAATAACAACAGAAACATCAACATGATTTTGTTTATTCAAAACCGATTTTGCTTTAGCTTCTTCTTGTAAATAGTCCTGTGAATACACCAACAAATAACCCATAAATACAAGAAAAAATCAAAATAAATGGATAAGTAACCCAAAAAAAATTCGCTTGCATATCTACTTGTTGTTGAATCTGATCGGAGGTCATCTGGGGAAACCTTTCTGCCATTTGCTTTGCTGTAACCTCGTTTCCGAGCCTTTCAACAAAATCTGGCTCAATGACATTTGCAAATAAAAGTGTGTAAAATACAGCTATAATTCCTGATATCACTGCTGTTGCAATGCTCAGCTTTACTGCCTGCCCTAAGCTTAATTTATTGCCATTTGCAGATCGAAAACTAACAATGGCAATAATGATACACGCTGCAGTTACAACTAAATTTACAATTTGAGGTACGTTTGAACCTGAATAGGTAAGATCCATAAAGTGTAACATCAAACTAAAAGAAATGGTTATAATTGAAATGATTATGCCATATCTGTAGGCAAAGGAACGAATGTTAGGGGTGGGTATTTGCATGATATTTTGTTCGATTTTATGGTAAAATTAGGAAAAACCATTAAATTTGCACTCAAACTAACGTAATCGAAACATGAAATCAGGAATTCATCCCGAAAATTACAGATTGGTAGCTTTCAAAGATATGTCCAATGACGATGTTTTTATCACCAAGTCAACTGCCAATTCAAAAGAGACGATCGAAGTTGAAGGCATTGAATATCCATTGATTAAGCTTGAGATTTCGAGAACCTCACATCCGTACTACACTGGTAAGGCCAAATTGGTTGATACCGCAGGGCGAATTGATAAGTTCAAAAACAAATACGCAAAGTTCAAAAAGTAAACTTTTCACGAATCGGACCTCTCATTCGAGAGGTTTTTTTATTTTTAGGCTTTACGACTAACTATGCAGATCCGATTGTTTGATGGAAAAGATAGAGAGCATTTGCTACCATTTGTCTATTTGCGTGCTGTAGCCGATGTGTTTATGGGTGCTCTTACATTTCGAGATCGATGGAAACATTTGGCAGCAGATTCGGTTAGTGTTGAAACAGTTGAAAATTTACATGAGTCCTTAGAATCAACCCCTGATCGTTGTGTGCTTGCTGCATTGATTCCAACAACAAGTTTTGTAGAAGCAGTCCAAGCATTGACACCCAATCAAAAACTGGTTTGTGATGATTTGGTCTTGGCATATCATGGCGAACTTCCATCCAATGACCCTGCTCTTGCTTCTTATCAAAGCATTTCTATCCATAAATCAGCGTTTACCCATATCAAAAATTCATGGGATATCTTCTTATGTAATGCACATGCTCTAATGCATGATCTTCCATTGTTGTCAAAAGATGGGATTTCGAATGCGATTTCAGACACCAATTTGACTATAGGGGGTGGAACGATTTTTATTGGCTCGCAAGCTAATATGGAAGGGGTTAGCTTAAACACAACCGATGGCCCCATTTTTATTGATGAAGGCGCCACTATCATGGAAGGGTCTTTGCTTAGAGGGCCCTTGTATGTTGGAAAAAATAGTGTGATTAAAATGGGCACCAAGGTTTACGCCAATTGCTCAATTGGTCCAGGTGTTAAAGTCGGAGGTGAAATCAACAACGTTGTCTTTTTTGGAAATAGCAACAAAGTTCATGATGGCTTTTTGGGCAATGCTGTGATCGGGGAGTGGTGCAATATCGGCGCAGGAACCGATGCTTCCAATCTTAAAAATGATTATGGATTTGTGCGAGTTTGGGATTATGCAAATGGCAATTTCGCCAAAACAGACTTACAGTTTTGTGGACTTTTGATGGGCGATCACTCCCAATGTGCAATTCAAACCACTTTTAATACGGCTACGGTTGTGGGGATTGGTTGCAACTTATTTGGTCATGGATTTCCACGTCAGTTTATACCCAGTTTTTCAAGAGGAGGCGCACAGGGGTTTTCCGAAAACCGATTGGATAAAGTCATTGAAACTGCAAAAGCAATGAAGAAACGGAGGGGCGTTGATTTTACTTCCGCTGATCACAAGCGTCTTAATGATATTTTTGAAAAGACTGCCAGCTTCCGAAATTAGTTCGGGTTTTTTTTCCTCACTCGCCTTAGATCAAGCATATTAACTGGACTAGGAATCATCCCTTCTACATTTAAGTGAACAAAACGAAGAACCTCGTCGTAATATAATAGGATAAAAGGTGCTTGATCGACGAGCTGTTGGTCTAAACGTGAAATCAACGCATTACGGCGATTCGTATCTAACTCCCCAGCAACCGCTTTGTATCCTTGGTCAAAAGTATTGCTGTTAAAGTGCGTATAATTTGGGCCATTGGGTGAAAAATTATCCGACTGATATGGGAGAAGATAATTTTCGGGGTCGGGGTAATCGGCAACCCAACTGGCGCGAAACAGCTCCAATTTCCCATTTGACTTGGCTTCACGCAACGCTGCTGGGGGCATCACTTCGATTTTGATGGTAATCCCGATTTGTTGGTAAACATTTTGAAGGTATGTACACAAATCAACGTAGTTGGCGTCGGTAGCTAAGGTCAGTGTGGGCGTCTGGATACCCGTGTCATTTCGAAACTGCTCGACCAATTCTTTTGCTTTTTCGGGCTCATAGGCATATCCCTTAACATTGAGATTATCATTGAGTCCATCGGGGATAAAGCCTTTGTTTGCAGGACGTCCGATATTGTTCTTTAAAAATCGAATCATCTCCTCGCGATCGAGACCATAGTTTAGTGCTTTACGAAGGGCAAGGGATTGAATTTCGGGGAGCTCAGCATCCAAATAAATGCCGATATACTCCGTGTTGAGGTAGGGGGAACGAAGAAGTTTGACCTTGTCGAGGTATTTTACTTGCAGTTGTCCTTTTTTATCTAGGAGTTCATCTTTATAAGATGCATCTAGGGAATTGATCATATCCAGTTTCCCTTGGATAAACAATAGAAATTCACTTTGCTTATCGGGTATAAAAGTGATCGCCACTGATTCGAGGTGTGGCAGCCGATCTCCATTTTCATCTGTTTCGAAAAACAAGGGATGTTTTCGCAGCACCATTTTGAGGTTTTGCATCCATGCCTTTACATAAAAGGGCCCTGTACCGGTGGGTTGAACGCCGATGGTGTTTTGGGGGTCATCTCCAAGTTCTTTTGGGAGTACACTAAGGTACTTCATACTGAGAATTCCCAAAAAAGGACTAAACGGATTTGTCAGCTCGATTTGTAGCGTATGGTCGTCTATGGCTTCATAGCTTTTTACGCTTTCGAGGGTCCACAGGCCTGGTGATGCGATGGATTTGTCTCGAATCCGATCAAAGCTATACACAAAGTCACTTGCGGTTACCGTTCTTGTTTGTTGATCTCCAAAGATTGCAGACTCATGAAAATAGGCATCATCACGTAGGTAAAAGACATAGGTTTTGGCATCTTCAGAAATCTCCCAATGTGTAGCGATATCGGGTTGAATATCAAGTTTATGATCGAGTCGTACAAGACCGTTGAAAATTTGATTCATCGCCCAAATACTTCGTAAATCTCGGGCGTAGGCAGGGTCTAGGGTATTGATATTTTCATGAACATTGAGGCGGAACACTTTTTGGGAATTCACCTTCACTTCGGCGGAACAACCAGCCAACAGACCGATGAGAATGGAAATAGATCCAATCAAAATCAAGTGATATTTTTTGTTCCTTTTCAAGGATAGTATATTTGCATGATAAAAATAAACCAATTCATCATAAGTTTTGACATCTGCTACTGTTGCTTTTCAAACCTTGGGTTGTAAACTCAATTTTTCAGAGACCTCTACTTTGGCACGTAAGTTTGTCGCAGCGGGATATGAGCGCGTTCCTTTTGAGATGAAGGCAGATGTATATGTCATTAATACTTGTTCGGTTACCGAGAATGCAGATAAAAAATTTACCACCCTTGCCCGTCAAACACGCCAGCGTAATCCTGATGCTTTTTTGATTGCGGTTGGGTGTTATGCGCAACTCCAGCCAGAAGAGCTCGCCAAAGAGGACAGCGTTGATTTGGTATTGGGTGCAAAAGAAAAGTTTGATATCATTTCGTATTTAAGTGATTTGTCAAGACCCGAACAAACGCAAGTTCACGCCTGCGCCATTGAAGAAACAGACACCTATGTTGGGAGTTATTCGATTGGAGAGCGTACACGCGCCTTTTTAAAGGTGCAAGATGGCTGCGATTATAAATGCACCTATTGCACAATCCCGCAAGCTCGTGGAATTTCACGTAGTGACAACTTAAATAATGTGATTCGCCAAGCAAAAGAGATTGTCGATCAGGGTATCAAAGAAATTGTATTGACAGGGATCAATATTGGGGATTATGGCAAAGGAGAGTTTGGCAATAAAAAGCATGAGCACACTTTTTTTGAATTGGTCCAAGCCCTTGATGAGGTTGAAGGAATCGAGCGTTTTCGAATTTCATCTATCGAGCCCAACCTATTGACAGAAGAGTTAATCGAGTTTGTTGCGCATTCAAAGCGATTTGTCCCCCACTTTCACATTCCACTGCAAAGTGGGAATAACGAAATTTTGGGGCAAATGCGTCGGCGTTACCAGCGCGAATTGTATGTCGATCGGGTCAATAAAATCAAACGCTTGATGCCTGACGCTTGTATTGGAGTGGATGTCATTGTTGGTTTTCCCGGAGAATCAGATCAACACTTTTTAGACACCTATACATTTTTAGTTGACCTGCCAGTGTCTTATCTTCACGTTTTTTCCTATTCCGAACGGCCCAATACAATTGCTGCCAAGATCAAAAACCAGGTTTCAAAAACTATAAAAAATAAGCGATCCAAGATGTTGCGTGGCTTGTCTGCCAAAAAGCGACATGCCTTTTACGAGAGCCAACTCCAAAAAACAAAAACCATTCTTTTTGAAGCGGAGAACAAGGAAGGATACATCCAAGGGTTTACAGAAAATTATGTCAAAGTCAGAATGCCGTGGGACCCTGCTCTTCAAAATCAGACGAAAAATGCAACCCTATCTGAAATTGACCAAAAGGGGATGGTGAGACTTGCGAAAAGTGTTTTGGTTTAGATTCGAACGCCAACAGGAAGCATACTGCGATACCTCTTGTTTTTTCTGATAAAGCTGACGATTTCAGGGCTAGTCGGCATCATACTGACATTGCGGTCTTCGATAATGGAAAGTACTTCTTTAATAAATTCCTCCTTAAAAGATGCATCATCGTGATTTTGAGGTAGGATCAACTTGGTCAGAAAAATCTTTCTCTCTTGCTGAGCATACTCAATCTTTGCTAAACCATCGCCTGTTTCGGTTTCAAATTGACGCAAAAAGGAATTGTCTGTAATTTCCATATAGTCTAATTTTCTGCAAATTTAAGCAAAATAAAAAAGACTGTAGTTTTGTAGTGTCATGAACGAAGAAATCCATGTGTATTGTATGCCAGGAATGGCAGCAAATTCTAAAATTTTTGAGCACATCCGCTTGCCAAAGCCATATGTGATTCATCTTTTGGATTGGATCGACCCACAGCAAAATGAGAGTTTACAGTCATACGCAAGTCGTCTTTGCGAAAAAATCACACACAACAATCCTGTGCTGATTGGGGTTTCTTTTGGGGGAATTATCGTTCAGGAGATGAACAGAATCATATCCTGTAAAAAAGTAATCATTATATCGAGTGTAAAGTCTCACAAAGAATTCCCGATTCATATATCATTGGGGCGTAAGTCGAAGGCCTATAAATATTTTCCGACCCAATGGGTTGATAAAACAGAAGATTTTATCGGTTTTGTTTTTGGTCCAGCTTTGAGCAAGAGAATGAAACTTCACAAATATTATCTCTCTGTTCGGGATAAAAATTATTTGGATTGGGCTTTACATCATTTTTTTCAGTGGGATAGGGAAGAAGCTGATCCAGATGTGATTCATATTCACGGTTCTCTAGACGCTCTGATTCCAGTTTTTAATCTCAAAAATTACATTTCAGTTCCAGGTGGAACCCATGCCTTGATTTTAGTCAAAGCTCCTTGGCTGAATCAACATCTTCCAGAACTCCTTTCAAAATAACAGACACATTATCTATGATGAATTTCAGATTAATATTTACGCTGTTGGTCATTGCCTTTTTCGCACAGTGTACAACAGTCAATCAGGCATCGCCCGCACAAACAGACACACAGATCATCCCATCACTACCACGATCTATTTCATTTGCGGGCGAATCTGTTCCCCTTGACAAACACTATATTTTGGAGAGACTCGATCGGGAGTTGTTGGTCAACAACTTTTGGCATTCGAATAGCATATTGGTTTTGAAGCGAGCCCCTAAATATTTCCCCATTATCGAGCCCATTTTACTAGAAAATGGCATACCAGATGATTTTAAATATCTGGCAGTTATCGAAAGTGGCTTAACACACGTCACATCACCCGCTGGAGCGGAGGGATTTTGGCAATTTATGCCACAGACTGCTATAGATTATGGATTGGAAGTCAATGGGGATATCGACGAACGTCTTCACCTGATCAAGTCCACAGAAAGCGCAGCCGCTTACCTCACGGATGCCTATGCTGAGTTTGGAAATTGGACTTTGGCTGCTGCGGCATACAATGCGGGTGTGCAACGAATCAAGACTTCCTTGGAAGAGCAACAAACAAACTCCTATTATGATTTATTTCTCAATGAAGAAACCAGTCGATATATGTATCGCATGCTTGCAACAAAGCTGATTTTTGAATCTCCAGAAAGCTATGGTTTTTTGATTCCGAAAGCACAAACTTATTCATTTCCCAAAACTAAATTGGTAAAAGTGAGCACATCTCCAATCGATTGGGTTGCCTTTGCGCAATCTCAGAATATGAGCTATGCAGATTTGCGAGAAATAAACCCTTGGATCAAGCGATATCGGCTTTCCAATCGGAAGAATAAAGAATACGAAATAAGGGTGTTGGTAGATTAAATACGCTTGAGTTGTTGCTGCATTATTCTTATTTGATCGCCCATCATACCTTGCTTGTCGAGTTTCTTTGCTTCTTTGAGTAGTGCGGTTGCTTCACGCTTTCTTCTTTTTTGCATCGCAATTCCTGCAAGACTGAGTTTGGCCATGGCCATATCGTGTTTCATGTTCAGTCCGAGTGCAATCGCTTTTCGGAAATATTTTTCTGCTTGGGTGAGATTGGACTGAGAAGTGATGACTCCTCTGATAAAATTGTAGTAGCCCACTTGTTTGGTGGTGAGTGCAGCTTCGGGTTTCTTGATTCGGTTCAGCCACTTTTCGGTACCCTTAAAATCTTGTTTTCGCATGCGGAGAAAAGCCAGTAATAAAATTTCATTTTTATAATACAGGAAAACAAACATTCCAGAGAGAAAGATCAAGGCAATGCCATTGCCAAAAAAATCTTCTGAAAATTGGTAAACAGCATAGCCCAAACTAAGAACAGCTAAAACGATTTTGATAAATTTTGGAAACATCTTATTGATTTGCTGATCAAAAATAAATAATTCTTATGGAATGCTTCTTGAAATCGTGTTTTTAAATTGTATATTTACAGCCGTTTGAGTAAGAGATACACAATATATTATGAAAAGAACATTTCAACCCTCTAAAAGAAAGCGCCGCAACAAACATGGCTTCATGGAAAGAATGTCTTCTGTTGGTGGACAAAAAGTATTGGCTGCACGTCGTGCAAAAGGCCGTAAAAAGCTGTCTGTATCTTCTGAACCAAGGCATAAAAAATAAGTGAATAAAACGTTGAAAAACAAAGGTGTTTCTATTAGTAGTGACACCTTTTTTTTATATATATTTCCACCAAAATTAACACACCATACAACTCATGCCAAAGCGTCCTGAAATAAACTCTATTCTTATAATAGGTTCAGGCCCCATCATCATAGGTCAAGCATGTGAATTCGATTATGCGGGGAGTCAAGCCCTTCGCTCATTGCGAGAAGATGGAATCGAAACGATCCTAATCAACTCCAATCCGGCGACGATTATGACCGACCCATCTATGGCGGATCACATTTACCTAAAACCTTTAACCACCAATTCCATTCGCGAGATTCTTAAAAAGCACAAAGTCGATGCTGTTTTGCCCACGATGGGCGGTCAAACGGCCTTAAATCTTTGTATAGAAACCGACGAAAAAGGGGTTTGGGAAGAATTTGGGGTTGAAATTATTGGGGTTGATATTGATGCTATAAACATCACAGAAGACCGAGATCAATTCAAAAAATTATTAAAAACCATTGACATTCCTGTCGCTCCAGCTAAGACGGCGACTTCCTTTTTAAAGGGAAAAGAAATTGCACAAGAGTTTGGTTTTCCGCTTGTGATTCGTCCTTCCTTTACCCTTGGTGGTACTGGTGCGTCTTTTGTTCATTCTGCAGATCAATTTGAAACCTTACTCACGAGAGGGTTAGAGGCCTCTCCGATTCATGAGGTTTTGATCGATAAAGCCCTTTTGGGTTGGAAAGAATATGAGTTGGAGTTGCTCCGTGACAAAAATGACAATGTTGTCATTATATGTACTATTGAGAATATGGATCCGATGGGGATTCACACAGGTGACTCCATCACCGTTGCACCTGCTATGACTCTTTCCGACACAGTTTTTCAGCGCATGCGTGACATGGCAATCAAAATGATGCGAAGCATCGGAGATTTTGCTGGAGGTTGTAATGTTCAGTTTGCAGTTAGCCCTGACGAAAAAGAAGAGATTATTGCAATTGAAATCAATCCGCGGGTTTCCAGATCCTCTGCTTTGGCATCCAAGGCAACGGGTTACCCCATTGCCAAAATCGCCGCCAAACTCGCAATCGGTTACTCTTTGGACGAATTAAGTAATCAGATTACAGGGTCAACTTCGGCATTGTTTGAGCCAACCCTAGACTATGTGATTGTCAAAATTCCACGTTGGAATTTTGACAAATTTGAGGGATCGGAAAGAGAGTTGGGTCTGCAAATGAAATCTGTCGGAGAAGTGATGGGAATTGGAAGGTCTTTTCAAGAAGCACTTCACAAGGCAACACAATCCCTAGAAATCAAACGCAATGGCTTAGGTGCCGACGGCAAAGGATATACCAACTATGAAACGGTCATTTCCAAACTCAAACACGCTTCCTGGGATCGTGTGTTTGTGCTGTATGATGCCATACAAATGGGTATTTCTTTAGACCGCATCCATGAAATCACCAAAATTGATATGTGGTTCTTGCGCCAATACGAAGAATTATACAGCCTTGAACTCAAGATTTCAGAATACAACATTAAAGAGATTCCAAAACCGCTTCTTTTGGAAGCCAAACAAAAGGGCTTTGCAGACCGACAAATTGCACATATGTTGAAATGTTTGGAAAGTGAGGTTTATAAATTGCGAAATGAAATGGGTGTAAAGCGCATTTACAAACTCGTTGATACCTGTGCTGCAGAGTTTAAAGCGCAAACGCCTTATTACTACTCGACTTTCGAAGATGAGGTTCAAATCAAGGCTGGTGAAAAGTTTGTTTCCAACGAAAGTATCGATTCAGGCCGTGAAAAAATTGTTGTTTTGGGGTCAGGTCCAAACCGTATTGGTCAGGGTATAGAATTTGACTACTGTTGTGTTCATGGTGTTTTGGCAGCTGCGGAATGTGGTTACGAAACCATCATGATCAATTGTAATCCAGAAACCGTATCCACAGATTTTGATACTGCGGATAAACTCTATTTCGAGCCTGTTTTCTGGGAACATATCTATGATATCATTCAGCACGAAACTCCTGTTGGGGTAATCGTTCAGCTCGGTGGTCAAACTGCCCTAAAGCTAGCTGAGAAACTCAGTCGCTATGGGATTAAAATCATGGGGACATCCTATGAGTCACTCGATTTGGCAGAAGACCGTGGGAGTTTCTCAACGCTACTGAAGGACAACAACATTCCTTATCCGGAGTTTGGCGTTGCCGAAACGCCTGAGCAAGCACTACAATTGGCAGAAGAACTCGATTTTCCAATTCTTGTGCGCCCATCCTATGTTCTTGGTGGACAGGGTATGAAAATTGTGATCAACCGTGAGGAACTCGAAGCACATGTGGTTGACTTGCTACAAAAGATTCCAAACAACAAATTGCTTTTAGATCATTATTTAGACGGTGCCATAGAGGCGGAAGCCGATGCGATTTGCGATGGAGAAAATGTAGAAATCATTGGGATCATGGAGCATATTGAACCCTGTGGAATTCATTCGGGTGACTCCAATGCCACTTTACCACCATTTAATTTGGGTGACTTTGTAATGCAGCAGATTAAGGATCACACTCAAAAAATCGCGATTGCGCTCAACACAGTTGGTTTAATCAACGTACAGTTCGCCATTAAAGATGATTTGGTGTATATAATTGAGGCCAATCCGCGCGCATCGAGAACGGTTCCTTTTATAGCGAAAGCCAAACAACAACCTTTTGTTAATTACGCCACCAAAGTAATGTTGGGGAAACATAAGGTGGATGATTTTGATTACACCTCACACTTGGAAGGTTTTGCAATCAAACAGCCCGTTTTCTCATTCAATAAGTTTCCAAATGTCAACAAAGCGCTTGGTCCAGAGATGAAAAGTACAGGGGAAAGCATCTTGTTTATCAACGACTTAAAAGATGATGACTTTTATGAGTTGTATGCGCGACGAAAAATGTACTTGAGCAAGTAGGTTTTTTTGTACATTCGTTCTTATGTCATTGGAAGCTATTTTATTAATTGTCGTTCTGGGTGTTCTTATCATAATGTTTTTCTTGCGAAATCGAAACCCATCGGGATCTGATTCGCTTTTACTACAACTGAACGAGGCCTTGCGCAGCGAAATTCAAGAAATCCGAAAAGATGTTGCCCAAAATGCCCAAACCTCACGCGTTGAAATCGAAGGTAAACTCAAAACCATCAATCAAGAAATTAATGAGTTTCAAAAGAGTGCCAAGCAAAACATGCAACAGCAATTTTCTCAATCCAATAAAATTGTGAAAGAGGTTACTTCTGAACTTGAGAAGATTAAAGGAACCAATGAGCAGGTTCTCAATTTTGCGACCCAAATGAAATCTTTAGAGAAGATCTTGGGCAACTCCAAACAGCGTGGAATTTTGGGAGAAATTCAGCTCGAAAATTTACTGGCCAATGTACTGCCACCCGACTTATTCAGTATGCAGCATAAGTTTACAAATGGCGAAACCGTGGATGCTATTGTCAAGGTTGGACAGTTTATCATCCCAATTGATGCCAAGTTTTCGTTGGATAACTACAACAAAATGATTGAAAGTAGCGATCCAAATGAGATCAAGACTTTGGAGACTCAGTTTCGCAAAGATATTCGTTCTAGGATTGACGAGACCGCCAAGTATATTCGCCCCAATGAACAAACTACAGATTATGCCTATATGTTTATCCCAGCAGATGGCTTGTATCAGGATTTGCTCAACAGTCGGGTAGGGAGTTTGCAGATCAATTCTCGCGATTTGGTGAGCTATGCCTATGATAAAAAAGTGATGATTGTTTCTCCGATGAGTTTGTTTCCCATGCTGCAAATTACAGTAAAGGCCTTACACAATCTTAAAATTGAAAAATCCGTTCAGGAAATTCTTTCAAATGTGGATAAGCTCACAAAGCATTTGAATGCTTACCAAACCTATCACACCAAACTCGGGAAAACCTTAGGCACGGCAGTCAATCACTACAATGACCTCACGGGGGAGTTTCGTAAAATCGATAAGGATATTGTCCGACTTTCTCCAGAAAATAAACGCATAGCTATAGACGCGGATGAGGTGAGTAAACCCATCGTACTAGAGGGAGAGGACTAAGAGAGTTGCAAACGTCTGCTGACTGCAGAAAATCCAAATACTAGAATTACACTGTAGAAGATATCGCCAAGCAGGGATGTTGCGAAAAACGGTATAGCTAGCGTAAAACAGGTGACAAGCCCATCGATAGTTTTTGGGTAGTACAACAACCAAACCCCGAGATTGCTGACGAAGAAAAATAGAACGCTTCCCAATAATACGAGTTTTGGGGTTACCTTATTCTGTTGTTGCCCCATCCATGTGATCAAGGCAAAAGATGTATAGACAAAAATTGAAATCGTATAAAAACCCAAAAAGAGGTCGGAGATCAGCATTGCTAGCAATGGTACGATAAAGGCTAGCTGCTTACGTGTAAAATATGCCCCAGCAAAGAGGGACATGGCCGTGATGGGAGCAAAGTTTGGTGGATGAGGAACTAACCTCGTCAGTGCAGCAATCAATACAAAACCAAAGAGAACCTTTTCTTTTTTTGAAAGCGTAAACATGGACCTGGCAATTTAAATCAAAAATAACCATTTTTTTAATACTTAGAATTTGTTTTCCTTCACTACCTTTGTAAAGAGCAAGGGTTTTACAAGTCACATTCGTGAATTGTAAATGAAAAGGGAAGAAAGTGCAAAGCTTTCGCTGTTCCCGCAACTGTAAACGTATACAGTCATTTCTCTTCAAACCACTGACAATCGTTGGGAAGGTTGAAATGAACGTGAGCCAGGAGACCTGCCTTTGTTTTATGTGGTACAACTACTCGGGATAAGTAGCGGTGCTAAATTTTATTATCAAAATAATGACAAGAGAGTTTTTTTTACAAGCTATATGCTTGATGACGGGTGTTTTAATTTTCGCACAGAATGATATGTTACAACTCGATGAGGTCACAGTCGCCGACTCTCGTTTTGAAAGACCCGTCTCCAAAACAGGCCGATCTGTTATTTTGCTTACCACCAAAGATATCGAACCTTTTCTCGGCGGTACCTTAGCTGATTTGCTCACCAACCAAGTCGGCATACACATCAACGGAGCACAGTCTCATCCTGGGTCCGAGTTGAGTTATTTTATCCGTGGTGGAAACAACCGACAAGTTTTGGTTCTTATTGATGGAGTGCCTGTGAGTGACCCTACGCAAATTGAAAACGATTTCGATTTAAGAACAATAGATCTTTCGTCTATAGAGTCGGTGGAGATTATACGTGGAGCTGCCAGTAGCTTGTACGGGAGTGCAGCAGCAACAGCAGTGATCAAAATCACTACCAACCAACCCAAGCAGCAATCTCTAAGCGCATCGATACGAACCATTTATGGAACCAATAACGACAAATTGGATTTCCCAACGGAACCCAATTTCCAGACCCGCCAACTCCAATTCGCTTTGGGCAATGCAACTCATGCTGGCTCGATTTCCCTATCCGATCAGCGAACGATGGGCATGTCATCTGTCTTTGGAACCGAAGACGACTCGACAGCAAAACAAAATTTAAATGTACAGTATCAGCTCCAGCTCTCATCTGATTTTCGACTAAATACCATTTTTACGAAAGATTATTTCTCAAGTGAATATGATGATAGTTTTCCCACTTTGATGGACGCAGACAATCACTTCACAAGTGAGAGTCAGCGTGTGGTCGTTCAGCCCAAATGGACAGGCGAGTTCAGCTCGTTTGTTGGTCGTGTATCTTGGTCTTCATCCAGTCGGGATTTTGATTCTTCCTTTCCGATCAAATTTGAAGGAGATGTAATGGACATCGAAGGTGTTTTTTCTACTAAACTCTCCTCTCAACTAACGGGCTTGATTGGACTCAATCACAAACAACAAGAGGCACAGTTTAGTAATAAAGTCTCAGTTGATCTAACAGATTATTTTTTCAATATTTTATACGAACCTAATGGTTTTTTTGAAGCGCAGACAGGTGCACGCTTGAGTGAGCATAGTACGTACGGTTCGAATTGGACCTATCATATCAACCCCTCCCTATATATCGATTTTAGTTCTGTTGACCTACGTTTTCATGCAAGTTTGAGTACGGCATTTATTGCTCCTTCGATATATAAATTATTTGACACTTACTCTGGTAATCAATCCCTTGAACCCGAAACCAATCAAAGTTTTGAAATAGGAACCTCACTTTTCTTCAAAAAAGGAGGACAGATTCAATTGGTCTATTTCAGCCGTGATCACCAAAATTTTGTTGAATACGACATGACCACGTTTCGCTATGTGAATTCCACAAGAGACTTTAGCGTGTATGGCACCGAGTTTTTATGTAGCTATCCTGTAACAGATCAACTTCTTTTCCAAACCAATTATACTTACACCCAGAATGAAGCAGGAGAGGGTCTGCGCATTCCCAAACACAAAGTCAATACCAGCTTTCTTCAGCAGTTCAATTCGAATACCCAACTCTTGACCAGTATCCAATTTGTAGGAGATCGTGATGACCTTGCTGGACAGGATTTGGTGGAACTATCTTCTTACTGGTTATTTGATCTCAGGATTTCGCATCAACTTTCACAACCTGGGGTATCGTTGTTTGGGTCAGTCGAAAATGTGTTTAGTGCTGATTATGAAGAAGTACGTGGCTATACTGCTCGAGGACGAAATTTTTCGCTTGGGGTATCCTACGCATTTTAGCAGGAATTTCTGTATGCATAATGGCATCTTGTAACGATGGCATTTTCTCAAACCGATTTTCAAATACAGAAAATTGATTTTTTTCCGATTTTGGTGGGAGTATGCCCATAACCTCAAGGGTTTTTTCCAGTAGGGGTTCATTGATTTCTCCAAGGGTCCCCAAATTGGATATGTCTTCTTGAAGGATGTGATCTGCTTGCAGACCACTTTCAAAGTCTGCAAACCCCTCGCTATTAGCAATTTTGAGTGTTATGGGTTGCATGGCCCAAGTATGTCGGGGGTTAACATTTCCCTCATTATCAATCCAGTCGTAAATAGAATATGAACCAACATTTTTTCCTGTGGTATTATCGCCGATGAGGATGACATCGATATAGGGAGATAGCCCATTGATTAGCAGTTCACTGGCAGATGCAGTTTCTGTAGAGCTGATCACATAGAGTCGATCCATTTTCAACTGCACTGCAGTTGTTTCAAACAGATAGTCTTCATTGTAAGAAGAGAGTTTGTCATTGTGTTGGGTTTGTGCAAAAACTTCTCCCGAAAACTGTCCGGTTATCATACTGGCAAGTTTGATGGATGAACTTGTTCGTCCACCGCGATTATAACGCAAATCGACAATCAATTGATTCACTCCTTGGGCTTGAAATTGCGCGAAAGTATTTTCAAGTTCGTTGTCAAAATCAGCAACAAACCCATTATACATCAAATAACCAATTTTTGTGTTATTCAGCTCAATTAGCTTGGTAATTTTGATAGGGTTTTCTTGGATTTCTGATTTGACCAAATCGACACTGATTCCCGTTGGGGTGACCGTCTGATCACTAATTTGAGCGAGCTGAATTGAAAATAACTCCACATTGCTATTCAACAAACCTCGATAATTATCGGTGGTCAGTTGTTCGTTATTGACACTCAAAAAAAGGTCTCCACGTTCTATATTTTTTGCGGCTGCATCAGAACCGGGAAGCACATAGCGTACATAAGCAAACAAGTCATTAGACTCACCAATTCTTGCTAATCCTATCATCATTCCACTGGTTGTATAAACGCGTCTTAGTTGATTTTCAAGTGCGGTGTAGTCACTCATGATCCAGCTAAAACGATCATTCTCGGAAAGGAGTGACTCAAATAACAACTCATGGTTTGCATTAAATCTCGATAAAAAACTGGCATAGGATTTTTGTGAATCAAATCGGTTATCTGCCAAATCGGAAATGCTATTTTGCCAGTAGTAATAAGTATTTAGTCCCTCCCAGATAAAGTCTTCAATTTCAAAATCATACTGACGCGAGGATATATTGTCATCTTTGTCTTTACATGATATCGTGAAAAAGAGCAGTAGTATGTAAGGAATTATTTTTCGCATTTTATTCTCGTAGAATTCTTTGCATTTGCAATGTACTCATTTTTATCAAAAATGTTAAGCCGGAAAGTTTATTAGCAGGATCTGGGATAAAATTCTTTATTGTATTTTCGTCTGATAACCGAATCCTTTCATTAATGAGAATAATCTTTCTTTTTTTGCTGAGTCCCCCTATATTGATTGCGCAATCCATATTTGACAACTATCAAACTAACGATCGGGTGACCTATGTTTCGATTAGCCCACAGATGTTTTCCATGCTAGCCAAACTCAATATCAATGTCGAGGATCCCAAGGCACAAGAATTTATCGAATTGGTTACCCAAATCAAAACCTTTAAAATGTTAAGTACAGATGACCCAGATATTTCTACAACTTTTTCCGATTGGACACAGACCTATGTCAACGATAATAAACTTGTGGAATTGATGCAAGTCCATGAGGAAGAAACCACTGTAAATTTTTACGTCTTGAAATCCGATCAGGGTCATATTGTTGATGAGCTTGTCATGTTAGTTCAAGAGGATGATCAATTTTCGGACCGTCTTAAAGTAGGACCGCAGACCACCGTTGTTCTACTTATTCAAGGTTCGATCGATCTTTACAGCATTGTTGATATGTCCCAAAAATTTGATCTCCCGGCAGGAGATGAACTAAAAAAGTTAAAAAATCAAGTCCGAATCTAAGCCCTAGATGCCAGTGTAATTTTGTGGACTGATCTTCAGGAGTTCTACTTTGACTTCTTTAGAGATATCTAAGGAGTGGATAAATTCCTGTATACTTTCTTTGGTGATTTCGTGATTGGTTCGTGTGAGCTCTTTAAGCGACTCATACGGTTTTTGAAATCCTTCACGACGCAGAATGGTTTGTATAGCTTCCGCAACTACAGCCCAATTGTCATTTAGGTCATTATCGATAGCAGCTTCATTAACCTCTAATTTATGCAATCCTTTTTCCATAGATGCGAGTGCAATTAGGGTATGACTAAAGGGAACACCGATATTGCGCAGTACAGTACTATCGGTGAGGTCACGTTGGAGTCTTGAAATGGGTAGTTTTGTAGACAAAAAGGAGAACAACGCATTGGCGATTCCCAAATTACCTTCTGCATTTTCAAAATCGATGGGGTTGACTTTATGTGGCATTGCCGACGAGCCAACTTCGTTATCCTTGATCTTTTGCTTGAAATAATTCATAGAGATATAGGTCCAAAAATCTCGGTTCAAATCTATGAGTATGGTATTGATCCTCGCAAAGGCATCACACAGGGCGGCCAAGTGATCGTAATGCTCGATTTGTGTGGTGGGGAAGGAGTGATGTAGTCCCAGAGTGTTTTCAACAAATTGTTCTCCAAATTCTTTCCAATTAATATGGGGATAAGCCACTTTGTGGGCATTATAGTTTCCAGTTGCCCCACCAAACTTTGCGGCATGTGGTACTTGATCAAGAAGGTTAATTTGCTGTTGGATTCGTTCACTGAACACCCGAATTTCTTTTCCCAATCGGGTTGGGGATGCGGCCTGTCCATGGGTACGTGCTAGAACGGGTATATGATCATATTGAGTTGCCATGTTCACTAGTATAAGGACCATCTTTTCAATTTCGGGTCGGATTACGTTTTCCACCGCGTCTTTAATTGATAGGGGAACGGCCGTGTTATTGATGTCTTGGGAAGTTAAGCCAAAATGGATAAACTCTTTATAGTCGCTAATCCCCAAGCGGTCAAACTCGTTTTTGAGGAAATACTCGACGGCTTTTACGTCGTGGTTAGTTGTTTTTTCAATGTCTTTAATGGCCTTGGCGTTTTCTTGCGAAAAGTGCTCATAAATCGAACGCAAGTCTTCAAAGAGCGAATGCTGAAAGGATTCGAGTTGCGGAATGGGGTGGGAACAAAGTGAAATAAAATATTCAATCTCAATTTTCACACGGTATTTGATAAGCGCATATTCAGAAAAAAAAGCGTTAAGAGGTTTTGACTTACTGCGGTATCTTCCGTCGACAGGCGAAATGGCGTTGAGTGTGTTGAGCAGCATACACTTAATTTCAGTAGCAAAGGTAATATTTTATGTGCTTATCTGCGTCTTAAAACCTTGTATTCCTCATAGCATCCGCTGATGGCCTCCAAAATTTGCAAATCATTGGCGGTGCGGATAAAGTTTTCTGAGAAATTACAATTTCGTAATATTTCATCAATATCAATGATGTTCAATTGCAATAACTCCTCGAGGGTTTCCCGGTCATACTTGATAGCTAACATATCACGCAAGGCATTGTTTTCGCGGATTTTTTTTAGCTTTCGCAATTCATTGGGCTTTTTCCCAAAAAGGTTATGTAAAAAATCAAAAGGATTGAAAATCGACCCAACAACTCGAGAAAAGGCAGACGGTCCTCGACTTCCCGCCTCATAACCGCCTGTAGGAAGTCCGGGAATACTATATCGCTGGTTGCGATTGATCGGTACATTTTTAGCATCGATTTCCAGAAAGCCTGTCAATTGATAAGGCCGAACAACGACTTCTTCTAAAGCAAGTGCCAGTGCGGTGAGTTTAAACTCGGTTTTCGGGAATTTGATTAGGTCGTTTGTTACGGTGACTTTAATCGTTTTAAAACCGAGGTAGGATAGGAACAGGGTATCGTTGACCTCGGCATCAATGGCAAAGACCCCATTTACATCTGTGATGGTCATCACGACTTTGTTTAGGTTGAGGACATGCACTGTCGGAATAGGCTTGTCGTCTGCAGCATTTTTGACAACTCCGATCACTTCCTGGGCGGTTAATTGGTTACACCAACCGAACAACAAAACCATTATGAGATGTCGTATGCTCATTGTTTTATACAATACAAACTAAGTCGTTTCGGGGCTATGGTCATCTATTTTTTACGAAATTTTAACAAAATGTTGGGTGTTCATTGAGGAAATGTAGTAATTTTTCAATCGCATTGGCACGATGACTAATTTTATTTTTTTCATTGGCTGTCAACTCCCCAAAAGTTTGTTGAACCCCGTCTGGAATAAAAACAGGATCATAACCAAAACCGGCTTCTCCCCGAGCGCTTTTGGCGATTGTTCCCCTAATAATTCCTTCAAATTGAAAGCTGTTTTCTGCACTCATCAGCGTAATCACTGTTCTGAATTGTGCCTTTCGATTAAATACGCCTTGTAATTCCTTGAGTAGTTTCTCTGTATTTCGTTGATCATTTCGAGGTTCCCCTGCATAACGCGCCGAATACACACCCGGTATTCCGTTTAAGGCATCAACTTCTAAGCCACTGTCATCCGAAATCACAACATGTCCATAACGTTTAAAGATGGTTTCGGCTTTGATAAATGAGTTACCTTCGAGGCTTGTTGCTGTTTCTTCGATTTCATCATCATGCCCAAAATCTGCAAGGGTTTGCACTGAATACTGTGGTAGGATGTCTCGAAACTCCTGTGCTTTGTGATCGTTATGGGTGGCCAAAATCAGCTGAGTCATCAGTGGTGATATGGATGATGGTTATTAATTGTACAAGCGCGGTAGAGTTGCTCAAGTGCTACTACTCTGGCGAGTTGATGTGGAAATGTCATGGGTGATAATGATACCATTCCATTGGCACGTTTGCGCAATGAATCACTAAATCCATAAGCACCCCCAAGGCAAAATACGAGGGTTCCTCCACGGATCATGCTGTGTTTATCGATAAATTGGGCAAATACTTTTGAGTTCATTTGTTTCCCCTTTTCGTCAAATAAGATCAAAGCATCCCGGTCACTGACGTATTTAAGAATCAACTCTTCTTCTGCTTGCAGTGCGGTTGTAGGATTGTTTTTATGGTGTTTGAATTCTTTGAGCTCAAGCCATTCAAAGGGGATAAAATGTTGGATGCGTTTGACATAAATTTGGACTTTTTCTAGTCCATATGCACCCACTGTTTTTCCAATCCCAATGCATTTCATTTTCATGTGTTAAAGATAATCATTTGAGCGCCCACGAAGTAGAATTTTCTTAAATTCGCTACATGTGTCCCGTTTTCGTTTCGGGTCACTCTCGCAATCATAGATGCAAGATAGAATCAACCTTAACACCACCCTTAAGCCATGCCATTCTTTGTTGATGTGATTTTGCCATTACCGCTACCAAAATTATTCACCTATCAAATAACTGAGCAGGAGTATAATTTTATTCAGCCTGGTATTCGAATTGTGGTTTCTTTCGGCAACAAAAAAAAATATGCTGCTCTAAGTTATTGCACTCACCAAAACAAGCCACCTTATGAAGCCAAATCAATCGAATATATTATCGATCAACAAGTGGTTGTCAGTCCGAGACAGCTCGAACTTTGGGAATGGATTTCAAATTATTACATGAGCCCATTGGGTAGTGTGTTTCGAACAGCTGTACCTAGCATTCTGCTGCTTGAAAGCGAAACCGAGTTGCACTTTCACCGTTTTCATACAAATGAGATTAAGCTCAGCACTGGCGCTGCAAAACTCCTAAAGGCTCTAGAGCAATACGGGAAGCTCAGCTTGTCTGATGTGGTCAAATTGGAATTGTCAAAAAATCCATACAAACTCGCTCAGGAGTTGCTCAATTACGATTTGATTCATGTCCGTGAAGAAGTTTACACCAAGTTTAAGCCAAAGCAACAGAAACAATTATCCTTAGCTTCATCCTACAATTCAGACCCCGCATTGCGATGCCTACTCGTGAAGATTGATCGCTATCCAAAACAAAGAGAAACGCTTTTGCAGTTGATTCAGCAAAAAACAAGCATTCAAAAATCTGAGTTTTTACGCATGTCAGGTGTATCCAAATCTGCCGTCGAAACCCTTATCAAAAAGGGAGTTTTGGATCAACAAACGATCGTTGTTGACCGACTGACAGCTAAAACAGAATCCGAAACCCCTTTGCAAGTACTCAACAGTTCCCAACGGCAGGCGCTTGATTCTCTCCATAAAGACATCAATGACACCAATCGCTTTTTGTTGCATGGAGTAACTGCTTCAGGAAAAACAGAAGTGTATATGCACTTGATTCAAGAAGTTATTAAGCAAGGAAAACAAGTCCTTTTTTTAGTTCCAGAAATCGCTCTTACCACCCAGATCATTCAGCGATTATATATTCATTTTGGAAAAAGTATGGCGGTTTATCACTCACGCTACACCCCTAGTGAGCGTGTGGAGGTTTGGAACAAAGTATTGGTGCAGGATACAAGCGCTCAACTCATTGTTGGCGCACGTTCGGCTGTTCTTTTGCCCTTTTCAAATTTGGGACTGATTATTGTGGACGAGTCTCACGAAGTGGCCTACAAACAGTTTGAGTCCAATCCACGTTACCATGCGAGAGATGTGGCGGTGGTGCTTGCCAGTTTACATCAAGCCAAAATTGTTATGGGTTCTGCCTCTCCATCAATCGAGTCTTCTCATAACAGTCGCAATGGAAAGTACAATCTTGTGGAAATCAAAGAACGATATCGGGGATTTTCGATGCCTGCGATTGAAATCGTTGACCTCAAGCTAACACAAAAGAAAAAGCAGATGAACGGTCATTTTTCCCAAACTTTGATTGACGCGATTTCAAAAACCATAGCAGCCAAGGAACAAGTTATTTTATTTCAAAACCGAAGGGGCTTTTCGTCATTTGTCAACTGTACCGCTTGTGGGCATGTACCCCAATGTCCCAGTTGCGATGTGAGTTTGACCTACCACAAGCAAAACGAAAAACTCAAATGTCATTATTGTGGCTACCATGTATTGAGCCATGCCCATTGCGTAGCATGCGGAACTGCTAACCCCAAACCCATGGGACTGGGCACACAGCAAATAGAGACAGAAATCCAACAGTTGCTTCCTGATGTTCGCGTGGCGCGAATGGATTCTGATACCACCAAAGGAAAACACGGGCACAGGGATTTGATAAATCGATTTGCGCAACACGATTTGGATATTTTAGTGGGGACGCAGATGTTGACCAAGGGATTGGATTTTGGGCGGGTTACGTTAGTCGGAGTGGTCTTGGCAGACGGTCTGCTCAATTTTCAGGATTTTCGGGCTCACGAACGAGCATTTCAGATGCTTTTACAAGTCTCGGGACGTGCGGGTCGAAAAGATCGAATGGGTCGGGTGCTGATTCAGACATATGACAAAAACCATACTGTTCTGCAACATCTTCAGCAATACGACTATGACAGTATGTTTAGGGTTCAACTTAAGCAGCGAGAAGAATTTGACTACCCGCCTTTTATGCGATTGATTCGTTTTGAACTCAAACACAAAAATTTTTCGGCCTTAAAAGAGGCATCAAATTGGTTTTCGCAAGCACTCCACAATCAATTTCCGCAAGTGCTCGGCCCACAGTCTCCGCCAGTTGGTCGGATTCGAAATCTATTTTTGATTCAGATTTTGCTCAAACTCCCTGCCAGCCAGTCGGCAGCACCTGCAAAGGAAAAGTTGATGCGCATTTGTAAACGGTTTGAACAAATTCCTGCTTTTCGATCTGTAAAATTGGCTATTGATATCGATCCGATTTGATCAGGACAGCAAAGAAAAACAACTATTATAATCACCCTCAAAAGCCCCTTCTGACTAAAATCCATCTAAAAGGGTTGGAATAAATAAACAAAAGTGATAATTTCGCTGCCCAATATAGAAATATGAATCATTACGAAACTGTTTTCATTTTAAATCCCGTTTTATCTGAAGACCAGGTAAAGGAAGCAGTTCAAAAGTATGCTGATATTATCACTTCCAATGAAGGTGAGCTTGTGGAAAAGGAGGACTGGGGCTTAAAGAAATTTGCCTATACCATCCAAAACAAAAAAAGTGGCTTTTACCACCTTTTTGATTTTACTGCTGCTCCCAATGTTGTACATGCTTTAGAACTGGAATTTAGACGCGATGAGCGCGTAATGCGCTATCTAACGGTTAAGCTTGATAAGCATGCGGAAGCTTGGGCCGAAAAACGAAGAGAACGATTAACAGCTAAAGCATAACTCATGGCATCATTAGAACAAGCTAGTAGAGGCGGTAAACAAGGTGAAGTTCGCTATCTAACGCCACTAGACATTGAGACAAGCAAAGAAAAGAAATATTGCCGCTTCAAAAAATCTGGTATTAAATATATCGACTACAAAGACCCAGATTTCTTGTTGAAGTTTGTCAACGAGCAAGGTAAAATTTTACCACGTAGACTCACAGGGACTTCCCTAAAATATCAGCGCAAGCTTTCAGTTGCGATCAAACGTTCACGCCATTTGGCATTAATGCCTTATGTCGCTGACCTTTTAAAATAAGTCATTATGGAGTTAATTCTTAAAAACGACGTAGAAAATCTTGGTTTCAAAGACGATATTGTAAAGGTCAAAAATGGATATGGACGCAACTTTCTAATCCCGCAAGGACATGCCATTTTGGCAACCCCTTCGGCAAAGAAAGTGTTAGCAGAAAACCTCAAGCAGCGCGCCTTTAAAGAACAAAAATTGGTGGATGATGCCAATGCACTAGCTAAAAAGATTTCGGCGCTAGAGATAAAAATCCCTGCAAAAGCTGGCGGAACTGGTAAATTGTTTGGCTCCATTAGCAATGCAGATTTGAGTGCTGCTCTACAGACTGCTGGGCATGATATCGAAAAAAAGTTTATCAAGATCACAGGAGGCATTGTAAAGGTTTTGGGAAAGCAACAAGCCGAAATCCGTTTGCACCGTGAGGTCAAAATACAATTGGAATTCGAAGTCACAAAGTCCGAAAAAATAGAATAGTATTTGCTATTTTGCATAAATCATATAGGCCGATCCACAGGATCGGTTTTTTTATACTTAAATTCTTAAAACAAGTACTCTCTAGTTCAATGGGTAACCGTTATTTTGAATTGTAATTAGGTGTTGTTAATCAATTTCAAGTTCAAGATTTTTTTTGCCGACTGCCCCACTTTTTTAACTTCTCATTTTGCAGTACCTTTATGCGCATGTCAACAAAGCCCAATACTCCTAAGGGCATGCGGGATTTTTTACCGCATGATGTCATGCGTCGCAACCATATTATGGGTATAATGAAAACGCAATTTGAACGCTTTGGGTTTTTGCCTATCGAAACTCCCGCCATGGAGCGTCGGGAGCTGTTGCTGGGTAAATATGGCGATGAGGGTGACCGGCTAGTGTTTAAGGTGCTCAACACTGGGGAAAAGGTCAAAAAGGCAGACCTCGAGGCCTTAAAAAACGGAGAATTGTCGCGTTTTGGAAATTCCTTATCCGATAAGGCAATGCGTTATGACCTCACGGTTCCTTTTGCTCGCTTTGTGGTGCAGCACCAAAACGAATTGAGCTTACCGTTTAAACGCTATCAGATGCAGCCAGTTTGGCGTGCCGATCGTCCTCAACACGGACGTTTTCAGGAGTTTACCCAGTGCGATGTCGATGCCATTGGTTCGGATAGCTTGTTGCTTGAATTGGAGTATATCCAGATGGCTGATGCGATTTTTGAGGATCTTAAATTGTCGGGTTGTACCTTGCGGATCAACCATAGAAAAGTGCTTGAAGCCATTGCCCGACTTGCTAGTGCTGGCACAGAAACGACACGCTTTTTTGCGATACTTGACAAGCTTGACAAAGTTGGCTGGGATGAGGTCAAACGCTTGTTGCTTGATGAAGAATACAACATCGATATCATAGACAGCATCCAGAACGTTCTCGCTGATAAAAACACTGCCGATCAACTCGATGCTCTTAAAAAGCTCATTGGGAGTTCTACAGATGTGGAAGGCCCCCTTCAAGACCTTGGACTTTTGTTTTCCAATTTGGAACAGCTAAACTCGACAAAGGTTATATTTGATTGGACACTCGCGCGTGGTCTAAACTACTATACAGGGACCATATTTGAAATTTCGGCACCAAAACAAGTTTCTGTTGGCTCGATCGGAGCTGGAGGTCGATATGACAATCTAACTGAGGTATTTGGAATGAAAGACATGAGTGGAATTGGTATTTCGTTTGGTTTGGATCGTATCGAATTAGTTCTTTCTGAGCTCGATTTGTTTCCCTCTTCCTTGTACACCTCTGTTGATGTGCTGGTCGTTAATTTCAGTATGGAGCTGATGAAGGCCTTATTCCCATACATTGGCGAATTACGAAAGCAAGGCAAACGAGTCTTTGTGTACCCCTCTCCTTCGAAATTAAAAAAGCAGTTGGGCTTAGCTAATCAGCTGCATATCCCCCACGCATTGATCATGGGTGAGCAGGAATGGAAAGACCAAAGTTGTACATTAAAAGATCTTCGCACAGGCGAACAGTCAACAATCCTCCTCGGAGATTTGACGAAATACAGTTGGTTTTAACCTTACAATCGCGCACAATGTTTTTGACACTTTGGTCTCGCCACCGTTTGATGATGCTGACAATTTCAGCAGATAATTTTTTCAATTTCGATTTCTTCGGGCTTTTATTTTCAAAAATATTCAAGTTTGATAATATTTAGGAAAGTACTCAAAAATTTTTGTGATAAACTCATGACAGATCGCAGAATGTTTTCTCAACAAAGTTAAAAGGGAATTTCAATCAATACCAATCTGGAGTTTGAATGCGGCAATAGACAACTTTTCTTGCAATATGATATTCTATATTCTATCTCCAGTATTTATTATTAATAATAAGATTCACTTAGAAGGAATTAGTCCTTATAATTTCATTAATTAATTTATAAAAATAGTTGTAAAATCAAAGAGCCAAAACAAAGTGTATTGAAGTGTTAAAGTTGAATTGCTTATAAAATCCCTCTCAGTTTTTTTTCCCAATTCCATGCAGAGAGTAAGGCATCATCGAGAGATATTGAAGCTTGCCAGCCCAGTGTGTAGTTGATTTTGGTGGTATCGGCATAGGTTTCCACAACATCGCCTTCTCGACGTTCGCCAATCTTATATCGGAGTGAGATATTGGTGACGCGTTCAAAAGCTTGTACGATTTTCATTACGGAGGTTCCTTTGCCAGTTCCGACGTTCAACACTTCAAAGGCAGGGGAGTCAAAATGAGTTTTGAGGTGTTTGAGGGCGAGAACATGCGCATCTGCCAAGTCCATTACATGGATGTAATCGCGAATGCAGGTGCCGTCTTCCGTGGGGTAGTCGTTTCCAAAAACTGTAATTGGACCTCGAATTCCTGCCGCCGATTGGGTTATAAAGGGAACAAGATTTTGTGGAATGCCTAGGGGTAGTTCACCAATTTCTGCCGAGGCATGTGCTCCAATCGGGTTGAAGTAACGCAATGCAATCACGGGGATATTTACATTTGACTTGGTCAGGTCTGCTAAAATTTCTTCACAAATCTGCTTGGTGTTTCCATAAGGGGAAAGCGCAGCTTTACTAGGCTCGATCTCTTTGACTGGTAGGTGACTAGGCTCTCCATATACACTACATGAAGAACTGAAGATGAACGGAATCCTTCGTTTTTGATCTTCGGCCACTGCCAAAAGATTGATCAGAGACAAGAGGTTGTTATCGTAGTAGGTAAGCGGGTTTTTTACGCTTTCCCCCACGTTTTTATAGGCTGCAAAATGAATAATCCCATCGATGGTGTAGGTTTCAAAAAGGTGGGTTACTTTAGTTTTATCTTTCAGGTCAATTTGCTCAAAATCCGGTCGTTTCCCACATGCTTTTTTGATACCGTCGAGTACGTCAATGGCCGTATTAGACAAATCATCGACGATCAGAACTTTATAATTGTTGTCGATTAGCGTAACAGCGGTGTGTGAACCTATAAATCCAAGGCCCCCTGTAACTAATATCATGATTAAAAAAAGTGTAGCGAGGGGGAGACTTGAACTCCCGACCTCCGGGTTATGAATCCGACGCTCTAACCGGCTGAGCTACCTCGCCATATTGGTTTGCAAATATAGAGGGTTTTGCTGCAGTTGTCAAACTATATTTTTCAGAATATATTTTTATGCAATCAAAAAAGATATTATATTGCTAATCTGATAAAACAACATCCGTGAAAGATCACTTTGAGATAGAATTTGTAATCAAATCTTCCCCTTCGCTCCTTTATCAATACCTGTTTACGCCCTCTGGCCTTTCTGAATGGTTTGCCGACAACGTCAACTCTCGTTCTGATAAATACGAGTTTTTCTGGGACGACTCCAGTGAGGAAGCTTTGCTGATTAAAAACAAAGCCAATGAGTTTGTTCGCTACCAATGGCAAAGCGATGAAGACGATTTCGAAAAATACCATTTTGAAATGCGTATCCAAGTCGACGAAATCACCAAGGATGTGTCACTTATCGTTTCTGACTTTGCCGATGAAGATGAGGTTGAGGAGTCTAAAATGTTCTGGGAAAATCAAATCTCCAATCTCAAACAAGTTCTGGGCTCTGCTTGATGATTAATTCAAATGGAAATCTTGTATCTTCTTCCGACGCTGGCCTTTCATTCTACAATCGGGGCTTTTCCTATGGAGATTCACTTTTTGAAACAGTAAAAGTAGTAGGCAACAAACTGTTGTTTTGGGAAGATCACTACTTTCGATTGATGGCCAGTATGCGTTTGCTTCGCATGGAGATTCCCATGACCTTCACCCCGGAATACTTTGTCGATCAATGCATTCAGTTGATTCAAGCACAAGAGGTTCAATCCCCTGCATGGCGTTTGCGCCTGACCGTTTTTCGAGGTAGTGGAGGTCGATATACCCCAAACCACAATCGAGTTGCCTTTGTCATTGGCTGTGAGCCAATCTCTCAAGACCGCTTTTTGGATGAAGTTACCAAGTATAGGGTTGATTTATACAAAGATCATTATGTGCAAGCAGGGATGCTGCCAAACCTCAAAACAAACAATAAAATCCTGAATGTACTTGGTTCGATTTTTGCCAAGGAGAACGATTTAGATAATTGCATTTTGATCAACGATAACAAAGAGGTTGTAGAAGCACTTCAATCAAACTTATTTTTGCTTTTTGGGCAGGAGATTCACACCCCGCCATTGACCTCTGGCTGTTTGGATGGCATCATCCGAAAACAAATTATTCGGTTGGCAAAAGACCTCGACCTCGTCCTCAAAGAAACAGCAATCAACCCTTTTGATTTGCAAAAGGCAGATGAACTCTGGCTGTCCAATAGCATACAAGGGATTCGTGCGGTAACCAATTACAGAAGAAAAACTTATCAATCACAACTCTATCCAAAAGCGGTAGCTCTCCTTAACGAGCTGGCTTAGTTTAAGTGAGGATGACTCGGCGAATTGGCCCAAATGATATAACGTCCCCCGAGTCGTATCATTTTAGATTTCCAAAATGAGGCATCGTTTGATATAGAGATATTGGCTTTTTTATCTCCATCATCTAATACAATCCATGTTTTTTGTTTGATCTCATCTTTAAGCTGATCACAGCTCCAGCCCGAATAACCCAAAAAGAATTTGATGTCGTCACTGGATAACTCACGAGAGTTTATCATATTCATGATAACATCAAAGTCACCACCCCAAGCCAGCTCTTGGGAAATGGGCTTTGAGTTGGGTATGCAGTCCTGTCGACTGTGAACATAATAGAGCCGGTCTTGGTCGACTGGACCACCTTCAAAAACCGAAAAGGGCTGAGAGATTTCTGGAACAAAAGTACGCAAGTCATGCGTCATGGGTTTGTTTAGAATAAATCCTACAGAGCCCTCGTCATTATGCTCTGCTAACAAAATCACTGCACGTGTAAACGAAAAGTCTCCAATGATAGAGGGGTCTGCTACAAGCAGTTTTCCGTTTGACAACTTCGCATTCATTATTACAATGTACAATTTTTTAGGGATTTTCGAAAGATGCCTTTACATCGATCGAATAACCATTGAGTAATTCTTTATCGTTCATCGGTTTTTTATTGGGAAGTTGTAAGCGTTTGACATGAATAGTACCATTGGGTACTGCAACCATTATTTGTTGATTCTCAATGAATATATGTCCATTTTCAAGAGCAAATTTTCTATCTATAAAGTCCACGTCATGGATTTTGCAGTATAATAGTTGGTTGTTGTTGGAAAGCATCGTCCAAGCGCATGGAAAAGGTTGTAGTGCTCTAACCTTGCGTTCAATACGCTGACCTTCCTGATCCCAATCCAATTGGGTGTTTTCTCGTGTTAGTTTGGGAGCCAAACACGTCTGATTGTTATTGGGTTGTGGCCTGCTATTGACGCGACCCGTTGCAATCAAATTGAGGGTTTCTAGAGTAAGTGTTGCACCAATCTTTTCAAGACGAATGCTGAGTTGACCCGCATTTTCGTACAAACCAATCATCAATGATTTTTGGGCTATGATTTCACCCTTATCGATTTGCTCGTTGATAAAAAATGTAGTGACGCCTGTTTGTTGTTCCCCATTGATAATCGCCCAGTGAATAGGGGCTGCCCCACGGTATTTTGGTAATAGTGAAGCGTGCAGATTGAAAGTACCATAGGTTGGAATGGACCAAACATCTTTGGGAAGCATGCGAAATGCCACAACCACCATCACATCAGGAGCAAGCTCACGGAGCTGAGTGATCAAATCAAGGTCTTTCAAATTGGGGGGTTGTAAAACGGGCAAATTGTGTTCTTCGCAAAAGACTTTTATTGGGGAGGGGGTCAACTTTTTTCCCCTGCCGGATTTTCGATTGGGTGCCGTAATCACCGCCACCACTTTATGATCACTTTCTAGAATCTGCTGCAAAGGCGAGATGGCAAAAGCTGGCGTTCCCATATATATTATCCGTAGTGACTTCATTCGTTGATATAAAATAGAAAATCCTTTTGCAAGATCCGTTCTTCGTTGAGCATCTCCATTAATGATGCAATGATAGTTTTTTCTTCAATGACAAGCAATTTTGATAGGTTTTTGGCAGAGCTAGGTTGTTTTTGCAAAATCGCCATGATAGAGAACTGCAGTTGTACTGGGTTCGTTGTGGACTGGCAAGTACTGCAATACTTGCATGAGGTCTTGCTTGTTTCTCCAAAATAGTCGAGGAGGAGGGCTTGTTTACAATGCTTGTCGTTTTCGACATAGTCCTGAACCGCTTTGAGTTGTACTTTTCTGGTTTCCTGATTCTGATTTAGATATGTTATCGCCCGGGTCAGGATGTGCTCGTCTTCCCGCGGTTCGAGAAAAAACAAACGGGTATCGCAATTCAATGAGGAAATGGCGGCATATCCGTTTTTCTCTAAGGCCGCAAAATGAACTTTGAGTTGATCCAACCCTACCCCGGTTCGTTTGCTCAATAGGTTTCCGTCGACCGATTGGGCTGCTTCCGTTATGTTTGGATAAAGTCGTACCAAAATATTGAGTATCGTGGAAAGCGGAGAGTCTTTTCGAATCAAATTCCGGAGTTCTTTTGCCTTGTAAAGTACTTGCAACCGAAATCGTTCTACCACAAGGTTGGACCAGCGAATGCATCCAATTTGATCGAAAAGCCGAAAGATTTCGTAGGTTTTTTTTCTAGGGAAATTATAGGTATCAACAAAACTTTTAAAGGACATGTCAAGTGGTTCTAGTGGAGTTTCGCCGTACGCAATTTGGAAATAGGCACACAATTTACCATAGACTTTACGGACGAGATCTGGATGAGGAAAGCTGTCCATAAATTGACTGCTGACAACTTGCATGTCCCGGGCGCTTGTGACGATTGTGGCTTTGGCGGGTCGCTCGTCACGCCCTGCTCGTCCAGCTTCCTGAAAGTAGCTTTCGATACTTTCGGGAAGTGCCGCATGAATCACTTGCCGGACGTTGGGCTGATCAATTCCCATTCCAAAGGCAGAAGTTGCCACCATAATGGGTTCCCTTCCACTTTGCCAGTCCTCGATAAGCTCTGTTTTGTTGAAACTACCTCCGTGAAAATACCGCGCATGGATTCCTTCCATTCTAAGTTGTTCTACAAGGGTTTCGCAGTGCTTGCGAGTACGGAGATATAAGATAGTGTTCCCCGAACTGTTTTTGAGCATCGACAGTATGGTTCCGAGTTTGTTTTCGGCATGAATGACTTGATAAGACAGATTTGACCGAAAAAATGAGGTTTGGATAAGCTGGGTGTCCTCAAGTTCGAGAGATGCGATAATATCCGCTTTTACCCTTCGGGTTGCAGTGGCAGTGAGTGCCATCACAGGGGGCTTATTGATGATGCTGTGAAATTGAGCAATTTGCCTGTAGGCAGGCCGAAAGTCATGCCCCCATTGTGAAATGCAATGGGCTTCGTCAACCGCCAAAAGAGAGATGGGCAAGGTTTTTAAGCGTTCACATACAATCGGATTGCGCAGACGTTCGGGGGATAGGTACAAAAGTTTGATGTTTCCAAACGCACATTGATCCAGTGCCTCAACAAGGTTATTTTCACCCATCGATCCATGTATCGACATGGCGCGTATGTTTTTGCTATTTAAGGCCGAAACCTGATCAATCATCAATGCCACTAAAGGGCTGACCACAACACAAACGCCGTCTTGAAGCAGTGCAGTTAGTTGAAAACACAACGATTTCCCACCACCAGTTGGGAGTACAACCAGGGTATTTTTTCCAGATAGAGAAGCATCAATAACTTCTTTTTGCCCTGGTCTAAAGTCGGACCAACCCCAATGTTTTTGTAAAAGTTCCCGTGCGCTGCTCATAGATGGTCATTGAGAAAAGACACGCGTTTTTCCACCGAAAGCTTGGGCACAACAATTGGCGGCATGCCATAGGCAGTATAGGTCCTGATGAGTTCGTTGTGAATCGCTTTGGTTTGATCAAAATTTTCGATCCGCTCATGGTCATTAGCAAAAATTTCTTGCCACGGCGGAAGGATAAATACCTTGTCATAGATATGGGATTGACCGATTTCTATAAATTGCTTTGGAACCTCAATCTGAATTTCATCCAAATAGGCAATCGCATCGTGAATTCCCCTGTCATAAAGGTGAATCTTAGATACCGCAGCTGAGTTGAAGTCGGCAACTCTCCCTTTGATGATTTCCTCACTTAATGCTATGGGTTCGTCTTGAAAAGGAGAGTCTACACCTCGGTCCTTGGCTTGTAAAAACAATACCCGAAATACTTCTTCAAAACAAGTGATGTACTCGCTTTGTAAAGCTTGCAATAAGGTGGTTTTCCCGCTTCCCGGAGAGCCAGTCAGCACATATCGTTTATGTTGCTCCATATAGGAAACCAATTTACAATTTTTGCGCTTTACTTCTTGTTTAAAATCGATATCTTTGTAGAGATGTCCGAGACCACCAAAACCACTTTATTTTACAATCGACTTAGAGAGCAATTGGAAGAGTCAACAGATTGGCCATCAAACTATTTGTTTAAGTTTATCTTGCCTACCGACGAAGAGAAAAAAGCTACTCTTCGGTCCATTTTTGCAAATGATCCTGTTCAAATCACTGAGCGAAATTCGTCCAAAAACACTTATGTCAGTATTTCGATCGAAGGGGTTTTTGGATCACCCGATCAAATCATATCCAAATACAAAGCGGTTGCACAGATAGAAGGCGTCATACAGTTGTAGTAATTTTCGTATTTTTGCCACTTCACTTAAACATCAACATTGGAAGACACACTTCAGTACAATACTCAACGCAGTCCTTTACGAATTCCAGAATATGGTCGTCACATCCAAAAGATGGTGGATCAAGCAACTGAGCAACCCAAAAAAGAACAGCGGAACAAAATGGCGCACGCTATTATCGGTGTGATGGGAAATTTGAATCCTCACCTTAGAGACGTTCCCGATTTCCAACACAAGCTTTGGGATCAATTATTTATTATGTCTGACTTTTTACTAGACGTGGATTCGCCGTATCCCATTCCTGAAAAAGAAGTGCTTACGGCTCGTCCAAACCCGTTAAGCTACCCACAAAATTTCCCAAAATATCGTTTTTATGGTAACAATATCAAACGAATGATTGAGGCAGCGATTACTTTTCCAGATGGAGAACAGAAAGATGCATTGGTCTTTGTGATTGCCAATCACATGAAAAAGTGCTTTTTAAACTGGAATAAAGACACAGTGGAAGATGCTGTAATTTTTGAGCATTTATTTGAAATTTCAGAAGGTAAAATTAATCTGAAAAAAACAGATGAAATGCTGTCTAAATCCGAAGATCTGATTCGATTGAGCAACAAACGATTTGGTCGTCAAAAACCCCACCAGTCCAACAAAAACAAAAAATACCGACATAAGCGTCGTAAGTAAGATGGGAACATTTGTTGTCAAGGGCGGAAGGCCATTGTCTGGCACGATTGAACCCCAAGGGGCAAAAAATGAAGCACTCCAAATTTTATGTGCCGTACTTCTCACAGCAGAGCCCGTCGAAATTTCCAACGTTCCCGATATTGTCGATATCAATAAATTACTCGATATTCTAAAATCACTTGGCGTTCGTGTCCAAAAAAAAGGAAGCAACCGCTACCTATTTCAGGCCGATCAAGTGAATTTGGAGTATCTCAAATCGGATGCTTTTAAGACTGACGGCAGAAAAATCAGAGGATCGATTATGTTGGTTGGCCCACTACTTACCCGATTCGGTAAAGGATACATCCCAAGACCAGGGGGAGATAAGATTGGCAGAAGACGAGTCGACACGCATTTTGAAGGACTTATGAAGTTGGGTGCCGATTTTACCTATGATCGCGAAAATCACTTTTATAGCGTAGAGACCGACCGTCTCCAAGGCGCTTACCTACTTCTCGATGAGGCATCTGTGACAGGAACAGCCAATTTGGTGATGGCAGCCGTGCTCGCAAAAGGCACAACAACGATTTATAACGCTGCATGCGAACCCTATTTACAGCAGCTCTGTAGCATGCTCAATCGAATGGGTGCCAAAATCTCTGGTATTGGATCAAACCGATTGACCATAGAAGGGGTTGAGCGACTTTCTGGTACAAGCCACCGCATTCTTCCTGATATGGTCGAAATCGGAAGTTGGATTGGTTTGGCGGCACTGACCAGAAGCGAACTCAAGATCAAGAATGTTTCATGGGATGATTTGGGCCAAATTCCCAATGTGTTTCGAAAGTTGGGTATAAAAGTGGAAAGACAAAAAGACAATATCTATATCCCTGCTCATTCCGATGGCTATGAAGTTCAAAGTTTTATCGACGGTTCTATTTTGACAATATCTGATGCGCCATGGCCAGGATTTACCCCTGACCTTTTGAGCATCATTCTGGTGGTTGCAACACAGGCAAGGGGAAGTGTCCTTATCCATCAAAAAATGTTTGAAAGTCGTTTGTTCTTTGTGGATAAACTCATTGATATGGGAGCTAAAATCATACTTTGTGACCCGCACCGAGCGACTGTAATTGGTCACGATTTCAAGTCCTCCCTGAAAGGAACTACGTTGACTTCTCCCGATATTCGTGCGGGAATTTCCTTGTTGATTGCTGCTCTATCGGCAAAAGGGACGAGTACCATCCATAATATCGAACAAATCGATCGTGGTTATGAACGTATAGTCGAAAGACTGCAAGCTATAGGCGCCGATATCAAGCGAGTGTAAAACCCGATATCATCTCTTTCGTTTCGAAACCTTATTGTTGCTAATTCCTCGCTGGCGGTTGCATTTAAATCGATTGACATCATCATCTCTTTGCTTGCTGTGCTTCGTCTTTCTACCCTGTACACGGGCTCGCCAAAGACGAAAACTAGCCGGTTTGAGGTTGTTTCGCATGATCGTAATGACTTCTTGCTCTTTGATTCCAAATTGAAATAAAATTGCATCGAATGGGGTGCGATCTTCCCATGCCATTTCGATAATGCGGTCGAGTTGTTCAATATTAAATTGCTTGTCTTTCATCCTAGTCAAAGTTATTCCTGTCTGCCAAGGTATGTTTGGACAGTATTCGTCGCGATTCCTCACGTACGCTGGCCTTTTTTTTCATCCCCCACAACTTGGTGGAGGCATGTTTTGCTGCGCTTTTTAGCTCAACAATGGGCCTTGGGTAATCTTTTCCCAAAGAAAAGCCATAGAGTTCTTCCTCAATTAGGGTGATTTTCCACGGTTCGTGTTGCAAGTGCAATGGCAATTTTTCGAGTTCAGGTACCCATTTGCCAATAAACACGCCCTCTGTGTCATGGACGATACTATTTTTGACGGGGTTGTAGATTCGCAACATATTGATTCCAGTTTCCCCTGCTTGCATTTGGAATTGGGTATAATGAATTCCGGGCTCAAAATCCAAAAATTGTTTTGCCAGATGCTTGACGCCAAGTTGCCAGGGTTGCCATAAATGATGCGTAAAAAAAGAAACCAACATAGCACGCATTCGAAAGTTTATATAGCCGGTTTGAATCAAGCAACGCATTGACGCGTCTATCAATGGAAAGCCAGTCTGTCCGGTTTTCCAAGCTTGTATATAAGTTTCGTTGGGGGATTTTTTCAAAGAGGCAAATCCTTTATTGACGCTTTCAAATTCTATGCGGTCTTCCATTTCGAATTTTTGAATAAAATGGGCTTGCCAACGCAAACGGGAGGTAAATGCATGTAGTTGAAATCGTGAGGCACCATTGCGCTTGGCTTGCTCAGCGGTTTGCCATACATAGCGAACCGAAAGGTTGCCCCAAGAGATGTATGGCGACAATCGACTGCATCCTTTGCGAGACAATTCAGGTTTAGATATCGATTTCTGATAGGTCTTGTGACGGATATTCATAAAGCTGTTCAAGTAGGCGATCCCTTGTTTTGTCCCTCCTTTTTGTCGAATGTGACCAGTTGATATACCTCTCCACTCAAAAGAATCGATCCCAATCGAGTCAATCTTGAGATTGGGAATAAATGAATGCTTTTCGGCTTCCCATGGTTTTATTGGATCAGACATAAACTGAGCCCATTTTTTACGCCAATTTTTTCGATTTGAAAGCCCGCGAAAAACGCCTTGATTTGTAAATTCATTCCATTTAATCCCTTCAGATTGACAATAGCGACCAATTAACTGATCCCTCTCATAAGTACAGGCAAGCCCAGTTTCCTGATGACTGTGTATGGACTTGATTGAGTATTGCTTTTGGATTGTTGTAAAAAGGGTCAGGATTTCTGTACTGCAAATGAGAATTTTGGTGTCGTATTGCGAGAAAAATAGATTTAATTCTTCAAGACTCTCGGCAACAAATTGCCAATGCCGATTGTCATAGTGATCGTTTTTGAGTAGTATGGGCTCAAAATTATATACCATTAGTGTAGGGGAAGGGTCTAGCACGGCGGCTTGGAGTGCAGGGTTGTCCATGACGCGGAGGTCTCTTTTAAACCAAAATATGGAAAGGTCTGCTTTAGTAGGCATCGGGATTGGCAATGATTTCGTAAGCACGTGTTTTTATGGCTGCCAATTCCTCCGGTTTGATTTTCCGCAACAAATTGAGCATCATTCCCATACGATTGTTGCTTTTTAAGAAATCTTTTTTGTCGTCCAAAAAGTTCCAATACAAGCTATTGAACGGACAAGCGTCATCTCCCAATCTCTTTTTGTGGTTGTAGCTACAAGAAGAGCAATAATTACTCATTTTGTTGACATAAGACCCAGAAGAAACATAAGGTTTTGTAGCTACCATACCACCATCGGCATATTGACTCATTCCGCGTGTGTTTGGCAGTTGCACCCATTCTACTGCATCAGCATAGATTCCCAAATACCATTCATCAACAGCATCGGGGTGAGTTTGGGCAAGGAGTGCAAAATTTCCAGTGATCATCAATCGCTGAATGTGATGGGCATAGGCATGCTCCAAACTGTTTTTTACAGTTGTACTCAAGCAATTCATTTTGGTTTTTCCAGTCCAATAAAAATCGGGAAGGGGATTGGTATTTTCTAAGGCGTTTAACCCTTTATAAGTTGGCATTTCTTTCCAATACAGTCCACGGATATATTCTCGCCATCCCAACACTTGCCTCACAAAGCCCTCAACCTGTGAAAGGGATATGGTATCGGGTTGTTTTCGATAGGCCTCAATGGCATGATTGATGACCTCTAAAGGATGAAGGATTTTGACATTCAATGCAAAGGAAATCCTCGCATGGAATAGGTTGGTTTCTTCTTGATGCATCGCATCTTGAAAGCTCCCAAAGTCCACAAGCAGATTTTCGCAAAAATAGTCGAGCTGTTTTATACTCTCCTTTCTGGTCATTGGAAATAAAAATTGGTCTTTAGAGATGCTTCCTAGCGTCATAATCCCTTGATCTTCGATCATCTTATGGAGTTGTTCAATATCCTCGACTTTTGGCAGATAGGGCGGAGGAATGGCTGGAGAGCCGTTCCATTTGTTTCGATTAAACTTGTCATAATTCCAAGACCCGCCTTCTGGCTGATCATGCACCATCAGGATATCAAATTTTTTCCGCATATAGCGGTAGAAAAATTCCATTACCCATTTTTTCTTTCCCGCAAAGAATTTCCCCATTTCATCCCTTGTCGTTAGAAAATGGTCGGTGTCAACGCCCTCAGACGAGATTTTCAAGCCCTTACAAAAGCTTTGAAGTTGTTGGTCGAGTCGAAACTCATCTGGCAGCTGGTAGGCAAAGCGTGTAGCATCCAAAAGGGAAATGACTTTGTTGAGGTTTTTCTCTAGCTCCTGCTCGTTTTGCGAATCATCTAGGGTGTAATACAAAACTCGATGCCCTTCTTTCTCTCTTGCACGTGCAAAGTTTCGCATGGCTCCAAAGAAGGCAACAACCTTTTGAATGTGATGTTTGACGTAGTCTGTCTCTTGACGCATTTCAAACATGACATAACACACGTTGTCATTAACTTCCTCAAACCAAGTGTGTTCGGCATTGAGTTGATCCCCAAGAATTAAACGTACTTCCATCAAAAGAGTTGTTTTTGTAGCCACATGGACTGAAATTTTCCATTTCCATCATACCGATCTGCTTGTAAGCGTAAGTTAAAAACGCGATCTCTGGGGTCATTCCCGACACCAGCATTATACATCCAATTTCCATAATTGCTATGAACGTCATAGTCGATCAACATGGCTTCAAAATAGGCAGCGCCCCAGCGCCAGTCCATTTGAAGTGTTTTGGCCAAATAACTGGCTACATTTTGCCGACCTCGATTGCTCATAAACCCTGTTCTTTTGAGTTCAATCATATTGGCATTGACAAAAGGTTCTGCGGTTGTTCCGTTTACCCACTGCTGAAACACATGCGGATTTTGCCCCCAATCGTAAGTTCTGTTTTTGATTCCCCCAACAGTAAAAATAGAATTTCCATGTCGCAAGGAAACGTATTTGAAGTAATCTCTCCAAATCAATTCAAAAATTAACCAATAGGTGGACTGGTTTTTGGCCACATTTTGCTCATAATCTTTAACCGCCCAATAAATTGATTTGGCCGATATCGACCCGTTGGCTAACCAAGGGGAAAACTTCGAACTGTAATCTGTTCCCACTAATCCATTTCGTGTTTTTTTATAGTATGATAATTTTTTTGTTGTCCAAAAATAATGGTTCAATCGCTCGTCTGCGGCATGGCTGCCCCCCTGAAATGGAAATGCGCTATTGGGATGAATGTCAAATGGCTCATAGCCGAGTTCTTCCAAAGTCAATGGTGTGTAAGAGGCGATTTTTGCATTTTCTGCTGCTAATCTTTTCGGTTCTAACACACAAGGACGAACGTTGACTTTCTTTTCGCATATTTTACGAAAGACGGTAAAAATTTCTGGTAACTCCTCGATTGAGATTGGCAAGTCATCGGGGTGAAATAAAAATTGGTTGTAGGACTTGTGAACCGCAACCGATTCAGGGATTCCTTTTTCTTGGTCAATCTCCTCTTTTGTCCACTCCTTTTGCAGGTAGATGTCCGTGATTTGGTATTGGCTACAAATTTGAGTCAAAGACGTTCCATCATCGATTTTAACGATGAGGGGAATGTGATGGGATTCGAGATCGCGCTGTAAATCGGCAATGGATTCCAACAAGAAACGAGCTCGAAATGCTTCCATTTTCTTAAATCCAATCGGGGTTTCAGCAAGCCATTCGACAGGAATCAGTACAAGCCCAATCACTTTGTCGTGCTTTGTGGTCGCATCGTAAAGCGATTGATTGTCCACAACGCGCAGATCATTTCTAAACCAAACTAAAGCGGTATTTTGTTTCTCCTGCATTTTTGACTACAATATTTGACTTCGTTCCAATTGTTTTCCCATTTTTTACGCCAACTAAACGGGCGTTTACAAACCAAACAAATTTTTTCAGGGAGGTTTTCTTTTTTTACCCCTCTCATCTGTTTAAGGCCGATTTATACGTTTCCAAGCATCGTTCACGTGCCATTTTATGATCGACAATTTGCTTTGCATAAGATGATTTTTGGTAATCTGGCACCCATTTTTTGATGTATGCATGGTCTTTGTCAAACTTTTTGATTTGCTCGGTAGGATTAAAAATCCGAAAGTAAGGTGCTGCATCCACACCACACCCAGCAACCCATTGCCAATTCCCAACATTACTTGCCATTTCATAATCGAGGAGCTTCTCCGCAAAATAGGCCTCTCCCAAGCGCCAATCGATAAGCAAATGTTTGCACAAAAAACTACCGACTAGCATTCGGACCCGATTGTGCATAAAGCCCGTTTCATTTAATTCTCGCATACCAGCATCCACAAAAGGATAACCCGTTTCGCCATCGCACCAACGCTTGAATTCCTCAGGATTGTTTCGCCATTCGATGCGGTCGTATTGGGGTTTAAAGCTTTTGTTTTCGGTATGTGGAAAGTGCCAAAGAATCTGCATAAAAAATTCTCGCCAGATCAACTCCTTTAAAAAGGTTTGATTCGTGGACTCCAAGGCCTTGGCAACCGCTTTTCGAATGCTCAACGTACCAAACCGCAAATGAACTCCAACTTTGGAGGTTCCTTCAACAGCTGGGGTGTTTCGTCTTGCCTCATACTGGTCTATGATTTCATCTGAAGTATTGTACTGCGGCGCTGTTATCTTTGATGTTGTAAAACCGATATCTGTTAAAGAAGGATTGTTATGATCTGCAAGGGTCGTGAGTTTTTCAAAATCGTCAATGCTATGGCTTTTGAGGTGCTCTTGTCGATCAAATTTGTCGAGCCATACCCTGGAATAGGGAGTGTACACTCGGTAGGGCGTACCATCCGATTTGACGATCTCATCTTGTTCAAAGATAACATGGTCTTTAAACGTTGAAAAGGTAACGTCATTTTCAGAAAGGAGTGCCTTGATTTCTGCATCTCTTTGTGTGGAATAGGGCTCATAGTCGCGGTTTGTGTAAACTGCATGAACTGCATTTGCGCTTAAGATTTTTCGAAAAATATCGATTGGTTTGCCGTGATAGACATGAATTTTTTTATTAGACTCAGCGAGTTGTTGATTGAGTTCCTCAATCTGTTGGTGTAAAAAACAGACACGCGAATCCTCTTTTGGAAGACGGTTTAAAATGTCAATGTCAAAAATAAAGATAGAGACTACTTTTGTCTCATTTTTTATCGCATGATAAAGCCCGACGTTGTCGTCTAAACGCAAATCCCTGCGAAACCAAAACAATGCAATCGAGTCCAAATTAATGTGTGTTTAGCGTTGACATTCCTCCATCTAGCCCAAGGATTTGGCCCGTCATCCAGCTACTATCATCGCTGAGTAAAAAGCGTGTCATTGCTGCGATATCACTTGCTTCACCTACACGCTTTAATGGGTGTCGTTGCGCTGACTTTTCCATTTTAGCTTCGTTGTTCAAAAATCGATCTGCCAAAGGTGTATTTGTGATTGATGGTGCAATTATGTTTACTCGCGTCTTGGGTGCAAGCTCAGCAGCAAGTGATTTGCCAAGGCCTTCAAGGGCTCCTTTAGATGCCGCTACACTGGCGTGAAAGGGCATACCTACTTTTACAGCAACGGTGCTGTACAACACCACACTGCTATTGGTTGTGAGCTTTGGGAGAACTGCTTGTAAAGACTTGACAAAGCCCATGACATTGATTTGAAAATCTGCCTCGAATGCTTCTGGCTTTAGCCCCTTAAACGGTCGCAGATTGATGCTCCCTGGACAATAAACAAGTCCTGATAGTTCTGCGGGTAAGTCCAGTGTGGACAAATCATTAGTAGTCACATCAAAAGGAAGGTGATGGATGTCGAGTCCTGTTAGGGAATCCGATGAGCGGGAGGCGATATACACCTCATGACTTTCAGTGAGTAGTTTGGCGGTGGCCAGACCAATACCACTTGATCCGCCGATAAGTAAAATGTTCTTTTTCATATGTTATTTATATTTTCCAAAAATGCTTTCGAGCTTTTGTTCACGATAATCAAAAATTGATTTGACTTTCTTTTTAACAAACAGCCAGTGGGCAAATCGCCCGAGAAAACCCAAAGGAAGCTTGTAATCAACGATATCGGTCATTTGAACACCATTGGGAATCTCTTTGATAAAATGTTTGTGGTGCCAAAAAGTATACGGCCCAAAGCGTTGTTCATCAACAAAATAATGCCCCTTTTCAACATGCGTAATTTCAGTCACCCACCGAAATGGGATTCCGAAAATGGGGGTGAGGATATATTGTATGATTTGCCCTGGAAACATTTTGCGATCAGCACCAGACAAGATATCAAAGCCCATATAATCTGGCGTAATCGTTTTTAGGTTTTTGGGATCCGATAGAAAATCCCATGCCTTTTCCATGTCAATCGGTAAATTTTGTTCAGATGTATAGCTGTACACGTTTTTTTTATTTTTGTCAAAGATACTCTTTTGTTTAATGAATTAAAAAAAAGATTAAACAAAATAAATTGTTAAAGTTTCATAGTGATTTACACAAAAAGTGTAGTTTAGAAATTCTAAATCGCAAAAAAAATGAAACCCATACTTTATCTATCTCTATTATTGATCTCTTTTACGGTTCATGCACAGTTGCCACGACCACAACTCAGTCCGAAAGCAAAGTTTGTTCAAACGGTTGGTTTGTCCGAGGTCACAATTGAATATTCTCGACCAGCGGTGCGAGATCGAAACATATTTGGCGACTTGGTTCCCTACGACGTTTTATGGCGTACGGGTGCAAACCGAAATACGCTAATCACCTTTTCTGACGATGTAACGGTCTCTGGGCAACCCCTTTCCAAGGGAACCTATGCTCTGTATTCCATTCCGAAACAAGATGTTTGGATGGTGTATTTCTATAATGAAACCAATAATTGGGGGACGCCTTCAACCTGGGATGAGGATCAAGTGAGTCTTGCTGTTCGAGCTAAAGTGCAAACCATCGCTCATGCAGAGTCACTTTCCATATCACTCGAGAATATAACCCTAGATTCAGCGGATTTGCAATTGGCTTGGGAGCAAGTCGCGATACAGATTCCGATGACTTTTCCAACAAACGAGATTATGTCATTTCACATCTCAAAAATGAACCCAGATTCTGCCTCTGCCAATGATTTATACACTGCAGCAGTTTATTATTTAAACAATGATAAAGATTTGCAAAAAGCAAAGGCATGGATTACAAAGGCAGTTGAATTGAGAAACGACGCGTTCTGGTTTTTTCGTCAAAAATCGTTGATTCACGAAGCACTTGGGGAATTGGATTTGGCCATCGGTTCTGCGAAAACTTCTCTTCAATTGGCTACAACTTCTGGAAACCAGCAATATATTAACCTCAATAAAAAACAATTGGCCAAATGGGGTGCTCAATAAGCGAGCTAAAAATAGTTTTGTACAAACACGTGAAGTGCCTCAAAAGTTTGCATACATGGCAATCCCATCACATTTGTGTAAGACCCATTGATCTCCGAAACAGCATAGAGCCCAAATGCATCCTGAATTCCGTAGGAGCCCGCTTTATCCATGGGGCTTCCTGTTGCCACGTATTGGTCAACTAGGTCTTCGTTTAAATCCGCAAACCTGACATCTGTAAAGCAGTTGATGGTATGCTGTCGGTTGGTGGTTGAAAAGCAAACCGAACTAATGACCCGATGCGTTTTTCCCGAAAGCGAAAGCAACATCCGTTTGGCTTCTTCTTGGCTTTTGGGCTTTCCAAGTGCTTTTCCCTCAAACCAAACAATCGTGTCTGCTGTGATCACTAGCTGATCAGGGTTGAGGTCGTGCTGAAATACCTTGCCTTTTTGCTGTGCTAAATGGTCAGTGATTTGTTCGGCTTGTAGATCAGGATCAAATTTTTCAACGATTGTTCGCAGTTCTACACGATGATTAATCTTCATTTGCTCAAGCAAGCTTTGTCGCCTTGGTGAGCCAGAACCCAGTATGATATCAACTGATTTTGGGATGGTCATTTTTTATCTTTTCTTGCCTCAAAAAACCCGCCCCATTTACCGTGGATTTTCAAGGTTTGTTCTATGACATCCCGAACACATCCCTTTCCGCCAGGGACATGAGAAATATAATCAGCTGCCGCTCGAACCTCAGCAACGGCATCGTTTGGACAAGTGGCAAGGTGCACTTGATTCATTGCAGGAATATCAGGGATATCATCCCCCATAAATAAACTTTCACTTGCTTTGAGATTGTTTTCTGCAAAGTAGGTCTCTAGAACACTTGCCTTATCATGAATGCCGAGATACACATCTTTTACCCCCAAATCATTTAGTCTTTTTTGAACGGCAGGGTTTGTTCCCCCCGAAATAATACAAACCCGAAACCCAGCTTGTAATGCGGCTTTTATGGCATAGCCATCTTTGGTATTCATGGTTCGTAACATAGAACCATCTTCATGGATCAAGATACTTCCATCAGTAAAAACCCCATCGACGTCAAAAATAAAGTTCTGAATGTGCTTGAGCTCCTTTTTAAATATTTTCATTGCTTTTTTCTAATAATTGAGATGTAAAAAGCGAGTAGATATCGCTCAATTCTTTTGTCATTGGAATCGCCATGTGACGCTGGATGGTTTGGGTGTCTCCTCTCGCTGCAGGCCCTGTCTGACTCTCCCTTGGATCTAGTTGTTTTATTTTTCTAGTTGTTTCTTCGATAAGAGGAACCAACAAGTCAAAATTTATGTGTTCAGACTTACAAAAGTGATGAGCTTCCGCATACAAATGATTGGTAAAATTATTCACGACAACAGCAGCCAAATGTATACTGAAGCGCTGTTTTTCATCGATTTGTGTAGCAAGTGGACTCAGCAGTTGAGATAGGGTTTTCAATTTTTCATTAACTAGTTTGTTGTTACCCTCCCATAGTATTGGGATTTCGGACCAATTTAAATGCTGTTGCTTTGAGAATGTTTGCAATGGGTAAAAAACCCCCCGATGTTGGTGGTTACTCAATAAATCTATTGAAGATGCCCCCGAAGTGTGTGCAACGACTGTATCTGTCAAGGAAAGTTGATTACTAACATTTTGTATCTCATTATCTGAAACTGCAATCAAAACCACATCACATGTTGGAAGGGAATTAAATTGGTTCGAGAAAGGAATATGAATCAGATCTTTTGGGAGTTTATTTTGATCTTTGCCAATGATTTGAACTATTGTTATAATCTCATGGTTATACATTTCTCTTGCTAGGGCAATTGCTACATTTCCAGTACCGATCAATCCAATTCGAATCATATGTCAAAACTACAAACTAAAGTCCATAGTTGACTACCTATGAAATTTTAGTAGGTTTGCAAAAAAAATAGATGTCTAACACTACATTCACTATGATTAAGCCTGACGCAGTCCAAAACGGCCATGTTGGTGCGATACTAGAAAAAATCACAACCGCTGGATTTGTTATTCGAGGGCTTAAGATGACCCAAATCAGTCAACGAGAAGCTGAGGCATTTTATGATGTTCACAAAGAAAGACCATTTTTTCGTGAATTGGTTACCTTTATGACCAGCGGACCAATTGTGGCTGCCGTGTTGGAAAAAGAGAACGCAGTCGCTGATTTTAGAGCTCTGATTGGGTCAACAAACCCCGAGGAAGCGGCAGAAGGAACCATCCGAAAATTGTTTGCTGAGTCGGTTGGACGAAATGCGATTCACGGATCTGACAGCGATGACAATGCTAATATTGAGTGCTCATTCCACTTTTCTTCAAGAGAGATCTACTAAATAAATCTAATATCCCTTACTTTGTTTTTTCCAAGAGATTCATTAATCATATCGATGATTTTATCTTTACCATAACTTAGTTCCTGTCGAAGTACAGAAGAGCTGAGTTTCACAACAAGGACGTCATTTTTTAGATTGATGTTTTTGGTGTAGGCATTGATGTTTTCCCCCAATAACTCATGCCAACTATCTTGTATTCGAGCGGAATCGATACCATCAGCAAGATCATTTTTGGAAATAAACTCTCCCAAAATGGATTTGATTTTTTTTGCGTCATCACTCATATTTTCATGCATTTTACAAGGTGAATATCGAATAGCTTTGTGCGGTTTGTTTAATCATATTTTCGGTGCGATCTTTATTGGTATCAGTAATAAATAGTTGTCCAAAAGAATCGTCATTGACAAGGTTGATGATTTGCATCACACGACGATCGTCCAGTTTGTCAAAAATATCATCCAATAGCAAAATGGGCAATACGTTCATCTGATTTCGGATTACATCAAACTGAGCAAGTTTCAAAGCGATTAAAAATGTTTTTTGTTGTCCTTGGCTTCCAAATTTTTTGATTGGGAAATCGCTAATTTCAAAGCGCAAATCGTCTTTATGGGGTCCAATGCTGGTGTATTGTAAAACACGGTCTTTTTCCAAGGATTTATCCAAAAGATTAATGAAGGATTTCTCATCAAGTTTGGACTCATAGCTGATCGAAACGACTTCTTTGTCTCCGCTTATAAACTTATAGCGATCTTGGAAAAGCGGTTGAAAGCTCTCTATAAACTTTTTTCGTGCTTGGTGAATGGGTTCCCCGAACTGCACAAGTTTTTCGTTGAAAACTGAGAGGGTTTCTTTGTTAAACTGATTTAATGATGCAAAGTGTTTGAGCAGTGCATTTCTTTGGTTTAACGTACGCTGGTAAGCAAGTAGGTGTTGCAAATAGGACTTATTCGATTGAGAAATTGTACGATCCAAAAACTTTCTTCTAACACTGCTCCCTTCAGATATTAAATCTCTATCGCTAGGGGAAATAATCACTACTGGGATTAAACCAACGTGTTCTGCGATTTTTTTATAAGCCTTCCTATTTCGTTTAATCGTTTTTTTGCCCTCCCGTTCGAAATGACATTGAATTCGCAAATCTTTTCCACTTTTATCAAAAACGCCTTCGATCATGCTAAAATCTGATTGATGAGAAATATTTTGACTAGTGATACTATTGGAGTAACTTTTACCCATAGCGAGAAAGTATATTGCATCCAAAACATTTGTTTTACCGACTCCATTATTACCCACAAAACAGTTGATATTGCGATCTAGACTAAAATCAATACCTGTCAGATTTCTGTAATTTACGATGGAAAGTTGGTCCAAAATTAGTTCCTTCACAGTTTAGTGATTGCATTTTAGTTTGTACATTACTAAATTATTGATTTTTACTTGTTTATGTAGAATGTTCATTTCAATAATTATCATATTTTTGCAAACACGATTTACAAGCCATGGCCACATATAAAAAACGCGGCGCTAAGAAAACGCAAAGTCCCAAGGGTTCTCAAGCAGTAGAGAGCAAAACTGAAGAAGTTTTTTCAAATCTCGATACAGGGGCAACAAGATTAGAACAATGGATTGCTGCCTATCAGCGACAGATTTTCGGATTGATTTTTGGAGTCATCCTTATTGTTCTTGGTTATTTGGGATATCAAAGTTTAATTCTTAATCCTAAAATTACTGAAGCCAACAATGAGATTTTTCAAGCACAAGATTTTTTTGAAAAGGGATTGGCTGACGAAGAGCTTCGCGATTCTCTTTTTCAGAACGCACTAAGTGGAGCCAACGGCAAATATGGTTTTCTCGATATTATTGATAATTATGGCGGGACACCCGCAGCCAATTTGGCAATCTACAATTCGGGTATGATTTATCTTCATTTAGATGAATATGAGTTAGCGATTGATTTCCTAGAAGATTTTAATTCTTCAGATCCCTTGCTTGCACCCCTTGCTCTTGGCGGTATTGGTGATGCTTTTGCTGAGCTAGATCAACTTTCAGATGCCTTAAACTACTATGAAAAGGCCTTATCCTACAGCGAGAATCAAATTACTTACCCACGTTACTTACGTAAAGCCGGCCTTGTTGCTTTATCACTTGGAGATAAAATAACTGCCAAAGCTTACTTTACCATCATTAAAGATCATTTTTCAAGTGGGGTAGACGCCAAGCACATCGATGCTTTGCTTGGTCAAGCCAGCATATAATATGGCAACGAGTAGTCATAATAGCAAGCATATCGTTAATGAAACAATCCCAAGTGCTGAAGGCTTGTGTTTTGCACTGATCGTCTCCCGATGGAACAGTGAAATAACCAATCGTCTTTTTGAGGGTGCCCATCAAATTTTACAAAAACAACAGGCAAAACAAATTGATCGTATTGATGTTCCCGGCAGCTTTGAATTGGTATATGCTAGTCGTATTGCTATGGAAAAGAATTATGATGCTATCATCGCCATTGGCAATGTAATTCGAGGTGAAACAAGTCATTTCGACTATGTCTGTCAAGGAGTGACTAATGGAATTCAGCATCTCAACGCCATGGGTAGAGTCCCGGTTATTTTCTGTGTTTTAACTGATGATATAATTGAGCAATCTCGTGAAAGAAGCGGAGGGTCATTGGGGAATAAAGGGGAAGAAGCGGCGGTTGCAGCTATTCAAATAGCGCATTTATAGTCATTTTTTCTTAAAATACTTCATTGGTACCCAGAGCATGCCAAAGCATTCTCCGTTTTCTTTATCTAGGTTTTTATGATGGATTTTATGTGCTCTACGAATAGCTTTTGTATAGGTTGTGTTGGCATTACGGAACCATTTTACACGCTGATGGATAAAAATGTCGTGAACAAAAAAATAGGTGAGACCATAGGCGAAAATCCCCAAGGCGATTGCCATTCCAGGCCAAAATCCAAACTCCCCCCACAAAATTACAAAACCAGCGCTAACAGCTGCATAAAATAGAAAAAAAGTATCGTTTCTTTCAAAATGAGAGTCGTGATCTTTGTGGTGATGGTCTTTGTGAAGTGTCCATAAAAAACCATGCATGATATATTTGTGTGAAAACCATGCGACAGCTTCCATTAAAGCAAAAGTCATCAAGAAAATAAAAATCTGAAGAGCGATTAGCATGGATTACAGAATATTGAAGCGATACCGAACATAAGAGCGAGCTAATACATCCATTTTTTGAATGTTGGCGACGCGTATTCTTTTGTTTTTGATATCAACAGACGGAACCCGTTTTAATTTCTTTAAAAGACGGAGGTAATATTTGTATGCGGTGTAAACGCCAAATTTTGCAGCATCTGGCAGTTTAAAAATTCCTGAAAAACCTTTTCTAAAATCAGCTTCAATCTCTAAAATAATTTTATGTTTTGAGGCTTCGTCAAGTTCTCTTAAGTTTATATTAGGAAAGTAAGAACGTTCAAGTTGTTCGTAGTCATTTTTGAGATCACGAAGAAAATTTACTTTTTGAAATGCAGAACCTAAAGCCATGGCTGATGATTTCAATTCATTGAAAAGCTTGTGGTCGCCTTTGACAAAAACACGAAGGCACATCAAACCAACAACGTCAGCAGAACCATATATATATTTTTTGTATTCCTCATCTGTTTCATAAACTTTTTTTGATAAATCCCATCTCATACTTCTCATAAAAGCATTAATAAATTCTTCATCAATATTATAACGGTGAACTGTTTCTTGAAATGCATTTAAGATAGGGTTTGTACTGATTTTTTCCTTCAACGCATACTCTAAATCGTCTTCAAAACGGTTTAAAAGTGATTCTTTGTCATAATCGTGAAAACTGTCAACAATTTCATCCGCCAATCTGACAAAACCATAAATATTATAAATATCCTGGCGTATTTCAGAAGACAACATACGAGTGGCTAAAGAAAATGATGTACTGTACGACTCAGTAACTTCTCTAGTAAAGCGTCTAGAAACTAAATCAAAAATCGATTTCACAAATAGTATTTTCTTAAAACTAGTTGCAAATTATAATATTTTTGTTTTTTAATCAACTAAAATAAAAAATTTATAATGCTCTTACTAGTTCAGCAGAAGTCTCAAAAATACGAATCCTTTGATTATTCGGATTAGGTAAAAATTGTGCTTGGTACCCTGTAACCCATAATTCAGAACTTTCATTTGACAAGATTTCAGTTTCAAATTCATGTAAGTATTCTCGAATACGATCCTGATTGGGTTCAATAGTAAAACATGAGACAAAAATCATTTTTTCGGATTTTTCTTGAAAATTAGACAGACTTGCCGTTGGCACAGATTGACCCAAGAAGATTGTTTTGTAGCCACGTTCAAGAATTTCATGGTTTAGATAAAGTAGACCTAGCTCGTGAATTTCGTTATCAGGGAGGTATAAGACAAAAGTGGCTTCTGTTCTCTGTGGTTGCTTCTCTTGTAATTTCTCACACAGTGAATGAATTTTTTGTTTGATAAGACTAGTTATAAAGTGCTCGTGTGATGGACTAATCGAATTGGTTTGCCATAATACCCCGAGTTCAATCATTAAGGGGGTAAAGATAGATTGGAAAATCTCACCAAAACTCATTTTTTCTAAAAGTTCTTCAAAAGTATTTGTAAACAAACGCTGATCAAAATTGATCATAGAAAGTTTGAATAGCCCCAAAGACCAATCATAAGGGCTCTTTTGTAAAGTAATGTTGTGGACCTTATCATTGATTTCGTTTGATTCCATTTTGGCAATTTTTGAAATCTTAAAACCATTTTTATATAGCATTGAAACGTTTAGTAGCTTTTGTAAACTTTCCAGATTGTAAAGGCGGATATTTGTTTCTGTACGTTCAGGCTCAAAAAGACCATATCTTTTTTCCCAAATCCGAATAGTATGAGCTTTGATTCCAGAAAGGTGCTCAAGGTTTTTGATGCTAAAACTTGTTTTAACTCGATCCATTTTGTTTAATGTTTAATTAACAAAAGTTAAACAAAAATAGAAAAAAAAATACAAATGGAAAATTGTGCGCACGAGAGGAATCGAACCTCCACGGGATTTAACTCCCACTAGGCCCTCAACCTAGCGCGTCTACCAGTTCCGCCACGTGCGCTGAGGGACTTTTTGTGACTTGGCTGGGTCTCGAACCCAGGACCCTCTCCTTAAAAGGGAGATGCTCTACCAACTGAGCTACCAAGTCTTTGTGATTTGGCTGGGTCTCGAACCCAGGACCCTCTCCTTAAAAGGGAGATGCTCTACCAACTGAGCTACCAAATCTTTCTTTTTATGATGGCTGCAAATATATATTCAATTCTACGATTAATCAAAGTTTAAATTGGCTTAAATTTGTAATCATACAATGAGTTATAAATTAAATTATTCAGAAAAATCGAATCAACCAATTATTCTTCTTGGCTATATGGGTAGTGGAAAAACAACAGTCGGTCGACTTTTAGCACAAAAACTCGCATTGCCATTTGTTGATTTGGACGATTATTTGAAGGAAATACACGACCGTTCTGTACCAAATCTTTTTGATGATCATGGCGAAATAGGCTTTAGAAAACTTGAACAAACAGCACTTGATGATTTGTTATCTTCTACTCACGCATCTGTGATTTCGCTTGGGGGCGGCACTCCTTGCTATGCTGACAACATGCATTCAGTGATACAATCTACACCCCACACTTTTTATATCTCGCCCTCAATTTCAACTCTTTGTCATCGCTTATATTCTGCGAAAGACCATAGACCAATGATATCTCATCTGACTTCAGAGGATGAACTACAAGAGTTTATTGCAAAGCATATTTTTGAAAGAAAACATTTTTATGAGCAGGCCAATCACCTCTTATATATACAAGACGAAACTCCACAAGAACTCGTCGATCAGATTATCAAAAAACTAGGTTAGGTACCCTTCGAAAGTATCGTTTTTACATACAATTTCTACATGTTCGTGCATGCTTGTGGATAACGAAATCCCTTTATAATCTGCCTTTATGGGAAACTTTTTATGATTTCGATTGATTAAAACAGCAACTTTACATTTGGTGAGTGACACTTGAAGAAAGTGACGGACTACATAAATCAATGTCGAGCCAGTATGTAAAACGTCATCAACGATTACAATCGATTGATTTTCATATACAGATTTATCAATGGAAGTTTGAATCTTGTTTCTGGGATTTTTTTTATCGATTCGGATTTGGCAATTCACCACATCAATATTAGAAATAGATCGTAAAACTTTAGCGATTGATTTGGAGACATGATTGCCGTTTGACATCACGCCAGCAATAATAATTCTTTTTTCATTTGGATTGTCTTCAAGGATTTGATAAGCAATCCTCCGAACACTCAGCACAGCCTGTTCGGCTGTTAATATACAGTTATTGTACATACTCAAATATAATCATTCATCTGAAGAAATGGACTCACCATCTATAAAATCCATAAGGTCTCTTCGATTTTTTTTACTGGGCCTACCACTAATTTCGAATTTGTTTTTCGCTTGATTGATGGCAACTTCGATTCTTGCTTTACGAACATCTTCAGGCGTCAAATCTTTGGCATATTGTTCCACTAATTTGGGGCCGACTCTTGACTTTGGAATTCCAATTACAAGTAGGGTAAACTCCATCTGGTTTTTTCGAATCAGTATTTTTTCCGCACCAAAAACCTCCCTTGAGGGTTTTACTGTAACTTCGTCAATGCGAATATGACCTTTTTTACAAGCGTTCGATGCTTCATTTCTCGATTTATAAAATCGAATCGCCCAGAGATATTTGTCAATACGCAAAAGAAATGTTAATTGTGATTCATACAGATTCAAAAATACAAGAAAATCGTATCTTACACCACTATTTTTTTTCATGAAAACGCACGATTTTCTTTTCTTATTTCTTCTGGCTTTTACCTTAACACAATGTGATGATACAACAAGATCTGTAATCCCCCCACCCCGTGATTACCAGGATCAACGGACGGCTGACAACGATTCAATCATTTCTTTTTTACAAAGTCATTACTATAATTACGAAGACTACGCAAATGCAGCGTCTGGCGAAAGAGTGGAATTTACAATCGATTCATTAATTAACGCACCTGATAAAACACCGATGATTGATCAAGTTGTAGAGCATGAAGTGCAAGTCAAAGATCAGGATGGTAATTTTATCGCCCATAGCATGTACGTGATTCCAAACGTTAGAGAAGGCGTTGGGGACTCGCCAACCATCGCTGACGAGGTGTACATTACCTATAAAGGGATGTTTCTTGATGGGTACTCTTTTGATCAAAGTGAACAGCAAATTTGGTTTATGGGACTGAGTACAGTTCAGGGATTTTATGAACTCTATCCTTTTATTAAGCGAGGAACTTGGGAAGTTGATCCTGCAACTGGATTGATTACTTTTGATGGATTTGGAACTGCGGTAGCAATTATGCCTTCCGCTTTGGGGTATTATGGCAGTCAATCTGCTCCTAGAGACTATGCGCCTTTGATTTTTGCAGTCGATTTGTACACTTTTTCTACTGCAGATCATGATGAAGATTCTGTTCCGACAAGTGAGGAGGACATCGACGGAAATTATCATTTTACTGATGATGTTGACGATACCGATGGCGATGGCATCCCGAACTATCTCGACAATGATGATGATGGCGATGGCGTTCTGACGATCGACGAATATGATGTTAACGCAGATGGTGTTGCTGATGATTCTGACAAGGATGGTACACCAGACTATTTAGACGCTTCTTAAAATAATTATTGTTTTCTTGCGATTACCCGCTTTGTGGCATTCACGATCGACTGCGCGTTCAACGCATATTTTTCCATGAGTTGAGCAGGAGTTCCAGATTCACCAAAAGTATCCTGAGTTGCGACAAACTCTTGTGGAGTGGGGTTATGCGTCGCTAGCGTCCTCGAAATACTTTCTCCTAATCCACCTAAAAAGTTGTGTTCTTCACAGCTAACGACCGCGCCTGTCTTTTTGGCGGACTCAATTACGATTTTTTCGTCAATTGGTTTGATGGTATGTATGTCGATAACCTCGGCTGAAATTCCTTTTTCACGCAACATTATTGCTGCTTCAAGCGCTTCCCAAACAAGATGCCCGGTAGCGATAATACTGACATCAGTTCCTGGAGAAAGGAGAAGTCCTTCTCCGATTATAAACTTTTGATTTTCTTCAGTGAAATTGGGAACTTTTGGCCTTCCAAAACGGAGGTAAACCGGTCCATTGTGCTCTGCAATGGCAATGGTTGCTGCTTTGGTTTGATTGAAGTCGCAAGTATTAATAACTGTCATGCCTGGGAGCATTTTCATCAATCCAATATCTTCAAGAATCTGGTGGGTTGCCCCATCCTCTCCCAAAGTCACCCCAGCATGAGAGGCGCATATTTTTACATTTTTGTGGGAATAAGCAATGGATTGACGGATTTGATCATAGACCCGTCCCGTCGAAAAATTGGCAAAGGTACCTGTAAAAGGAATTTTACCACCAATTGTGAGTCCAGCAGCAATCCCCATCATATTTGCTTCGGCAATTCCAACTTGGAAAAATCGGTCAGGATGATTGTTTTTGAAATCGTCCATTTTTAAGGAGCCAGTCAAATCTGCACAAAGTGCCACAACATTCTCATTCGACTTTCCTAGCTCAGTCAACCCAGAACCAAAACCAGAACGGGTATCAACTTTTTCGGTAAATGTATATGTCTTCATATGTATCAAATCAGTAATCTCCAAGAGTTTCAGGGTTTTGTTCAAGGGCTTGAGCAAGTTGATCATCATTTGGTGCTTTGCCATGCCATGCATGAGTATGCATCATAAAATCAACGCCATTTCCCATTTCGGTGTGAAGGAGTACACAGATTGGTTTTCCCTTATTTGTTTCGCTTTTCGCCTTTTTCAATCCGACGATAACCGAAGCAATATCATTTCCATTTTTAATCGAAATGACTTTCCAGCCAAAGGCCTCAAACTTTTCTTGTAGATCGCCCATGTGTAGCACATCATCTGTGCTCCCATCGATTTGCTTACCATTTACATCGATTGTTGCAATGATATTATCAACTCGTTTTGATCCAGCATACAAAATGGCTTCCCAATTCTGTCCTTCCTGCAATTCTCCGTCGCCGTGTAAACTGTAGATTAAGCGACCGTCACTGTTAAGTGCTTTTGCTGCTGCCGCACCAAGCGCCACCGACATTCCCTGTCCCAAAGACCCAGAGGCAATTCGGACTCCAGGTAGCTTTTCGTGTGTGGTCGGGTGACCCTGCAAACGAGAGTCCAACAATCGAAATGTCTTGAGTTCTTTGACAGGAAAAAAACCGCTTCGTGCAAGAACGCTGTAGTAAACCGGTGAGATGTGGCCATTGGAAAGAAAGAATAGGTCTTCACCAATGCCATCCATTGAAAAATTGGTATTGTATTCCATGATTTCCTTATACAGAACCACAAAGAATTCAGCACAGCCAAGCGAACCCCCGGGGTGTCCAGAATTTACTTTATGCACCATTCTCAAGATGTCCCTTCGTACTTGCTGTACAGTTCTTTCAAGTTGTTGAATTGTGTCCATCCGATTGATCAATGATGCTGGCAAAAATAAGTCAAGAGAGGGGCTTACAAAAGTGATTTGGTTAATATTTTAAGTTAACAATCAACATTTTGTTAAGAACAAAGATTAGCTCAGTTACGATGTTTATATTTACAAGCTGTGAAATTCGTTTGTCATCATACCGATCCAGAATCTAATGCACGTGCAGGCACCATTACGACTGACCATGGCGTTATCGAAACCCCGATTTTTATGCCTGTTGGCACCCAAGCCACTGTAAAAGGAGTTCTTCAAAAAGAATTGAAAGAGGAAGTCAGCCCCGATATCATTTTGGCCAATACCTATCATTTATATTTAAGACCTTCCACAGACATCCTTGAGCGTGCAGGTGGTATTCATCAATTTATGAATTGGGATCGAAATCTGCTTACAGACAGTGGTGGGTATCAGGTCTATTCTCTTGCTGCCAACAGAAAAATTGAAGAAGATGGGGTACGATTTAAATCACATATCGATGGATCCTCGCACTTCTTTACGCCTGAAAAAGCAATTGATATCCAACGTTCGATTGGGGCAGATATCATTATGGCGTTTGATGAATGTCCTCCATATCCTTGTGATTACAACTATGCAAAAGACTCGATGGTATTGACTCACCGCTGGCTCGACAGGTGTATTCACCATATGAACAATACCGATTCAAAATACGGTCATGAGCAATCTTTGTTTCCAATCGTGCAAGGGAGTACCTACAAAGATTTGCGAGTCGAATCCGCCAAATATATTTCCGATGCCAACGCTCCCGGAAACGCCATTGGAGGTCTTTCAGTTGGGGAACCAGCAGAAGAAATGTATGCGATGGCAGATGCAGTCTGCTCCATACTTCCCAAAGACAGACCCCGATACCTTATGGGTGTGGGGACGCCAATCAACATCTTAGAAAACATCGCACTAGGCGTGGACATGTTTGATTGTGTCATGCCAACTCGAAATGGAAGAAATGGGATGCTATTTACGTCTCATGGCACGATCAATATCAAAAATAAAAAATGGCAAAATGACCATACTCCCATCGATGCTGAAGGCTCAACCTCCATAGACACCTATTATTCAAAGGCATATTTGCGTCATTTGTTTGCGGCAAATGAGTTTTTGGGCAAGCAAATTGCAAGTATTCACAATTTAGGGTTTTATTTGTGGTTGGTTCGCGAAGCAAGAAATCACATTCTTAGTGACGATTTTGCTAACTGGAAAAATAAAATGGTTCGTCAAATGAACAACAGACTGTGATGTTGAATACCAGGATATTAGACCGATATATTATCACCAAATACATTGTTACTTTTTTGACAATGTTGGTTCTATTCATACCCATTAGTGTATTGGTTGATTTGTCACAGAAAATCGATAATTTCAATCAGCATGAAGTCCCAACATCTGATATTCTATGGTATTATTACAATTTTATTTGGCATTTCGGTTTTATTTTATTTCCCATATTTTTATTTCTATCCGTCATCTGGTTTACCTCTAAACTATCTTCCAACTCTGAGGTGATCGCTATGTTGGCTTCAGGGATTTCTTTCAACAGATATCTCCGCCCGTTTTTAGTTGCCGCTCTTCTGATTTCCATCGGCTCTTTTATTGCGGGTCAATTTATTGTACCATCAGCGAGTAAAAACATCAAAGAATTTGAGTTTACCTATTTTAAATCCTCTAAAAAAGATCGACAAACACAGCAACTTTTTAAGCAGATTGGGGAGGGTGATTTTATTTATTTGAGTCAGTTTAATCCAACTCGCCAATTGGGATATAATTTCAGCTATGAGCGTTTTGAAGGCAACCGAATGACATCGAAAATAACAGCTAGAAATATCCGATGGGTTGAAGATGACACACTATATCGCCTTACGGATTATTTTAAACGATCGATTGATAGTAGTGGTAATGAAAGAATTGAATCTGCATCTCGCTTAGACACCCTAATGCCCTTTACATTTGAGGACTTATCGCCCTTGAACTATGCAGCTCAAACCCTGACTTTATTTGATCTCAACCGTTTTATTGCTAAAGAAAAAGAAAGCGGAAGCCCCCTCATCAATCGCCACCTTCTCGTGCGACACAAACGATTGTCAATTATGGTTGCTGCATTTATTTTAACAATTATTGGAGTTTCCGTTGCCTCTCTTAAAAGACGAGGTGGGATTGGGCTGAATTTAGCACTTGGTGTTGTCCTCGCTTTTCTCTATATCTTTTTTGACAAGATATTTGAGGTTATGGTTGAAAAGTCCAATTATACAGCAGCACTAGCTGCATGGATTCCCAATCTTATTTTTGGGATCTTTTCCATAGTTATTTTACGTTATGCTAAGCGATAAACTCAAAAGTATACTCCACTTCCATGGGATTGTTTTCATTTTTGGATTTACAGCTATTTTGGGAAAGCTCATTTCGATTGATGCCGTGTCGTTGGTTTGGTATAGAATGATGTTGGCGACTGCTGTGGTGACTTTGTTTATGTTGTGTTTCAAGATTCCATTTCGTCTTTCAAAAAAACATCTACTCTTTATGATAGTTTGTGGTATTTTGATCGCGCTCCATTGGGTATTTTTCTTTCATGCAATCAAAGTCTCTAACGTTTCTGTGACGCTGTCTGTCATGTCTACAGGTGCATTGGTAACCGCATTGATTGAGCCCATAGTATACAAACGATCGTTTGACTCAAATGAAATCATACTGGGGTTGGTTGTTGCTATTGCTTTGGGGATGATTATGCAAACAGAATACCATCTTTTTGATGGAATGTTCTTTGCTTTCATTGCTGTTCTTTTGTCTGTTGCATTTACGCTGATCAACGGAAAGGTTGTGCACAAATCAGATGCCAGAGTAATGTCAGTTTACCAGTTGGGTACAGGCGCAATATGTATGAGTGTTATTCTTCTTTTTCAAGGTAAATGGTCTGTTGGCTTGTTTTCAATCACCCAATCCGACATGCTTTGGATTTTGATTTTAGCAATCGTCTGTACCGCCTATGCTTTTGTGGTTTCCATAGCGGTAATGCGTCATTTACGTCCTTTTTCATTGATGTTGGCGATCAATATGGAGCCCGTTTATGGCATCTTACTTGGGCTGCTCATTTTTGGATCTGATGAGAAAATGAGTTTGCCGTTTTATATAGGGACCCTATTGATCTTATCGTCTGTTTTGATGAATGGGTATTTGAAGCTAAAAAAAGGAAGAAGTAGCGATAACAACTAAATCAAAATACTATATTTGTTAGAGCAAAATACAATCCGCTATGGAATATTTGGATTTTGAACAACCCATTCAAGAACTTGAAGAGCAACTCCAAAAATGTGCTGTGATTGGCGATGAGAGTGACGTAGACGTGACCACGACTTGCCAACAAATCGAAGACAAGCTTTTTTCCACCAAAAAAGAAATTTATGGAAACTTGACCCCTTGGCAACGAGTTCAGCTTTCGAGACACCCACAGCGTCCTTATACCATGGATTATATTCAGGCACTCTCTGGAGAGACCTTTTTAGAATTACATGGCGACCGTACAGTTAAAGATGATAAAGCCATGGTTGGCGGATTTGGAAAAATTGGTGACCAGAGTTTTTTATTTATTGGTCAGCAAAAAGGATATAACACAAAAACACGGCAGTACCGCAATTTTGGAATGGCAAATCCCGAAGGATATCGTAAGGCACTTCGCTTGATGAAATCTGCCGAAAAGTTTGGGATTCCTGTTTTGTGTTTGGTTGATACCCCTGGTGCTTACCCAGGACTTGAAGCGGAAGAACGAGGTCAGGGTGAGGCAATCGCTCGAAACATTTTGGAGATGTCACGATTGAAAACACAAGTTATTGTAGTGATTATTGGGGAAGGCGCTTCAGGGGGTGCACTAGGAATCGGCGTGGGAGATCGCGTGTTTATGCTCGAAAACACTTGGTACTCTGTAATTTCACCCGAGTCATGCTCATCTATTCTTTGGCGCAGTTGGGAACATAAAGAACAAGCCGCTGATGCATTGAAGCTCACAGCTAAAGACATGAAGCGTTTAAAGATCATCGATACAATCGTAAAAGAACCCTTAGGCGGTGCTCATCGCGATCGAGCACAAACTTTTTCAACAGTTCGAAAAAGTATCTTAAAAGCATACAATGAGCTAAAAGATATTCCGCTTGATCAGTTGATTCTTGAGCGACAGGAGAAATTCTTTCAAATCGGTGTTTTTCAAGAATAAATGTTTGGGATATTAACATTTATCTAAACTTGTTAACAACATAACGTTCATCTTTTTTGAAATGAATCCGCACTTTGATGCGAAATGTTTTCCTAAATTTATGTTGTGGAAAAACAAAAACCTATAACGCAGCAATCACGTCAAAGTGGGCAGATCGTTTCCCTACAAAAAGGTAAACTTCCACCCCAAGCAACTGATTTAGAGGAAGCTGTTCTCGGTGCGATGATGATTGATAAAAAAGGAGTCGATAACGTGATCGATATTCTAAGCCCAGCGGCGTTTTATAAGCAGGCTCACCAGCACATTTTTGAGGCTATTATTAATTTGTTTTCAGACTCCAATCCGATTGATTTATTAACGGTTTCCAACCAACTGCGAAAAAATGATAAGCTCGAACAAATCGGAGGAGATTTTTATTTAATCCAGCTCACTCAAAAAGTATCTTCATCTGCACACATTGAACACCATTCTCGTATAATTCTTCAAAAATTTATTCAACGAAGCCTGATTAAAATTTCAAATGAAATTATAGAGAATGCCTATGACGATACCAAGGATGTTTTTGACATGCTGGATGATGCGGAGTCAAAGCTGTACGATGTTAGTCAAGGCAATATAAAGAAATCAACAGATACTGCGCAAAGTTTGGTGATTCAAGCCAAAAAGAAAATTGAAGAAATCTCAAACAAAGAGGGTTTAAGTGGAGTTCCATCTGGATTTTTCGACTTAGATAAATTGACCTCCGGTTGGCAATCAAGCGACTTGATTATTGTTGCTGCTCGACCAGGTATGGGTAAAACAGCATTGACTCTGTCCATGGCTCGAAACATATGTGTTGATCACTCGATACCAGTTGCCTTTTTCTCTTTGGAGATGTCGTCTGTTCAGTTGATTACACGTTTGATTTCTTCTGAAACTGGCCTATCCTCTGAAAAACTGCGAACCGGAAATCTTGCTGACCACGAATGGAAACAACTTAATGTCAAGGTAACCGCTTTAGAAAGCGCACCTTTATTTATAGATGACACGCCATCATTATCCATATTTGACTTACGTGCAAAGGCAAGACGTTTGTCTTCTCAATTTGGAATTAAACTAATCGTTGTTGATTACTTGCAGTTAATGACAACAGGCACATCAAATAAATCTGGAAATCGCGAACAAGAAATATCGATGATTTCACGAAATCTTAAAGCATTAGCTAAAGAGCTTGATATCCCAGTCATTGCTCTATCGCAGTTGTCACGTGCAGTAGAAACTAGAGGTGGAAGCAAGCGGCCATTACTTTCTGACCTTCGTGAGTCGGGTGCAATTGAACAAGATGCTGATATTGTTTCATTTATTTACCGCCCAGAGTACTATAAAATTGATGAGTGGGATGATGAAGAGCGTACCCCATCGGCTGGTCAAGCAGAGTTTATTGTAGCTAAACACCGTAACGGTGGCTTGGACAACATTCGCTTGAAGTTTGTTGCTTCTCTTGGAAAATTCGAAAATCTCGATGCTTTTGACGCTCCAGTTGAATTTCAGTCCAAAATCAATCGGAATCAAGACGATTCATTTGAAAACCCCCGCGTTAACCCAGACGATGCTTTTGATGGCGATGATGGAGTGCCGTTTTAAAACAAAAACACACAGAAGTGTTTTAAATCAACTTTTTTTTGAAAAATTACTTCACTTTATCCACCACAGCTTTAAAAGCATCTGGATGGTTCATTGCAAGGTCGGCTAAAACTTTTCGATTTAATAAAATGTTTTTGGCCTTGACTTTCCCCATAAATTGGGAATAAGACATACCGTGTAAACGGGCTGCGGCATTAATTCGAACAATCCACAATGAGCGAAAATTTCTTTTCTTGGTTTTTCGATCTCTATATGCATATTCCCATGCTTTTTCAACAGCATTTTTGGCAATTGTCCATACATTTTTACGACGCCCAAAATATCCTTTGGCGTGTTTCATCATCTTTTTTCTTCGGGCCCTAGAGGCTACTGCATTTACTGATCTCGGCATTTTATTTTCTGTTTTTAGGAAGGTGGCAAATTGTTTTTGCTCTTTATGACCCGCCCAAGGGTTATACACCAGTTTTTACTTCAATCGAAGTTGTTGTTTTACATTGTCAACGTCGGCATCGTGCACCAATGTTGAATGCGTTAATTTTAATTTTGTCTTTTTTGATTTTTTTGTCAAAATGTGATTTTTAAATGCGTGCTTTCGTTTAATTTTTCCAGTTCCGGTTAGCTTGAAACGCTTTTTTGCACTTGATTTTGTTTTTTGCTTAGGCATATTTTAAGTTTTTTATTTTTTAGGGTTCATCAACATGATCATCCTTTTCCCTTCTAATTTTGGAAGCTGCTCAACTTTTCCATATTCTTCAAGGTCTTGAGCTAATCGCAGTAACAAGATATGTCCTTGTTCCTTGAAAATAATAGAGCGTCCTTTGAAAAACACAAATGCTTTTAGTTTCGCTCCCTCTTCTAAAAACTTAATAGCGTGTTTTTTCTTAAATGCATAATCGTGCTCATCTGTTTGTGGCCCAAAACGAATTTCTTTTAGCACAACTTTGCTTGCTTTGGCCTTTAAACTTTTTTCACGCTTTTTTTGTTCGTATAGAAATTTCTTGTAATCAATGATCTTACAAACTGGGGGAGATGCATTTGGTGAAATTTCTACCAAATCCAGCTCGAGTTCCCGAGCAATTCCCATCGCCTTTGCAAGAGGATAAATTCCCATTTCTATGTTTTCGCCAACAAGACGAACTTCACCTGCCAAGATTTTGTCATTAATCTTGTGTTGGTCTTCTTTGATTACTCGTTGAGGACCTCTGCCTCTTCTTCTTCGTATGGCTATAACGTGCGATTTATGTTTTAAATTCTAGAACTTCGTTCTGTATTGTCATTTCTACCAATCGAATGAAGTTATCCAGAGACATAGCTCCGTGATCTTTCCCGCCGTTCTCTCGAACCGAAACCACAGATTCCGAAACTTCTTTTTCTCCAACAATAATCATGTATGGATATTTTTGAAGCTCAGACTCACGAATTTTCTTACCGATGGTTTCATTTCTGTTGTCAACGAGGGTGCGAATTTCGTTATTTTCCAATAATTGAGAAACTTTTTTCGCGTATTTTTCGTATTTCTCGCTCACGCACAATATATTAACTTGATCTGGTGTGAGCCAAAGCGGGAAGTTCCCTGCTGTATGTTCGATGAGGATGGCTACAAATCGCTCCAAACTACCAAAGGGTGCACGATGAATCATCACAGGTCTGTGAAGGGCATTATCACTACCTTTGTATGTGAGATCAAATCGCTCAGGTAAGCTGTAATCCACCTGAATTGTTCCCAGTTGCCAACTTCTTCCCAAGGCATCTTTTACCATAAAATCTAGCTTGGGTCCATAAAAAGCGGCCTCACCTGTTTCGATGACATAATTTAATCCTTTTTCTTGTGTTGCATTGATAATGGCTTGCTCTGCTTTTTCCCAATCTTCAACTTTTCCAATGTATTTATTTGAGTTTTCAGGGTCTCGAACGGATACTTGTGCGGTAAAATCTGCAAACCCCAAAGAACTAAATACATATAAAACCAAGTCAATGACAGCTTTAAACTCACTGTCCAGTTGATCAGGAGTACAAAATATATGCGCATCATCTTGTGTGAATCCTCTAACCCGTGTCAATCCATGTAGTTCACCGCTTTGCTCGTAGCGATATACCGTTCCAAACTCAGCATAGCGTTTAGGTAAATCGCGGTAACTCCAACTACGCGCACTAAAAATTTCACAATGATGCGGGCAATTCATTGGTTTTAGCAAAAACTCTTCATCTTCCGAAGGGGTTTTGATTGGCTGAAAACTATCAGAACCATATTTTTCGTAATGACCAGAAGTCATGTAAAGCTCTTTATGTCCGATATGCGGAGAGACAACCTGTTCATATCCAGCTTTTCGTTGAGCTTCTTTTAAGAAACGTTCAAGTCTATCGCGAAGAGCAGCACCTTTTGGCAGCCACAGAGGAAGACCTTGACCGACTCTTTTAGAAAAAGTAAAAAGATCCATTTCACTTCCAAGCTTTCTATGATCTCTTTTTTTAGCCTCTTCGACGAGCTGAAGGTGTTCTTTAAGCAGCTTTTCTTTGGGAAATGAGATCCCATAAATTCGTGTGAGTTGTGGTTTGGTTTCGTCCCCACGCCAATATGCACCAGCGATATTTGTGAGCTTTACAGCTTTAATAAAGCCAGTGTGGGGCAGATGCCCCCCTCGACAAAGGTCTGTGAAGTCTGCATGGTCACAGAAGGTAATATCACCATCACTGAGGTTTTCAATGAGCTCAGTCTTGTATGGATTTTTTTCGTTTTGATAATACGCCAACGCTTCTTTTTTGGAAACAGAACGTATCGAGAACGCATATTGCTCACGTGACACCTCAATCATACGTTTTTCGATGACATCAAAATCTTTTTCGGTTACTGTATGACTACTTGGATCAATATCGTAGTAGAACCCTTGCTCGATAGCAGGTCCGATGGTGAGCTTTATTCCAGGATAATGATCTTCAAGAACCTGTGCGAGTACATGAGCAGATGAATGCCAAAATGCCTTTTTCCCTTCAGGATCATTCCATGTATATAGAATTAAACTGCCGTCTACTTGAAGTGGTGTAGTCGCTTCAACAACTTCTCCGTTGTAGCTTGCTGACATTACATTTCGTGCGAGCCCTTCGCTGATGGAAGTTGCGATATCAAGGGGAGTTGTCCCTTTGCTCACTTCTTTTATTGCTCCGTCTGGAAGTCGAATTTGAATCATTAGTTGTTTATCAAAACCACAAAGATAATACGATTAGGGGCTCTTTCAAGGGGTAAACTTAGTTTTCATTAAAGAAACCCTTTACTAGAAGTTTTATCCCACGAAATCCGTACAGAATGGCAAGGATACAGGCAATCAATCCAAGGCCTAAAACAGGAATAAAAAAAGGATGGTGTTCATTTCGAACAGCTGACGTGTAAATCACCGGACCAGTAAAGGCAAAGAGGATTGCGATAAAAAGACGTGATAGTCCCTTGAAAATTTGTTCTTTATTCATTTTTCAAATGGTTTAATACCTTTCTAACACTGCCATGAATGCGTAATAATTCAATCGCCTTTTCTTTACTTACTAAGCTTGATTCGCAAACCATACGGATAGCTCTTTGTTGTAACTTTTTATTGGACAACTGCATATCCACCATACGATTGCCTTTAACGTGACCCAGTTTGATCATTAAAATACTTGAGATGGTATTGAGTATCATTTTTTGAGCAGTACCAGCTTTCATGCGAGAACTTCCTGTGATCACTTCAGGTCCAACCACTGGAACCATTGGAAAGTCTGCTTGTTCTGCAATTGGACTTCCTGGGTTACAGCTGATACTTGCAGTGGTAATTCCTTTGGATTTACATTTTTGAAGGCTACCGAGCACAAAGGGAGTTGTCCCTGATGCGGCGATCCCAACAACTGTATCTAAACTCGAAATATGATGTTTTTTCAAATCTTTCCATCCTTGATTCGGATCGTCCTCCGCACCTTCGGCGGCGGTTCGAATTGCGTCGTCTCCACCAGCAATTAATCCGATTACGCGCTCTGGTGAAACTCCAAAAGTAGGAGGGCATTCCGAAGCGTCGAGAATACCCATACGCCCACTCGTGCCTGCTCCTATATAAATCAGCCGACCCCCTTGCTGCATTTTAGGTAAAGTTGCATCGATAAATGAATTTATTTGTGGGAGTATTTTTTTGACGGCATTTGCTACAGTTTGGTCTTCTTCATTTATGATAAGACTGAGTTGTTCCACGCTCATTTGTTCGAGCTTGTCGTGATCGGAATCGGCTTCTGTGATTTTTGTGAAGCGCATACACAAAAGTAACTATTCGGCTGTAAATGGAAGTGAACTGTATTCCACAACTCTAAAATAACCCAATGCAACAATTTCTTGCTCTGAACTCACAAAATTTCCCAATAGCGTTGAAGTTGCAGTAGTAAAAGGACCACCGTCGCTCTGACCGCTATGGCTCAACAAAATTTGCATGTAGGTAAAGAATGCTTCATCTATACCAACCATTCGGATGGTGACTTGATCATTTTTGGGAAAGAGATCGTCATAGAAAAAAGAAAACGTAAATGGCTGTCCATCATAAAATCGATCTCTTGTCACGAAGAGGTTGTTATCGGAAAAATCAAATAAATAAAAATTTCCTAGACCAGGAAGATCCGTGAGGGTTATCAATACTTCTGTCTCATTGCCACTAAACAGTTGACCATCTCCTTGTATTGCGCTATCAAAAGTACCAGACAGAACCAACTCTTCTTCGGCAGTATAGCTCACCCCATCAACATCGACAATCAATTGATATTGTTTGTCAGTCGTGATTTCGGGAATATCCATTGTATATAAACCATCTTCAATATGATTGGCAGTCCAGACTTCATTGTTATATTGTAGGGATACAGAGGCATCATCAACAGAGAGAATTTCGGAGTTGTAAAAGTCAGTTGTTTTGGTAACAAGCACGCGCAATGTGGCCATTCCACCTCCTTGTGGACGCCCAAGCTCCGCATCGATTACGATTTGTTCAATAGCTTTCGGAAGGTCGACGGTGACAACATCTTCACACGAAATGCACAGGATAGTCAGTAAAAAGATTATTTTTTTCATAACCAATCTATTCTATACATTACAGAGGGTACAATTCCAAAAATGGAAAATCGTACAGCTTCATTTTCCTGTGTTTCCCGATTTTGCCTAAAGTTAATACTCGCAGCATTTTTACGATTATACACATTATATATACCAAAAATCCAACTACCTTGTAGGTCTTTTTTGGGAGGTCTTTTCAGAGTTGCTGATAGATCCATGCGGTGGTAATCATCAAATCGACTGCTGTTGCGTGTTCCATAATTTGGCACGCGTAAACCGCCAAATTCATACTGCCCTACAGGATAGGTTGTTGGCTGACCAGTTTGGTATAAAAAGTTGGCATTAAAACTCCATTTGTTGTTGAGTTGATAGCTTGTGTTGATGCTTAAATCGTGTCTCTTATCGTAGGCATTTGGATACCAGTTGCTGTCATTAATTCCAGGGTCGCTGAGTCCCAACCCCACTGTTTTTTGTTCAGACTTCGACCAAGTGTAAGCCAGCCAGTATTGCAATTCCCCCAATGACTTTTTTAATAATAACTCCGCACCATAGGCACGAACAATTCCAGGGAGCGTTACTTGCTCGACAGCATCGTTGGCAACTAAATCAGCACCGTCGATATAATCGAGTCGGTTTTTAACATCTTTATAAAATGCCTCAACCTCAATACTCTGCTGACTAGAAGTTTCAGTGACAAAGCCGATTGCCCACTGATCAAGTTGTTGAGGTTTGAGGTGTGGCCCACTGGGTGCCCAGACGTCTAAAGGCGTTGGAGAGCTAGTGTTTGAAATTAGATGGAGGTATTGATTAAGTCGATTGTAGGACGCTTTTAAAGCGCTGTTTTTCATGGCATAAGACAGCGTTAGTCTCGGTTCAATATGACTGTATGTTGCAGAAGATCTGTCAGCTGAGTATTCACCTGTTGGAATCCCTTTTTCATAGATGCCCAATGCGGTATTAAACCGTGTTGACTGCCCATTTGTATAGGTAAACAAGCCGTCTTGTGACAATCTTGCAAAATGATTGATACGCATTCCAAATTGAAAAGAAAAAGAGGGAGAAATCTCGTGTGATATATCCGCATAAACTGCGTGCTCTGTTGCATACTTCTTTTGCAACTGTTCAGTGTTGATTCCAGAGTCCAATCGAGCAGGCTCTATGAAGCCAGGGTTAAAAGTATAGTAGGTTGATTGTAGGCCAAATTCAAGATTGGTTTTGTCATTTGCAAAATAGGAGAAATCATATTTAAAGTTGAGGTTCTGTATGCCAGAATTCCAATCAAAACCGGCAAAATCAAGTAATAAACCGTAATAGTAATCGCTGTAAATAATGGACAGATTTGAAAATAAGCGCGGTGAAAATAAATGGTTCCATCTGAAATTAAATACGGCATTTCCATAGGTATTGACAAAACTCTCATCAACATTAAACACATCACGGCCAAAGTATCCAGATAGGTAAAGCTTGTTATGATCGTTGATCGGAAAGCTCATTTTTGTGTTAAAATCATAGAAGTAGGCACTATTTGGGTTATCGGTTAACTTGAGAAAAAGATGTGCATAAGTTACTCTTCCACCAATAACAAAACTCCCATCTCCTAGAGGTCCTTCAGCAAGCAAACGACTGGTTACGAGTCCAATCCCTCCATTCACTTCAAACTCCTCCTTGTTCCCTTCCTTTTGATAGATGTTCAAAACGGAGGATAGTCGACCGCCATACTTGGCAGGAATTCCGCCTTTGAAGAGTCGTAAGTCTTTAATTGCGTCTGGGTTAAATACGGAGAAAAAACCAAATAGGTGAGAGGAATTGTAAATGGTTGCTTCGTCCAATAGGATTAGATTTTGGTCGGCAGAACCACCACGAACATTAAAACCAGATGCGCCTTCGCCTGCACTGGTTACTCCAGGGAGCAACTGTATGGTTTTGAGCACATCTGGCTCCCCAAAAACCGCAGGTGTTTGCAAAACGGTTTTTGAAAGGAGTCGATTCACACTCATTTCGGGTTTTTTGATGTTCACCCTTTCTGTATCATCTATTAAAACAACTTCATCGAGTTCTTCGGCTGCGGGAGTGAGCAGAATATTTTGTTTGATGTTTTCAATTAGAGATAAAGGAAATTGAAGCGATTGGTAACCAAGATATTGTACCAAAATCGTGTAGTTTCCGGGAGGTACACTGATCGAATAAAATCCATAGCTGTTGGTGACCGTTCCTGTGTTAAGTTCGGGGATTAATATGGTAACGCCAAGAAGTGTTTCTTTAGAAAATGAATCGGAAACGTCTCCACTTAAGGTTACACGGTCTTGTGCGGGTAATAGATAAAACCAAAAAAGGAGTAGTGTTACACAACCAATACGGCGCATTTCTATAGCAATTTTGGCAAATATACGATTTAATGAAATGTTTTGAGAAGCTCAATCTCCTTTATTTCCCAATCGCCACATGAGAAATCCACCGGTGAAAAACATCCAAATTGAATAGGCACCAGTGGGCAGTCCCATCTCAAAATTATTTAGAATGGTCGTGGCAATGACAAACGCCAATGTCCCATTTTGAATCCCACTTTCAATGGTTATTGATATCTGACTTTTTCCAGTGATGCCAAAAAATTTTGAGCTTACAAATCCCAATCCCATTGTTGACAAGTTGAGAAGTAATGTTGGTAGTCCAACTTCTTTCATGGCCTGGGTTAAATTGTCTTTATTGGCAATGATGATGATCAAAAAAATAATCACAAACAATACAGTGGAGGCAGTTCGCATGGGCGTTTCCATACTAATCGCAAATGCTTCTCGTCGTTTACGGATCATCATCCCGATAGAGATCGGAATAACGGTAATCACCAAAATCTGCAGCATGGTTTCCAATATAGGAAGTTGGATAACAACATCAATGTCTCCAGTAAAATATGCTATGGCTTTTGACAACAGAATTGGAATGGTAAATACAGTAATGAGACTCGCTAAGGCAGTTAGTGTGACTGAAAGTCCAATATTTCCACGCGAAACTTGTGTTATCAAATTACTTGTGGGTCCACCCGGGCATAACGAAAGGATCATCACCCCAATGGCCATTGTTGGGTTGAGATCAAACAACACAACAATCGCAAATCCGATGAGTGGAAGAAACAAGAGCTGATTGCACAAACCAACCAGTACAGCTTTTGGATAGGCAAAGAGTCTTACAAAATCGTCTGTAACCAGACTAAGTCCCATGCCAAACATGATAATTGCCAAAGAAATTGGCAAAAATATTTGTCCAATAATCGATGTGATATCCATATCCAATATTATTATGATGTTAAATGTAAGAATTGTGTGGACATCATTGCAAGCGCAAAGAATGACTTATTTTAAAACAAATAATTGATTCTAAAATAAAATTTTATATAAAATATATTTAGAATGAAATCATTTAGTTATACTATTGATTTTTCGAAATTAACTTTAATAGCATCTAAAAATTCTTGGGTGCTTAAATAGTGCTCTCTTTTGAGCTTCTTTTCATGAATAAGTAATGCCAAATCTTTAGTCATTTTGCCGCTCTCTACAGTTTCAATACAAACTCTTTCAAGTGCCTCACAAAAGTTATTTAGTTCAATATTATTGTCAAGTTTAGCACGATGAGCAAGTCCACGCGTCCATGCAAATATTGATGCGATTGGATTAGTGGAAGTTTCTTCTCCTCTTTGGTGAAGGCGGTAGTGTCTAGTTACTGTACCATGTGCTGCTTCTGCTTCCATGATTTCTCCATCTGGAGTTACTAGTGTAGAAGTCATTAAGCCAAGGGAACCAAAACCTTGGGCTACTGTGTCTGATTGAACATCTCCATCATAGTTTTTACAGGCCCAAACAAAACCACCATTCCATTTCATTGCAGCAGCTACCATATCATCAATTAAACGATGCTCATAATAAATACTTGCTTTTTCAAATTTTGATTTGAATTCGTTTTGATAAACCTCTTCAAAAATGTCTTTAAATCTACCGTCATAAGCTTTCATAATGGTATTTTTAGTGCTTAAGTACAATGGCCATCCTTTACTTAAAGCACGATTCATACAAGAACGCGCAAATCCATAAATAGATGAGTCGATATTGTACATGCTCATTGCGACTCCCCCTTCTTGAAAATTATATACTTCCCAACTTTGTGATTCGCTTCCATCTTCCGGTGTAAAAGTCATGGTTAGTTTCCCTTTCCCCTCTATGACAGTATCGGTCGCTTTGTACTGATCCCCAAAAGCATGACGTCCAATACAAATAGGCTTTGTCCAACCTTGTACATAACGAGGAATATTTTTCATGATAATAGGTTCGCGAAATACAGTTCCTCCTACGATGTTACGAATTGTTCCATTTGGGGAACGCCACATTTTTTTTAAGCGGAATTCTTCTACACGATTTTCATCTGGAGTAATTGTGGCACATTTAATGCCAACTTTATGCTTGTTAATTGCATTGGCAGCGTCAATCGTAATTTGATCATTTGTTGCATCTCTACTCTCAAGTCCCAAATCATAGTATAGAAGCTCAATATCAAGATAGGGAAGAATCAATTGTTCTTTGATAAACTTCCAGATTATTCTTGTCATTTCGTCTCCGTCGATCTCAACGACTGGCTTAGCAACTTTAATTTTGGACATGATTTTGTTTTTAAGTGGCGCAAATATACAACGAGACAGGCAAAAGACATAGGTCTTTACACTAGAATTCATTTTCATTAAACGATTCAAATTAACAACTTAGATAAAAAAGTAAATCAACAAAAAAACCTCCTAAAAAGGAGGCTTTTGATATTACGGGAATTGTTAATTCTTTCTTTCCTTGATTCGCGCTTTCTTTCCACGCAATTCACGGAAGTAAAAAATACGAGAGCGACGTACTTTACCACGACTATTAACCTCGATTTTTTGAATGGTTGGTAGGTTGAAAGGAAAAATACGCTCAACCCCTACAGTACCAGAAATCTTACGAATTGTAAAGGTTTTAGTGCTACCAGTACCTTTAATTTGGATTACAACCCCCTTAAAAAACTGTGTTCTTACTTTTTCGCCTTCGCGAATTTCATAATAAACGGTGATGGTATCACCTGCTTGAAACGAAGGAAAGGATTTCTTCTCGACGAATTCGTCTTGAACATATTGAACTAGGTGTTCCATGATATTTAGCTAAAAATAACTAAGAGCAACATTCACGACCATCGCCAGCGGTTGAACCTAGGGTCTGCAAAATTAGATATTTTTTTTTAGTGTGCAACCGTTCAACCTCTTTTATACAAGTTGCAAGAGTATCATCTCATTTTCGGTAAAGGGGAAACTGGTACATAATGGTATAGTTTAGTCCAGCACCCCAAGGGCTAATGTCTGAAACGCGATGAAAACCAGGAACATAAAGGTTGTCAAAATTATCGACCTCCTTGTCGCTAATCAAGTAATTCATCCGCACACTGATTCCTAAATACAAATTGGTTAGTAGCTCAGATTTTACACCAATCAAAAGTTGAAACCAAAATGCGCTTAGATTGTTGTAGTCTACCGGGGTATCTAATGGCTTGTATAACTCTTCTTGCCAGAAATGATTGAGTTGTCGTACTGCGTAGCCATGGAGTCGATGTTTGTACGTGCTTGTACCCAGCCGGAATCCTGTCAGGAGTTGATTTTCCATGCCTTGCCAATTTCTAAATAAATTGATATCTAAGCCTAGCTTGAGGTATTCACCTGAAGTCTGAAAATCGAGAGACTCACTGACCACTCGCTTGTCCTCCATTCCTGCTTCCCCTGCGAGATATAGTTTTTGTGTTAATCGGTAATCAGCGGTGAGTTCGAGACCCTTGTAGCGATCTTCCACTACAGATCGAATGGGCTTGCTTATATCGATTCCAAAACGAAGACTATATCGTTCGGTGTATTTGGGAATGCTATCCTGGCCATGGCCAAAGCAAACTATTAAAAGGAATAAACCGCTAATGATAGATTTTAACATGGGCTAGAGTGTCTATGATGACTTCATTTGTAACAATCTCAATTGAATTTACCCAATTGATGGGCTGGTCAACTTCAATGGTATGGATTTGAAATGTGGTTTGAAATCCACACGCTCGACTCAAATAAACATCTTTCGATAGGTAATCAATTTCAATACGATCTGTGACTCCATTAGAAATGGTTAGGGCTGCATTTATTTTACTCGCATTGACTTGAAGAGGAAATGCAATCGAATCGGTATTTATAAATTCAATAGTGGCTACTCCGTTCAAGCCCATTACTCGTAAGGTATCTATAGTTTTAAATTCATTTGGTTGACTTGAATCGTAGAATCGAAAAACAAGTTGTGGGGTCGATGGATTTGCTTCACTACACACATCATCTGGCTCACAACTGGAGTTGAGAAAAAGAAACAAAAAGAAAAACCAGATTTTACGCATGGATTCTCTCCAAAAGTACAACATTTTCTACGTGTTGTGTATGCGGAAACATATCGACTGGCTGTACTTTTTGAATTGCATAATGGTCGGTTAACAAATTTAAATCTCGTGCCTGCGTAGAGGAGTTACAACTCACATAAACGATTCGCTGTGGTTGAACTGCAATCAATTGCTGAACAACATCTTTGTGCATCCCTTCACGAGGGGGGTCTGTAATCACAACATCTGGTGTTCCATGGGTGGCGATAAAATCATCGGTAAACACTTTTTTCATATCACCAGAAATAAAACTCAAGTTGGACAATTTGTTACTCTTTGCATTTTCTTTTGCAGCAGTAATGGCTTCTGGGATGGCTTCGATGCCAACTACGTGTTTTGCTCCTTTAGCGACAAACTGTGCGATGGTTCCCAAACCTGTATACAAGTCATAAACGATTTCATTTCCAACAAGACATGCAAATTCACGCGTAATTTTGTACAATTCATAGGCCTGTAACGAGTTCGTCTGATAAAAAGATTTGGGTGTAATCTGAAAGCGAAGCCCTTCCATTTCTTCTTCAATAAATGGACTTCCAGCATGCAAAATCACATCTCGGTCGTAGATGCTATCGTTTGCCTTCTGATTGATAATGTAATGGAGAGAGCTGATTTGTGCAAAATTGGTAAGGATTGCTTCAAACAAGGACTCCCTCTGTTCGGGTTGATTTTCGAAAAACTGAATGACGAGCATGATTTGTCCAGTTGTAGCCGTACGAATCATCATGCTTCGCAATTGGCCCGTTTTCTGTTTCAGATCAAAATAAGTGATTTCATTGTCTAGGGCATATTGATGAATAAAATTTCGAATTTCATTTCCTGGTTCTTGCTGAAGGTGACATTCCTCAATGTGAACAATTTTGTCCCACATCCGCGGTTTGTGAAAGCCCAAGGCATTGCGGTTTATGATTTCCCTGGACTCAATCTCTGCTTTAGTCAACCAACGACTGTTGGAGAAGCTATACTCCATTTTATTTCGGTAATTGAATTGTGACTTACTCGGGATAATCTTTTTTATTTTAGGAAAATCGAATGAGCCGATTTTTACAAAATTTTGATGGACTTCTTCTTGCTTGTGTTCGAGCTGACTAGAGTACGATAAATGTTGCCACTGGCAACCCCCACAGATTCCAAAATGACTGCATTTGGCTGACATTCGATCTGGGCTTGGGGATATCAGTTTCTCCAGTCTTCCTTCAAAATAACTTTTCCTTTTTTTGTAGAGATACACCATGGCAATATCACCCGGAACAGCATCTTTCACAAAGACAACGACCCCTGAAGATGTTCGACCAACTGCCATGCCTTTCGCAGCAATCCCTGTCAGAGCTAACTTAATAGATTGTTTGACTTTCATTTTGGTTGCAAAAATAGATAGGTTTAACGGATTTTTTAATCTGAAAAGGGTAGGAATCTTAATTATTTTGTACTTTAATCGACCAATTCCTAAAGTCGTAATCATGAAAAATACTTTTTTACATATCGTATGCGCATCTTTGATGCTCATTTTTTCCTTTTCATTTGCTCAGTCGGATGAAGAAGAAACTGGACTCAAATCTGCTTTAAACGGATTTTCTTTTCGCAGTGTCGGCCCTGCATTTATGTCAGGGCGTATCGCTGATATTGCCATTGACCCAACAAACGAAAATATTTGGTATGTCGCCGTCGGTTCAGGTGGAACATGGAAAACTACGAATGCGGGGACAACATGGACTCCATTGACAGATGAGGAGTCCTTTTATTCAACAGGCTGTATCAGCCTCGACCCGAGCAACTCGTCTGTTGTTTGGCTTGGGACTGGAGAGAATGTTGGCGGACGTCATGTCGGAATCGGTCATGGGATTTATCGCAGTACAGATGGCGGTTCGTCCTGGCAAGATATGGGCTTAAAACAGTCCGAGCATATTTCAAAAATTATCGTCCATCCCAATGACTCAAATACCATTTGGGTGGCTTCTCAAGGTCCGTTATGGAGTTCAGGGGGCGAAAGAGGATTATATAAATCCATTGATGGAGGTAAAACATGGATAAACAAACTCAATATCAATGAGTGGACAGGGGTTACGGATCTTGTTATTGATCCAACCAATCCAGACGTACTCTATCTTGCGAGTTGGCAGCGTCACAGAAATGTTGCTGCCCACATGGGAGGTGGTCCTGGAACATCTCTCTATAAAAGCGTTGATGGAGGAGAAAATTGGTTTAAAATAGACAATGGATTACCAACTTCGAATATGGGTAAAATCGGATTGGCTATTTCTCCCATAAATCCTGAGGTACTTTATGCCGCAATCGAACTCGATAGGCGCAAAGGAGCAGTTTATCGCTCATCAAACAGTGGTGGTAGCTGGACAAAAATGTCGGATACCGTTTCAGGTGGAACAGGTCCTCACTACTATCAAGAGTTGATTGCCTCTCCACACCATTTTGATCGGATATATTTGATGAATGTCCGCGCGTTGGTATCGGAAGATGGTGGTAAAACATTCTACACCATGAGCGAGGCCAACAAACACTCTGACAATCACTCTTTGACTTTTAAAAAGGACGATCCCAATTACCTTCTCTTTGGAACTGACGGAGGGATTTATGAATCGTTTGACGATTCCAAAACTTGGAAGTTTGTCAACAATCTCCCTTTAACCCAGTTTTACAAACTCGCAGTTGACGATGCAGCACCATTCTACAATATTTATGGTGGAACACAAGACAATAATACACAAGGCGGTCCGTCTCGTACTTTTCGAACCAATGGAATTACAAATTCAGATTGGTATGTTTTGTTGGGAGGTGATGGTCATCAGCCTGCTACCGAGCCAGGAAACCCCGATATTGTGTATGCACAATGGCAACAAGGGAACCTGTATCGTATCGATAAAACCACAATGGAAGGCATATATATCAAACCACAAAGTGGAATTGGAGAGCCCTATGAACGTTACAATTGGGATGCACCAATCCTTGTGAGTCACCATGACCCAAAGCGATTGTATTTTGGCACCCAACGTGTTTGGAGATCGGATGACCGTGGGGATAGCTGGTCTGCGATTTCTGGTGATCTAACAAAAGACGAAGAGCGTTTGGCTCTGCCGATTATGGGTCGTCAGCAAAGTTTTGACAACCCCTGGGATGTTTATGCGATGTCAACCTATAATACCATTACCTCGTTGAGCGAATCAACCACAAACCCTGATCTTTTGTATGTTGGTACTGATGATGGTATCATTCAGCACACGAATGACGGAGGTAAAACATGGACAAAAATGACGGTTGACAAGCTACCCGACTCACCTGCAACTGCATTTGTGAATGATATAAAAGTCGACCTTCACAATGACCAAGTTGCCTACGTAGTTCTCGATAACCACAAGTATGGTGATTATGCCCCATACCTGTACAAAACGACTAATGGTGGAAAAAAATGGACTTCGATAACCAATGGGATTCCGAAAGGAACACTGGTCTGGAGAATTGTACAGGATCATGTCAACCCCAAACTATTGTTTTTGGCAACTGAGTACGGGGTTTATGTGAGTTTGGATCAAGGAGATCAATGGCATAAATTTTCTACTGGACTTCCCACAATTTCAGTCCGTGACCTTGCCATTCAAAAACGTGAAAATGACCTTGTCTTAGCGACTTTTGGGCGTAGTTTTTATGTACTTGACGATTACAGTCCACTTCGCAATATCACAGCGGAAAGTGTAGATCAAACCGCGATGCTCTTCGAAACACGAAAGGCACTGCAATACAATCCGATTCGCGGTGGAACATCAAGTCAGGGGGGATCGTTTTTTACAGCCAAAAACCCAGATTACGGTGCTCTATTTACTTTTTATCTCAAAGATGGGCACAAGTCGATGAAATCTACACGTCAGGAAAAGGAAAAAGACAAAAAGACTGAGGATATTCCATTCCCTGGATGGGAGGCGCTTGATGCAGAAAAACAGGAGCCCAAAGCCCAAGCGATTTTAGTCATTCAAAATGAAGCTGGAGAAGTGATTGACCGAATCTATACGCCCCATAAAACGGGTGTTCAGCGTGTGTCTTGGGATTTAAAACAACCCTATGTCAGTGTAGCTAATGCCGATTCTAAGCGAGAATCTCTAAACACTTTTCGTTTGAATGTTGCCCCTGGCATCTACAAGGTTAGCTTGCATCAGCAAATTGGCGGTCAGGTCACCGAGCTCATCGGGCCTCAATCTTTTGAGGTAGATCGAATCCGAGAAAATGTACTGAAAAATCCACTTGCTGATATGAGGCAAGATTATATCGATCAACTCATGGCACTTGATATGGAGATAGATCTTGCAAGTCATTCATTTAAAAAGTCCAGTAAGCATTTGAAAACACTGCTTAAGGCACTTCCTTTTGTAGAGTCAAGCCAAGAGGATTTGTCGTCAACGCTTCATGCCCTACAAGACAGGATGCATGTGGTCAACCACATTTTGGAAGGAAGTTCTTCTAAATCTGAAGTCGGGGAGAAGGACAACCTAACCCTATCCTATCGGCTTTATTTTGCAGCAAATGGATTGATGGGCAATTCATACGGTCCAATCCCACTGCATATGGAGAGTTTTGAAGTTGCCAAAACATTGTTTGCCGAGCTCAAACCGATGATTGATAGCTTTGTTTCAGATGTCAAAACCGCTTCTGCCGAAATGGAGTCTGCAGGTGCACCAGTCGTTCTGGATTAGTCCTTATGATATTTGTGAAGTAATAAACCAACAACCAGGCTGTAGCTGTTAATTCCTGCAGTTTGGTTGTTTGCTTTCAGGTAGGAATCATAACTTTTCTTAAACAATGGTTCAAATGGGTTTTGGTAGCTCTGCCAAAATGCAGAGACTTGCTGATACTGCTTCAAAACCCCTACCTCGAGTTTTCGGTAAAGCACTTTGGAATCAATGTCTTTTCTCTTTCGACAATCGGCTAGGGCATACCCCAAAGCCAAGTGGTAGCCTGCATATTGCATATATAGATCTTCTGATTGAAGGGCCGCGTCAATCGCAATAAAGTTTGCTTCCTCTTCTGCTGCATAGCCCAATTGGTGTGCAATCTCATGAGCTGAAGTTGTGAACAATCGCAATTTGGGCTGATATGCATTGACTTGCGCCTCTAGTGTAAAGGGATTTATGTAACCGCCATAACCCATATAGCTTAGGGGGAGGCTGAATATCGATTTTTTGATATTCGAGACTGGGTAATGATGTTGATTTTGAATAGTCTTTGTTGCAACATCAAAAATTTTGTCTGTTGTGTAGGGGACTTCAACAGCGATAGAATCGTGTTGAGAAAGTTTTTTGTGGAATTGATTTGTTTGCTCAATAAGATGGTGTGTAAACAACTCCAACTTTTCAGAAGAGTAGTTAGAAGGAGCGTTGACCCGAGCGGACAAACTTGTTTGATGGTAATGTAGCCCCCATTGCAAATGGAATAGGAATAAAAGAAAACCAAAGGCACCGAGAATTTTAATCAGCGTTGAAAAACGAAGCAAATGCTTAAAATGCCAAATACTTTTTAAAATGTAAGCAATTGCAATCGCATAGAAAAGATCACCAACTGAAAAAGGGATCCAAGCAGTCGCTTGAAGACTGAGTTTAGACAGCCATACAAAAACGCCCTGTGAATAGAACTGATCAACAATTTCTGGGTTGCGCTTTATCCACTGTAACAATAGCCATTGGGGAATGATGGAAATCGCAAAATATTTGTAGATGCGCAAGGCACGATTTTTATTCCAATCCAACCACTTCGACCTCAAAAATCAGATTGGTTTGAGGTGGAATGCCACGTCCTCCGTTGACACCATATGCCAGTTCATAAGGCAAATAAAGTGTTGCCTTATCGCCAACCGACAAAAGACGCAAGCCCTCTTTAAATCCAGCAATCATTCCAGCATCAGGGTCAACACGAGCTGGGATTGGCTGATAGGGTCGTTTGGAGTTGTACATTTTATAGGCCTTTGCAATGTCTTCAATACTGGTATCGAGTAAACGCCCATCCTCAAAATACACGGCATAGTGAGTCAGTACGGTTTTGTCTATCGCAACCGCTTCGCCATCACCCTCATTGGTAATCACATAACCCAGACCACTCTCTGTGTATGTCGCCGACTGTTCCAATGCTGTCAAGGCGTCTCGCTTATCGTTTTTGATCTTATCTTTCTCTTGAAAATAGTTTTCAAAGGTAGCTGCTGCATCAAACTTTCTCGCTTCTTTTCCTTTTCTAATAATGTGAACTGCGATTATGGTGTCGTTTTGTGCTATCGAATCGACTACGGATTGCCCCTGAGTCACACGACCAAAAACCGTGTGTTTGCCATCGAGCCAAGGGGTTTCTTTGTGGGTGATAAAAAATTGACTTCCATTTGTGCCAGGACCTGCATTTGCCATTGATAATATCCCACGACCGTCATGTTTGAGGTCTGAAACAATTTCATCTCCAAATTTGTAGCCAGGGCCTCCTTGGCCTGTTCCTGTGGGATCTCCACCTTGAATCATGAAATCAGCAATGACACGGTGAAAAATCAATCCATCGTAGTATGCTTTTCCAATAAATATAGAATCTACTTGTCGATTTGTCCCCTCTGCTAGAGACACGAAATTGGCTACGGTAACTGGGGTTTGATCAAAAGTTAATTTCAGTTGAATTTCTCCTTTATTGGTGTCGACTTTAGCATACAAGCCATCTTCAAGTTTGGGAGAGCAACTTAGGATGCTTATGAATAGAATTCCAGCGAAAAGGTATTTGATTTTCATGATCATTTATTTTGGTTTAAAGGTATATAAATACGTGCAACAATTGGTGTGTAAGGAGCAATTAATGATCCATCACCTGATGAGCCGTATGCTAGAAAAGATGTTAAGACTAGCGTGCTTTCTACGCCAATGGGAATATACGGCAAGGACAAGACAACACCTTGTGGCACATCTTGGTTGGTCATTGGGTTTTGGAAGACCTTCCAGTCGTAGATTGGTACCCTATCGAATTGCTCAAAACGAACATATATTTTTTGTAGATTTTCTACATCTAGTACGGGTCGATTTTTCAGATTATCAAAGCTGTAATAAATACCGTGATCGGTTTCTGAAAATGTGGATTCTTGAGCCAAGACCCATTGTTCGATGATTTCAATCTCGCGAGCCAACTGGATTTGATTCTTTTGAACAGAATTTTCAACATGTTTGCTTATGGATTGCTGTATGGGTCTTCGTGCCTGTTGTTGATCACAAGCAGTCAGGAAAAAGACAAAACAGAGAAAGACTATGCTTGTTGTAAGTCTTGCTGACATTGCTTTAGTTTTTTGAGAAGAAGGTTATGGGTTTCTTGTAGTGAAAGATCCGATTTTCCACCAGCAGCATTGGTGTGTCCACCACCAGAAAAATGTTCACGAGCAAACTCATTCACAGAAAAGTCTCCCTTTGATCGAAATGACATTTTCACAAAACCATCTGTGGGGTGCTCAATCATCAACACAGCCAATACACAGTTTGAAATACTCAACCCATAATTGACGATTCCTTCAGAGTCACCTTTTTGGAAATTACATTTTTTCAATTCTTCATGGCTAAGTGTAATGGTTGCAGTACGGAGACCGTCATCGTATTGTAAATTATTGAGGGCAATTCCTAAAAGTTGAAGTCTTCCCAAATGAGCAGTGTCACTAACACGGCGGTTAATTTCACTGGGATTTGCTCCATTTTCAATCAGACTCGCAACAACTCGGTGAGTCGTGGGAGTCACAGATGGGAATCGAAAAGAGCCAGTATCGGTTAAAATACCGACATACAGGGCGGTGGCCATATTAGCACTGATATTATCTTCGCCATCGAGGCCTAATATCATGTGGTATACCAACTCACAAGTTGAGCCCAATGAAGGGTATGAAAACGTAAGGTCTGCAAAGTCGTCTGGCTCTTGATGGTGGTCAATAATGATTTTTTGTGCTTGACTTGCTGCAACTTGAACACCCATTTCTCCAATCCGGCTAAGGGTATTGAAATCGAGAGTAAAAATGAGGTCTGCATGTGCAATTTTTTCATTTGCAATGATTGGATTCTCCTCATAGATAGACAAACTTGATGAGCCGGGAACCCATTTCAAAAAATCGGGGTATTGATTTGGACTTATCACTTGCACATCATGCTTGTTTTGTCTAAGAAAATGCATGAAACCCAAGCTACTTCCGATCGCATCTCCATCTGGATTGGTGTGGGGAACAATGACCACCTGTTTTGGAGTTTCCAATAGGGATTGTAAGAGTTGTATCTTTTCGATTTTCATAGACCGCTAAGATACATAATGATTGTTTGTCAGTATACACGTTACATTTTGTATTTTTGGGTTTCGATATCAATCATCTAATCTCAGACTGTGCGCATCAATTTTTTCAAACAACGAACCAACCGACGTTTTAATTATACACCAAGGTTTTATAAGGGAAAAAATGATGATACCCCCTACGATTTTGATTCTACATTTTCAAAATATAGAGATATGAGCAACTCAAACGATTTTGGTGCACAATGGCAAGCTGCTCGACGTGACAGTCGCAATAGGTCAAACAGGGGGTTTTCTCGCTTGTTTTTGATTGTACTTGCTACACTCGTTCTGATCGCTTTGTATATCCTTGACTTTGATCTTTCCATTTTTAAATCCTAGAAATGCCAGATATCATTTCTTTACTACCTGATCATGTTGCCAATCAGATTGCTGCTGGTGAAGTCGTACAGCGGCCAGCTTCGGTGGTGAAGGAATTGCTTGAAAACGCAGTTGATGCAGGAGCAACATCAATCAAACTCATTGTAAAGGATGGCGGTAAAACCTTGATTCAGGTCACCGACAACGGCAAGGGAATGACGACAACCGATGCGCGTTTGTGTTTTGAACGACATGCCACTTCAAAAATCAAAAAGGCAGAGGATTTATTTTCAATTACAACGAAAGGATTCCGAGGAGAGGCATTGGCGAGTATTGCAGCGATTTCACAGGTTCGCTTGCGAACAAAAACCAAAAATGCGGAGGTAGGAACAGAAATTAGTATCGAAGGCAGTGAGGTCAAAGAACAGCAAGCGGTCGCAACCGAAACAGGATGTTCAATGGCAGTTCGTAATCTTTTCTACAATATACCCGCCAGACGAAATTTTTTAAAGTCAAACAATGTCGAGCAGCGCCACATTATAGATGAATTTCAGCGCGTTGCTTTAGTGCATCATCAAATCCGGTTTGCGCTATTCAGTAATGATGCGGTTTTGTTCCAGTTGGAGCCGGGCAATTTACGTCAGCGAATCGTTCAGGTATTTGGCAAAAAAACCAATGAGAAGTTAGTTCCAGTTCAAGAATCAACTGATATTTTGCAGTTGAATGGATTTGTTTTTAAGCCAGAGTTTTCAAAAAAATCAAGACAACATCAATTCTTTTTTGTGAACGACCGGTTTATCAAAAGTTCCTATCTCCATCATGCTGTATTAGCAGCTTTTGAGGGGTTGCTAGGTCCAAATATGCAACCAGGTTATATGCTTTACTTGACAGTACCCACCGAAACAGTAGATGTCAATATACATCCTACAAAAACGGAAGTCAAATTTGAAGATGATCATGCACTCTATGCCATTATACGGTCGGCTCTCAAGCATAGTTTGGGGCAGTTTAATGTTAGCCCCGTTCTCGATTTTGACCACAATCAATCCTTTGATGTTCCTGTGGGAAGCAAACCTCCAACACAATCACCAAGTATACAGGTTGATCGAAATTTTAATCCCTTTAACGAGAATCAAAAAGGAAACGATTGGGAGCCATTGTACGAAGGTTTACATGATGTGACAATCCCTTCCCAGAATGAGCAAATCTTCGATGATGACCGTATAAATACCTATTCCCCCACACTGCAATTCTATAAAAAATATATCATTACCACACGCGTAGAGGGTTTGATTATCATTCATCAACAACGCGCTCACCAACGGGTCTTGTATGAATCTCTAATTCGTCAAATCAAACAAAGAAGTGTTCCTTCCCAAATACTTGCTTTTCCCATTGAGGTCGAAATGAACCAACAACAATTAGTTGAGTTTAAACCCCATCAAAAAACCTTAGAGCTCATGGGATTCAATTTTGGAAATGCCGATTCTAACTCCTTGGAAATAACAGCGATCCACAATAGCTTATCCCCAAACTCCGTTCCTGAGTTTTTGTCCAATATATTGGAGAATCTAGACAACGAGCCCAAAGTGGAGGAGAGTCACCTCAGTCAGATGATGGCAAAAACAATGTCTAAATATGGTTCCATTGGTTCTGGAACGAACCTACATCCTTTGGCTCAAAGCCGATTGATCGAAGATTTATTTTCTTGTGATGAGCCATCAAGATGCCCAGAAGGAAAAGCTATATTTGCATCGATGACAGATAACGATATCCAAAACAAATTGAATCTATGAGAACCCTTCCCGATATTGTCAAGCAACTGATTGTTGTCAATGTGCTGTTTTTTTTGGGTTCTATGAGTTTGGGAGGGTCAGCTTATGACTTACTTGCGCTACACTACCCACAAAACCCAAAGTTTGCGCCTTGGCAAATTGCAACTCATATGTTTATGCACGGAGGGGTCAATCATATTTTGTTCAACATGTTTGGCTTATGGATGTTTGGTGGTACATTAGCTCAAATGTGGGGAAGTAATAAGTTTTTGTTTTTCTATTTTTCTACTGGTCTTGGGGCTGCTGCTCTTCAGCTTGGAATAAATTATTTGCAGATTAGCGAAGTTGTGGATCAACTTGTTGGTGCTGGCTTTTCCGTTTCTGATCTAACAAAGACATTGCAAGCTGGACAATATAACACCGCTTGGTTAAACGAAATTTCGCAAAGTCAACTCACACAACTTTTGACCGCATTTAATATGTCAATGGTTGGTGCTTCTGGTGCACTCTATGGTATTCTTGTGGCATTTGCCTTCCTTTTTCCTAATACGGAGTTGATGATTATCTTTTTACCCATTCCCATTAAAGCCAAATACTTTGTTCCGATTCTTTTAGGGAGTGATCTTTTTTTTGGATTTAGCTCGTATTCGTTAGGGCCAATTGCGCATTTTGCCCACCTTGGTGGAGCTGTAACTGGTTATGCGATGATGTGGTATTGGAAAAAGCAGCAGTTTAACAATAACCGATGGGATTTATGAATTTTATTGACCAGATGAAATATCGATACCAAACTTTTGGGGTTGTCGAACGGCTTATCATTATTTTGGTCGCATGCTTTTTCTTGCCTTTTCTTTTTCGTACCCTGTTGTATCTGTTTTCAATTCCCTTCGATCAGTTTTTCACATGGTTTGAACTATCCGCTAGTTTTGAAGATTTACTCTATCGTCCATGGACAATTCTTACCTATGCTTTTTTTCATGGTGATTTTGGACATATTTTCTGGAATTTAATCTTACTCTACTTTTCTGGACGAATGATGGTAAACCTTTTCAAGCCACAGCTCTTTGTCAATACCTTTTTTTTAGGGGTTTTGGTAGGCGGAGCAACATTTGTTTTGAGTTATAACTTTTTCCCTGCATTTCAAGGACAATCTCCTAGATTGATCGGGTCTTCAGCAGGTGTGATGGCCGTTCTTATTTTTATGTGTAGCTATATGCCATATAAAGACATTAGAATATTTGTGTTTAATATCAAACTGATTTACATCGGCTTGTTGTTTATAGCTCTAGATTTGATTCAAATACCTGTCAACAATGCGGGAGGCCATTTGGCACACTTAGGTGGTGCACTCATTGGATTTCTATACCAACGAAACATTTCTAGAGGAAATGATTTTGGTCAATGGATTTCAAAATTTTGGAGGTCTTTTTCCACCCTGTTTACATTCAAAAGTACTCGTGTTCGCAAAGTATATCGTTCACCCAATCCACAGCCAAAACCAAATCATAAAGATGTAAAACAAGAAAAAATCGATGAGATTCTTGATAAGATCAGTCAATCTGGTTATGCGAGTCTAACCAAAGAAGAAAAAGAGCTTTTATTTCGTGCAGGCAATTCTTAAGCTGTAAATTGTAAAAAGCTAAATACAGAACTCCCATATTTTCGCGCTTCTATAAATGCTTCATCTGACTTAAAATCCAGTTGTTCGGTATGCTCAAAGATTAGCCAACCTCCGGGCCGAAGGATTTTCCGTGCTTGTATGCTGTCTTTTATCGTTTGAAACTCCTTTTGTCCGTCCTCATATGGCGGATCAGCGAATATGATATCAAAATTAGTGTCACATTTATTCAGGTAGCTCTGAACGGTTGATTGAATGGATTGTATAGAAAGTCCAAATTCTTCTGCAGTTTTCGCAATAAACCCTGAACACTTGTAATCTGCGTCTACCGCAATCACATTTAGACAGCCCCTAGAGCAGAACTCAAATCCAATACTTCCTGTTCCGCTGTATAAGTCTAGAACCCGAATCGATTCAAAATTCACTCTATGATTGAGAATACTAAACAAGGCTTCTTTGGATCGATCTGTTGTTGGCCTGACAGGAAGGTTTTTTGGAATTTTTAATCTTCTTCCCTTATGTGTTCCAGCTATAATGCGCATGTCGGAAGCTCTAGTAGTAGCGTATGGATATGTGGGTGCAATGGTTTTGAACTTGAAAAATGGAGATCTTTGGAAGGGATAAAAAAACTTGTCTTATATACATAGTTTGATAAGAGTTGATGGATTTCGTCCCCGGGTCGAACAAGCCCACTTAGCCATAGCGTTGCTTTATTCAGTTCAATCGCATTATTTTTTGCAACTGCCATTGTATAATACAGTAAATCTTTTTCATTCTTCCACTGAAAGGCATTGTAAAAGTATAGTTTTCCCTTTTTCATTAGAAAGAAATAGGCCAAATCATACTGAACATGAACAAACCAATAGGTCTCATTTTTATCAATGTCTTGTTTGTGTAGTACTTCAAGTAGTAAGCTGCTGCAATGGACGTAGGAAAACTTACCAAATGACTCGAGCAACATATTGTTTACATTGACATAAGGAATATAGACATTCGCAACTTGAGCAGATGCTAGGGAGTCAAATGATATATAGTCTTGCTTTCTAACGTCTGCATGACTTTCCAAGTATGTTGCTTTTTTGTTTTTATCGAATAGAGATAGGGGCACAAAAGAAGAGAGGTTATTTACGACACAAACACGAACATCTAAAAATGACTGTCCAATAACCTCTTGCTCAACAAGGTATTTATAAATAAAGTGGTGTAATTCCTCTTCATGAGAGTGACCGAGGAAATCGTGAGATTTTATAGATATAACATCATTCCGATTTGTGTCAGATATCAAAAAAGAAAGTCCACTCCTATTAATCAGAATGGACAGTGCATGGTTTGAATTTGAATCGGTATTATTTTTTTCCTGAGTCATAGGTTGTTGGCCAATTTCCGCTTGTATTTACTTCGGTTAATGAACCAAGAGTAATTTCGGGGCCATTCACACCATCAACAGAAACAACTTCTTTTTCAAGTGCGACAAGGTATTTGTCTTGATCGTGAAGAATGATATCCTTGCTGACTTTGACTTCAAATACAGGGAGTCGATATCCGTTGTTGTCCAAAATATCAGTACTGAGCGTAAATCGCTCGTGTTCTAGCCCTTTAACTGGTATGTAAGCCATATCTTTATAACGCTCTGAATCCTTAAATAAGGAATCCTTAACAGATGCAAAACCGAGGGTATCAATAACAATCACTTCACGAAGCATATCAATACGATAGACTCTGTCAAACTCCAAATAACTGGAGTCTCTCTTTTGGGTTAAGGTGTATTGTGCTGTGTCAATGAAGGCGACTAGGCTATCAAGATTATCATTGTAATATCCTAATATATCTTTGTGAGCAGCTTGTGCATTTCCTATATCTTTGAGTTTCGCAATTACCTTTGCGTAGCGTTCGGTTTTTATATTGTTAAAAGCAATTGGGCCATTAATGGAGTCGTAAATTTTATAGACAAAAAAGACACATAAAATCCAGAGTACCGCTTGAATTCCGACTTTCATGATTTTGAAATTGAATGCCAACAAAACTACAATTTTTTTTCAATAGATTAAGTGAAAAAGGACTTACTTTTACAGCTCACAACAGCTCATGAGTCTCCAGCAGCACATTCAGAAAGAATTTCCATATCCGCCAACTTCAGATCAAAACGAAGCCATTCATCAATTTTCTACTTTTGTGGAGCAAAGTTCCTCATACTCTATATTCATACTCAAAGGATATGCTGGTACAGGTAAAACGACACTAATCGCTTCCTGGCTCAAACCACTTAAAAATCAGGGTTACAAAGTTGTTCTCATGGCACCGACAGGTCGGGCGGCCAAAGTCATGTCAACATATACCAAAACTAAAGCCAATACCATCCACAAGAGAATTTATTTCGCCCAACAAAATAAACAAGGTGGAATTCAATTTACCCTTCAAAAAAACAAGTTTAAAAAAGCGATTTTTATTGTTGACGAGGCATCAATGATTGGCGATGAACAATCTTCCTCTCAACTTTTTCAAAACGGTTCACTTTTACAAGATATAATCTCTTACACAAAACAAGGAGAAAGATGTAAACTTATTTTTGTGGGTGACACCGCCCAATTGCCTCCCGTAAAGCAAATGCTCAGTCCAGCATTAAACCAAAGCTATTTATCCCTCAACTTTTCTGTTGAAGTTTCACAAGTTGAACTTTCTAAAGTTCTTCGACAAAATGCCCTTTCAGGAATCCTTTACAATGCCACGAATTTGAGAAACTTTGTACATGAAAACATCGATCATCATTTTCAATTTCAGATTCTAAATCAAACCGATATTACCCATTTGCAGGATGGCTATGATATTCAAGGTGCACTTGAAGATGGCTACAGAGACGTGGGTCGGACAGAGACCACCTTCATAGTGCGTTCAAATAAAAGAGCAAATCAGTTCAATCGCCAAATCCGAACGCAGATCATGAGTTTGGAAAATGACTTGGCAGTTGGAGACCTACTCATGGTGGTTAAAAACAACTATTTCTGGCTTAATGCTGAAAGTCAAGCTGGTTTTATTGCAAATGGTGATGTAATTGAAATACTGCGAATTTTATCTTTTCAAGAGATCTACGGCTTCCGCTTTGCTAAGGTTCATGTGCAGTTGGTTGATTACCCAGATCAAGACGCTTTTGATACCGTTTTGATTTTAGACGCTTTGGATGCAGAAGGGCATGCATTGACCCATGAGCAATCGAACGAGTTGTATAAAAAGGTTCGTCAAGACTATTCTCATTTGCCAAAATATAAACAATATCCCGAAGTCAAGAAAAATCCTTATTTTAATGCTTTACAGGTTAAATACGCTTACGCCTTAACCTGTCACAAAGCACAGGGAGGACAATGGAAACGTGTTTTTATTGAAAAGCCATATTTACCTGATGGACCCTCTGCTGACTATTACCGTTGGTTATATACAGCAATCACAAGAGCATCAGAACATTTATTTCTGGTTGGATTTAATGAAGAAGACTTTAGCATCGATTGATTTGAATTAATTTAGTCATATGAAAGTAATTGCTGCCATACCAGCTCGATATGCTGCCAGTCGATTCCCAGGCAAACTACTTGCCGACTTGAATGGCAAACCCGTAATCCAACACACCTATGAGAATGTGCTTAATTCAGGTTTGTTTGACCGTGTAATTGTTGTCACTGAAAACAGCAAAATCGAATCCGTTGTGTTGGGTTTTGGAGGTGATGTCATTCGAAGTCAAAAAGACCATCAATGTGGGTGTGACCGCATTGCGGAGGCAGTTTTTGACTTGGATGTAGATATTGTCATAAATGTACAAGGGGATGAGCCATTTATAACTTCAGAAGGCTTAGCTTCGTTAATTGAGGTATTCAAATCTGATACAAAAAAAGATATTGATCTTACCTCACTAATGATTCCAATTTCTGATGACTTGAACAATACAAATATTGTTAAGGTCATCACGGACTTGTCCAATCGAGCACTTTATTTTTCACGTTCTGCAATTCCACATCAGCGATCTAAAGAAACTCATGTTTCAGTCTACAAGCACGTAGGGGTTTATGCATTTCGCAAAAGTGCACTGATCGATTTTTACGAGCACGCCGCAACTCCCTTGGAATTGGCTGAACAAATCGAAGCCATTCGTTATTTGGAAATGGGAAAAACAATTCAAATGATCGAAACACAATTTGAGAGTGTTGGAATTGATGTTCTTGAAGATTTAGAACGTGCAAAAAAGTTAATGCCCTAAACCATGGTATGATAAACGTTTTGCACGTCGTCATCCTCTTCAATTTTTTCAAGTAATTTTTCAACTTCCACTGTCTGCTCTGGGGTTAAGGATTTGGTTGTTGTTGGTATGCGTTCAAAACCAGAAGAAAGAATAAGGATTTCTCGATGTTCTAGTTCTTTTTGAATGGCGCCAAAATATTCAAACGGGGCATAAAGCAAAATCCCATCATCATCGACAAACACCTCATCAACTCCGTGGTCGATAAACTCCAATTCAAGTTCCTCTACGTCTAGTCTTTCGGGAGAAATTCTAAAATTACAAGTGTGATCAAAGATAAACTCCACCGAACCAGATTTACCGAGTGTTCCATTGTACTTATTAAAATAGCTACGAATATTGGCAACAGTTCGATTGTTATTGTCTGTTGCAGTTTCGACTAGGATAGCAATCCCGTGTGGTCCATAACCCTCTAAAAGTACCTTTTTATAGTTTTCGGTACTTTTATCGGATGCTCGCTTGATGGCACGCTCAATATTATCTTTTGGCATATTGACGACTTTGGCATTCTGAATCACAGCACGTAGTCGTGAGTTTATTTCTGGATTGGGTCCGCCATCTCTGACAGACATTGCTATTTCTTTACCTATGCGTGTGAAGGTTTTGGCCATGGCCGACCAACGCTTCATTTTTCTCGCTTTGCGAAACTCAAATGCCCTACCCATGACAACAAAGATAAAAACGCAAAATGTGTTTGTGCAAATGCATGAACATGATTTCGATTTATTTTATTGAACGTTGTAAGCTGTTTTGTAGTACATCATCGCAGGAAAAGCGTAGATGTTTTGCAAGAATATTGTCTCTCGGCAGTGCCACAATATAACGGTCATGGTTGCTTGTATATACGTGTTTGTATATGGGTTTTGTTTTGATTTTAAGACCATCAACAAGTTGATAAATAAATTCATCGTGGTGAATTAAATCTGAACTGCCCAAATGAAAAATTCCCCATAAATTTCGATTGATAATGTAATGCAGTTGTTGTGTAAAAAAATAATCTGTTGTTAGATTGATTACAGTATTTGGAAATATTTCATAAGGGCATTGTTCTTCAATAGCTTTTTTCACTTCCATGACTCTTGGTGTATTTAAGCCAAAGACCATTGGTAGACGTGCGATAGCCCAGCTAAAAGGAGGCATTTGCATGACCTTATTTTCAATTTTGATTTTAAGAAGGCCATAGGTGCTTTCAGAGTAAGTTTTGTCATGTTCGTAACTAGGGTAGTGCGAAAAACCGTCAAAAACATTGGCAGAGGATAGGAAAATGAGTTTTGCTTCTTGTTTGAAAGCAAAATCAATGATCAGATCATGAGCAACAAACTGCTCGTCAGCATCGCCACGAAGACAAGAGATGATCACATCTGGCTTGACCACGCGTAAGACTCTTAATGGAGAATCCTCACGATAGTCATAATGCGTATAGCGCTTGTTGTTTACAAAACGAGTTTGACTACAGTATGTGCCATACACATCCATGTAAGGGTGCAACTCTTTGAATAGCGCGCGTCCCAAAAATCCACTTCCACCAAAAAGTAAAACTCGTTTCATTCTGCATGATAAAAGGGAAGTGAGGTAATTGTAGCAGGAACCTGTTTATTTCGAATGGAAACATAAATGATATTTCCAACAATCGCTTTTTCTCGATCAACATATCCGATACCAATCCCTTTTTCAAGGCATGGAGATTGTGTTCCAGACGTCACGATCCCAATGACATTTTCACTTTCATCTACTAAACCATAACTCTGTCTAGGGATACCACGTTCATTGACTATAAATCCAACTCTCTTTCTTGAAACACCATCTACTTTCTGTTTTTCAATTTGATCTTTACTGACAAAGTCCTTCGATAGTGCTGTACACCAACTCAAGCCCGCCGATATGGGAGAGGTAGTATCATCAATATCATTACCGTAGAGACAATACCCCATTTCAATCCTAAGGGTATTTCGAGCAGCTAGCCCACAGGGTTCGGCCCCATTTTGGATTAAGGAATTCCAAATTTTTTCTGCCCCTTCATTAGGAACGTACAATTCATAGCCACCAGATCCTGTATATCCCGTAGCAGATATCAAAACCTGATCTATCCCAGCAACTTTTCCGTAAACAAAACGATAGAACGGAATGCTCCCAATGTCTGTATTTGTAAGTTTTGCTAGAACAGACGTTGCCTGAGGTCCTTGCAAGGCGATTAGACTCCATTGATCTGACTGGTTTTGAAGCGAAGCACCAAACACCTTGTTATGGGTAAGCAACCAATTCCAGTCCTTTTCAATATTTGCTGCATTCACAACGAGTAAGTAGCTCTGACTGTCAATTCGATACACGAGTAAATCATCAATAATCCCTCCTTTTGCATTTGGCATATAGCCATATTGTGCTTGCCCGACATCCAAATGCTGAGCATCGTTACTAAACACATATTGGATGAGATCGATTGCATGTGGTCCACTGACCAAAATCTCTCCCATATGTGAAACATCAAAAATCCCTACTTTATGTCGAACAGCGAGATGTTCATGCACGACTCCTGTGTATTGCATAGGCATTTCAAAGCCAGCAAAATGTACCATTTTGGCATCAATTGCCAAATGCGACTGATAAAGAGATGTTTTTTTCATTTGGGTTTTTTCAAAAATA
>CACAZM010000002.1 GCA_902536935.1 uncultured Bacteroidota bacterium | reverse complement strand
AGGGATCTTTTTTGTTGTGATACAACTCCTCTTTTCCATTAGAATATTTGATATATCTATAATCTGTTGTGCGCAAGGAGTAGTTTTGTTTTTCTTTTGGGTATTTCAGCCCATAGTTTCCTACAATTGTTAAGGCATAATTAGGCCCTTTCCAATTTTTTGTATTTGGATTTTCTAAAAATGCACGTAAAGAATACCCGCCTAGATTTCCACCAGAATTTGATTTTTTGGTGTTACCCAAAAGTGAACAATAGTCAATCAATGTTGGAAAAATATCTATTAGTGACACTGGGTGGTTTACCATACCTCTCACTTCGCTATTAGGAATGCGGACAATGTACGGAACACGAGTACTTTCTTCCCAAGGAGAGTTCTTAAATAAATGGTTTTTCTCGCCTAAATGCCATCCGTGGTCACTGGTTAAAATGACTATGGTGTTTTTACTCAAGCCTGTTGATTCTAAAGAGTCTAAAATTTTCCCAACCTGATCATCAACAAAGGTAATACATGCTAAATAGGCTTGTAGGAAATATTTAAGAGCTAATTCTCTGTCTCCTCCATACGAATCTACCAATGTCTTTAATAACAATGGACCTTTAAGATTTCCACCTCTGTATCCGTAAACTTTTTTTACATCACCCTCAAGCGATAGGTTGCCCTGAAAATTTTCCTTCCAAAAGGTGTCCAATTCATCACCGTCAATCCATTTATCCAATTCAATTTCATCAATGGGATACATGTCAAAGTATTCGTCGGGAGCATGAAGGGGTGTATGAGGTCTCACAAAACCGACACCCATAAAAAAAGGCTTTGCTGTTTTGTTTTGTGCAATTTTTTCAAACTTTTCAATGGCCCATTGAGCATGTAATTCTCCTTGAAGTAGGTCTCTGTTATCGTTGCCTTGAAACCTGTACGGCTTCTTGTCCCATCCATAAACCAAACCGATTTCACCATATTTACCATTGGTGATGCCACCTTCAGAAATACGTCCGTAAGAGCCATCAATAGTTCCTATCTGGCGGTAGGGGTCTGGTACGGATGGTAATACACCAATTTCCTCACCATCAAAATAAAATGGCCCATAATTATGCTTAGGATTATTCCCCCAATCTTGCCAATATTGATGTGGCGCTCCATGTGTCAATTTTCCTGTACCTAAGGTTTGGTAGCCGTTTTCAACAAAATATTCCATCATGGTTTTATTGTGCTTAAGCACAGGTTGTTTTGACATTGGTGTCCAGCCAAAATCACCGGAATCGTGCGGATAAACTCCTGTAAATAAACTGTTTCTTGAAGGCTGACAAACAGGTACGTTGGTGTGTGCATTAGAAAACTGTACACCCGATGCTGCCAAGCGGTCCATATTGGATGTTTTAACATTGGGGTGCCCACCAAAAGCACCAATGTAATCGTTAAGATCATCTGCCATAATCAACAACACATTTGGCTGTTCTTGTGATGTGGCTATAAAAGACAAAGAGATGAGTGAAAAAGTAAAAATATGTCTAAGCATGTCATTTTTTTATGAATGGTTCAATACAACTGCTCAAAATAAATAAAACACTGGAATAGTAAGGTGCTAAATATTACCCATGATTTTGTGCTGGTTAACATATCTTCAATGTCTTTATAACTGTTTTATATAATCTATTTCAACCAAGTCATTTTTCTTGCCACGAAACGAAATTTTTAGCTTTGTTGTACCGCTCAAACTGGTGCTATTATTGAGAGGAATCAATACTTCTTCAAAAGATGAGTTACCCGAATATTCTGCAGTGCCCAAGTCGCCATAATCATTTGCAACAAAAATTTTCAAGCTGGCGTTTGATTTCATTTTAATGGCAATGATTTTTTGATGATTGGTTTCTCTAATTTGTAATCCTGTTTTATGTATCGTTCCTTTTTTGCTATCAAGTTTAAAATCCAGATAGCCCAAGCTTCCCGCCAAATTGGAAGAAATGTCTGTCGATTCCCAACCTTCTGTTTGCCAACCCCCACAGTCAAAATCAAAATAAAGCAGCCCATCACTCGGGTCCCTCTTATTGGCTATTTCCCAGCTGTCAGACAAGCCATCACCATCAGAATCCACGCGATATTTTTCGTATTCTGGATTAACTCCTTCACCCCATTTTTTTCCATCGCCATTTGCCTTAAGATTTGCAATAGGTTCAGCTTCTGAACCCATGTCACCAACTGCTAACCATTGGTCTAACAACTCACGATGCCTTTTAAGTTCTAAACTAAATGTAGGATTTCCAACCAAATTATAAATCATTGCAGGATCTGTACTTACATTATATAGTTCTTCTGCCGGGCGTTCACCAAAATAAATTTCTTTATGGACTTTAGAAAGTCTTTCTGAACTGTACAAATGATGAAGGTTTTTAGTGAAGTTTTTTGAATCCCTGTATTGCGGCTGCAAAAAAATACGGTCTAATTTATAATTTCGAATGTATCTATAATTTTCAGTTCTTATAGTTCTTGCTCTGTCAATTGTATGATCTAGTCGGTCTTTGTGTGCAGCAACAAATACTCGTGGTGTAAAGTTTTTTGAAAATAAATTTTGCCCTTCATACCAATTTGGTACATCAACTCCTGCCCAAGACAATGTAGTAGCGGAAAGGTCTAGCATGTTTACCAAATCATTGCGAACTTTACCGCTTGGGACATATTTATTTGGCCCCATAACTACAAATGGCACATGCAATCCTCCTTCGGTGAGCATTTGTTTATGCCTTGGAAGGTTGTTGGCACCGTGGTCTGAAAAATAAACCACAATGGTGTTTTTGTAAAGCCCCGTATCTTTTAGTTGCTGTATAATCTTCCCTATAATATCGTCGTCTACTCGAATTGCTTCATAGTGTTGGGCTACTACCTCTTTAAAGATTTTATTATTTGGATAATCCGCGGGAACAGCAACATTATTCGGATTAACTTTAATTTCTTTATTTATGTTTTCAGTATTGTTTTTGCCTCCCCTAAGTTGAATTTGACCAAAGAACGGCTGTTTATTCACTAGCTCATAGAAATCGGTTCTTTTTTTGAGCTTGTGATTATAGGTTTTACCCTGATTCCAAGCAAAATTATAATCTGCTTTACCAAAGTTAAAAGTGGTGTACCCTTGCTCAGAAAGCAACTCAGGAAGTAGCTTGTAATTTTGAGGAAGTGGAATACGCGTTTTAGGGGTTCTAGAAGATCGGTGTTGATGTGCGCCAAAACGAATTGCTGACTGGCCAATAATCATCGCAGATCTGGTAGCAGAACAAACAGGTGCCGGAACATACGCCCTGTTAAAACGCACCCCTACTTCCGCTATAGCGTCAATGTTAGGAGTTGCATCAATGTTAACATCATCACCATAACATCCCATCCATGGAGAGGTATCCTCTGCATAAATCCAAAGTATGTTGGGTTTCTGAGCAAATGAAAAGCCTGTTGATACAGTTAAGGAAAAAAAGAAAATGGTTGTGAAAAAACGAGAGGCATGAAACATGGGCTATTATTTCTTTTTTTGAAGATTGTAAAATCTGCTAGGGTCGGGTTTTACTCCATTAAACTCAGCAGCTGCCTCTGTATTAAATAGCGGTGAAAATGATTTGTCCCAAAAGGGGTTTTTTACATGTGCTTTTTGCATCATGTTCTGAATTTTGACTACCACCTCTGGATGTTGTAGGGAAAGATCAAATTGCTCTGCCTTGTCCTTTTCTATATCATAAAGTTCTAGATTAAGTCCTTTTCGTCTGTCTTTGACTACCGCCTTCCACTTGCCAAATCTAACAGCACTATTGGGCCTACCCTCATAAAGCTCCCAATATAAAAATTCATGCTTTTTTTGCTTTACGTCATTACCCAATAACGTGGGTAGCATCGATATTCCATCCGTACGCCCATTGATAGGTTCGCCTGTCAACTCAGAAAAGGTTGGTAGCATGTCCCAAAATGCTGAAATATGTTTGCTAACACTACCTGCTTCAATTGTTCCTGGCCAATAGGCAAACATCGGTGAGCGAATTCCACCGTCATACATCATTCTTTTTATACCTCTTAATTTGCCAGAAGGCTTAAAAAATGCTTCTGTTCCAGCCTTTCCATGTGCACCATTGTCGCTGTTAAACATTATTAGGGTATTCTTGTCTAACCCTAAGGATTCCAGTAATTCAGCTATAACCCCAACATCCCTGCTCATTCTTGATATCATTGCTGCTTGAATCTTCATGTTTTCGGGCCATTCTTTGTCTTTGTATTGTGCCAAATCCGGTACCTGTAACTTGAGGTGCGGTATAGTATAGGCTAAGTACAAAAAGAAAGGTTCATTTTTATTTTGTTTGATAAATGAAATGGCTTTTTCTGTAAATAGATCGTGGCTGTAGTCATTTTGTTTGCCATTTCCGTTGTCAAGAAATTGCTTTTTCCCATTTTGCCATAAATACTTTGGGTAATAATTATGTGCTAGCACTTGATCTGTGTACCCATAAAAATAATCAAACCCTTGCTTGTTGGGATTGCCTTTATCATGAAAACCACCCAATCCCCACTTGCCAATGCAAGCTGTTTTGTACCCCGCACGTTGCATAAGTTTACCAAGGGTTTCGGAATCTGCTGGAATTGGTGTTTGCCCATCGGGATAACCTGGACTATTGGACCTGATATAGGCATGGCCTGGGTGTTGCCCCATCAACAAAGAAGCACGGCTTGGCGCACAAACTGCGTTTCCGCAATAGTGATTAGTAAAGCGCATTCCATTGTGAGCAAGTTTATCAAGCTCAGGTGTTTCAATGAGTTCTTGCCCATTATATCCTACATCGCCATAACCCAAATCATCTGCAAGGATATAAATAACATTTGGTTTTTGCTCTTGTGCACTTACCATTAACGGTAATGAAACTACACAGCAATACATCACATTAGCGAAAAACTTTTTCATTGCACCAATTAAAAGATCAGTTCTAATTATCTTTCTTATAAATTTCAACATAATCAATCTTAAGGTAATTTGGCCATTGAGTAGTTCGATCCGTTGCATTGGTTTGAACTTCATTATTGAATACAATATACATGTCTTCGTTGGGCCATAAATTTGCTCTATTAGGAGTTAAGTTACTTTTGAGCAGCTCTCTTTTTATTTCTCCATCTACAGTCCAAACCGCCTTTTCTTCTGTCCATTCAAATCCATAAACGTGCCATGCTTCACAGTCATATGTAGCGTCAAAATTATAAATATACCCTGTATCCCATTTTTGATTGGGCCATTCATCAACTAATAAATGCATTCCCATCACATCTTCACCTACAGTATTTTTACCAAAATATTCAAACATATCCCACTCGGGTCCCCAAACTAAATCTTCAGCTATCAACCAAAGTGCAGGCCAAACCTTATCTCCTGATGGAAACTGCGCTCGCATTTCAATATATCCTTTATTGAAATATACTTTGTGCATAGACATAGCCCAACCACTAGTGTAACTGTAATTGCCCGCAGGGCTTGTCCCTTTAAAGGACCTTTTTTGATTTCGTAACACTAAAGCACCGTCCTCTAAATAACTATCCTCTTTAGTAACATAACCACTGTATTTGGTTTTAAGCAAATGATCCCCATCGGCACCTGGTACAATATCTCCTGTTTCCGAATCTCTTAATGATCCTACCGTCCAATGAGCAGTATTTATTTCTGTGCCATCAAAATTATCTTCCCATGTTTTTGTATAACCATCAGGAACAAAACGCTCCAAAGTGTCATCTATTATTTCCTCTGGATCATCGTTATTTTTGACTATATCTTCGCCACCACATGAATATAGCGTAAATAATAGGGATATCAGCAGAACTGTCTTCTTATCGCTTATAATTTTCATTATTATTTCACTGAATAAATTGTTGTTGTTGTTTTCCTACCTCGTTGATCTTATACTTCTGTAGCTCTTTTTGAACTTTACGCAACTCATTTTGTAATTTTTCTAAATCTTCGTTTTGGTGATTTAAAAGCGAAGTTTTAGCAGCTGTGTCATTATTAGGCAATTCGTTGTAAAACAAATTTTGCGATGCCTCAACAGTGCTAAACTCAATTTCAGCGAAATCTGGGATATTCATCCCCTCTTTCAGTATTGCTGCCTTAACTTTAATTTTTCCAGCTGTAGTGCTTGAGCGTATTAGAGCTATTGCTTCTCCCCAAAGCATCTTTTGCGGATTAATTTCATTAGCTGTACTACCAATTAACTCGCCTTCCCCTTCAACTGTAAAACGTACGTATTCGTCACTTAATCGTTTTATCGCTCCACCCGCATCTACTAAATAAGCAACAACCGTAGTAATATCGCTACCATCCGCTATGGGCTGAATATCAGAATCATCTACTTTTATTACAAGCCTTCTCTTTCTTCCAACCGGCCAACGTTTGTGTTCTGTTACTACCGCTCCATTGATAATTCCTTCGGCTTTCATTACCGCACCCTCAACATATTCCTGATTTATTTTTCCGTACCCTTTTTTACTTTTATTTCTAACATCTGTGTATTTAAAAACATTTTTAAAAATAACCGGCACTCTTGGTACTGGGTTAGTAGCATCTGTGGCTTTCTTTACGCCAATTTCTTCTCCGTACATTGTAAGTTTTATTTCTTCGCAGTTGGTAAATACTACAACATCTTCAGCAGAAAAGGGAGTCATCAGATGCGCTAAAAACACAAAAGGCTTTGCATCAACTTGGGGAACTTTTTCAAGACCGCTAGTTGGAAGGAGACTTTTCATTAGATAATATGAGAATTTTGGCTGGCGATAGGCGTCCATGATACCTCCCCAAAAGGGATCGGGATGATATCCCCGCTGATGATCAAATGGATGCCACATAGTTGCACCAACTAATGATTTGCTAGCAGCATAAGACATTGTAAGTGAAGGCCAGGTTTTGAGCTCACCATTTTCTATCCATTCTTCTTTAAAATAATGCAATGCTTGGCGGATTTGAGCTGTCTCACCCCATTGTTTTGCTACCCGGCTCACAGAGTTATGGTCTACCCAATTATCAACAAAATCGCCCCATTCGCGCTTAAATATACTTTTGTTAGGATATTTTGCCACTAGGTCATTGGAATAAAGCATGTCAAAATATTTTTGGTTTTTTCCTCTCATTTCACGCGCATCTGTTACTGTGTATAAGCCTTTAAATGGAAATTCCTCTTTTGCAGCTTTTGTAGCTTCTTGAGCAAATTTCTCAGGAAAATGCGTTTCATTAGGAATAATTTCCCAAATAAATACTGACGGTCTGTTACGTTCCAAACGAATTAATTTTCGCACATCATCCAACATACGATACATGAAAATAGGGTCTTTATTCCAGAATTGCCATCCTGGAATCGTTGCAATAAATAATAAGCCTAACTCATCGCAGGCATCCATAAATGCAGGGTCCTGAACAAAATGTGCCGACCGAATTACACGCATTCCAGTTTGACGTAGTTTTAATGCATCGCGATAATGTAAGTTGTTCGGAAGTGCGTGTCCAATATGTGCAAAGTCTTGATGCCTGTTAGCTCCTATCAAAAGCTGTGGGTAAGGCTTGCCGTTGAGATAAAACCCTTCTTGTCCTCGCATTTCAACAGTTCGAATACCAATCCTTTTTATAAAAGTATCCAACACATCGCCACGTTTATTTTTTAAACTTACACTAAGATCATGTAGTTGTGGGTTGTCAGGGCGCCAAAGCTTGGGGTTAAGAACCGTAAATTGCGCATGAGTTTGTACAGCATTGTTTTTTGGAAGATGATATTCTTTAACTGAGGATGCAACTGCTTTCCCATCGCTATCTAGTAGGTCTAGCTGGACAAATACTGTCATCTTTTTTCCTTCATTATTAACATCAACATTAACAAAAACATCAACTGATTTTTCAGAAAGGTTTTCATAGTGAACAAACACACCCCCACCTGCTACTTTTTCCGCTGCAGTAGAATGTGTGACGTAAGTATGGTTATGAGTTATCAGCCAAGCGTCTCTGTAAATACCCCCAAAATAGGTGAAATCTAATTGCTCTTGTGATTTCCCTGGAGGGTAGGTTTGGTCATTACTATTATCGGCACGAACTGCAACTGTGTTTGGTTTTTTAAAATCCACGTATTCAGTGACATCAATATGTATGGGGTAATAACCACTAAAGTTCTCTTTTATCATAGCACCGTTTACCCATATTTTAGATTTACCCATAATTCCTTCAAAATGAAGTATGACTTTTTTGGAGCGCATGGTTTCATTCAAATTAAATTGTTTTCGATACCATGCTGGTCCTTGGTAATTTACACCACCACTGGCAGCTAAAGGCAAAAGTTCCAAGCCATCAGGGAGGTTTACAACGCTCCATGCGCTGTCATCATAATCATGTTTTTCCGCACCAGTAACATCTTGCTTTATAAAGCGCCATCCTACATTAAAATTAATAGCTTCACGAACACTCTTGTCTGTTTGGTAAAACCCTGCAGTAGAAAACTGCGGTTGATATTTTTGAGTATATCCAAAACCACTCAATAGTAAAAAAAACAATAATAGCCTATTCATTGGCATTTAAATTATCGGTTCTAAAAGATGAAACAGGAAGGCCATTCCTTCCAAAAAGCGTTGGTATTACGCAGTTTTTGAATCCATAACGCACTGCTTTTGGACGGGGTACTTTTTCAGAAAAAACCCTGACTTTTTGATCTTTATGATAGGGACTCTTCATAACTGCATTTGCTGGATAAAAAATCATATCAGTTCCTGCTATTTCAAAATTTTCTGAGGTACCTACATTCCTGTTTAGTTGTATACGGTTCGAAAAAGTTAAAATGATCTCTTGTTTTTCAATAAAGTAATTTGTTAATGTGGGTGACTTGAAATCATATCCACTAATGCCATAATCTTTAGCTAGTGCTATATACGACAGACGCTTGCCAACTTCCCTTTTTTTTGATGGATGGATTTGGGTGCAATCGCCAACATCTAACGTAACTACCATCTCTGCATTTTGTAAGTTTTGGCTGCTCTTGAGTTGTGCTTCTCTTAAAAAAGCAGAATTATTTTTTCCATAATTAAAAGGTGCAATCTGAGCATAATAAAAGGGGAAATCTCCAATATTCCATTGTTCTCGCCATGAAGTAACCATAGTATTGACTATTTTTTCATATTCATTGGCATTACGACGATTTGCTTCTCCTTGATACCACAAAACTCCTTTAATGCCATAGCCAATAAGTGGGTGCATCATAGCATTGTATAAAACCGTAGGCGTTTTTTGTGGCATCTGAGCAATTTCATTAGGAATTGTTATACCTAAATCATGTAGTGTTTTATCATCAGACCATGCCTCAGCCGTAGAAGAGCCCCAAGCCGTTACTACTATCCCAATTGGTACATCTAGTACCTTTTCTAGTTGTTGGGCAAAGAAGTACCCAACCGCGCTAAAGGATCCCGAAGTTGAAGGTGCTGCTTTTTCCCATCTACCTTTTACATTGTCTAGAGGTTTTAAACTTGTATTTTGTTTGACGGTAAAGAAACGGATTCTGTCGTTTTTTGAATTCACAATTGCATCCAACCCACCTTCAATGAAATTACCATCCAACCCCCCGCTAAGAGATATTTGCATATTTGACTGTCCTGAACATACCCATACCTCACCAATCAATACATCATTAATTGTTACTATTGATGACCCCTTAATTGTAATGGCGTGTGGACCACCCGCAGTTGGAGTTGATAATTGTAGCTTCCATTTACCATTCGTTGATGTGGTTGCCTGGGAGGTTTCTCCCCATGAACTTACGACATGTATTTTTGCTCCTGCCGAATCAATTCCCCAAATATTTATACTTTTTTGTTGTTGTAGTATCATGCCGTCACTAAAGAATGAAGCAACGTGAGTTTGTGCATTGACAATCATATTACTACAAATCATTACAAGAAAAATAAATAGTCTCGGATGCATATTTTTTATATAATTCTGGATGTACAACTTAAACAAAAATAAATCACAAAGCATTATAATTTGTTCTTACTTATTACCAATATGATAATATATATTATCTAAAGTATGCTAATTGCTAATTTAATTTAGGTAATCTATAAAAACCATATTAGCAATCATTTTATACATTTGAATTTCCAATTACACACTAATGAAATCATTTATTGTTGCGTTAACTTTGATAGTAACACTATCGAGCTGTTCTGAGGATCACCAAAATCCTAACATCATTATTATATATACTGATGATTTGGGCTATGGAGATGTAAGTGCTTATGGAGCTACAGAAATTAATACTCCCAACATGGACTTTTTAGCCAATAATGGGGTTCAATTCACACAAGGCTATTCGTCTTCAGCAACATGTACCCCGAGTAGATATGCGCTACTTACAGGATCCTATCCATGGAAAGAAAAACGCGCTCGCATCCTTCCTGGAACAGCACCTTTAATTATTGATACAGCCCAAATAACATTGCCCAAAATGCTTAAAAAACAAGGATATCAAACAGCAGTCATTGGAAAATGGCATCTTGGCCTTGGTACAGGGCAAGTAGATTGGAATACCCATATTAGTCCAGGACCAAATGAGATAGGATTTGATCACGCATACATCATGGCAGCAACACAGGATAGAGTACCAACTGTTTACATTGAGAATGGTTACGTGGATGGTTTAGATCCATCAGACCCCATTGAAATCAGTTATAAAAGGAATTATGAAGGTCAGGCAACAGGAAAAAACAATCCTGAGTTGTTATCAATGATGTGGCACCACGGACATAACGGAACTATTGTAAACGGCGTCCCTAGAATAGGTTTTATGAAAGGTGGGGAATCCGCCAAGTGGAGTGATATAGATATGGCAGATCATTTTTTGAATAAGGTTAAAAATTATATCAAATCAAAAAAAGATAAACCATTCTTTTTGTACTATGGCATGCAACAACCTCACGTACCACGCACGCCCCATCCTCGCTTTGTTGGAGCTACTTCTTTAGGACCAAGGGGAGATGTGATTGCTGAAGCTGATTGGTGTGTTGGTGAACTGATGAAAACGCTACAAGAAGAGGGTCTTATGGAAAATACGCTTATCGTGTTTTCAAGTGATAACGGACCAGTGCTAAATGATGGTTACTATGATGATGCGGTTGAAAAAAACGGAATTCATACGGCAGCAGGTGTGTTGCGAGGGGGTAAATACAGCCTCTTTGAAGCGGGCACAAGGGTTCCATTCATCACCCACTGGAAAGGAAAGATTCAGCCCAAAAAATCAGATGCCTTGGTGAGCCAATTGGATTTGTTTTCTTCTCTAGCCAAATTGACTGGGAGTGATCTGAGAGCTGATGATAGTGTAGATTTGCTAGATACCTTCATGGGCAATAGTGATATAGGGCGTGAAGAGTTGATTTTGGAGGCAACAACGCGCACTGCTCTCAGAAGCGGTGATTGGGTTATGATTCCCCCTTACAATGGACCTGCTAAGTTAAAAGCTGTTAATATTGAAATCGGTAATAGTAACCAGTACCAACTTTACGATCTTTCGCAAGATATAAGCCAGCAAATTAATTTGGCGGAGTCAAATCAGGAAAAACTCAACGAAATGATTCTTAGATTTAAGGAAATTAGGGGGGAGAGTTATTCAAAAGTTAAAAAAATAGAACTTAAATAGTGTTCTCTTTATAAATGACACCTGGGACCTGACGCACTTTGTTTTCGGATTTCATGAGATATTGGTTATGAGTAATTCCATTGCTGCTCAGTTTAGAACATATTCCAACTTAATATGCTTTACCGAAGGTTCTCTACTGAAGCAGAAAAAGCGCAACATGTTTTCACCAAAGTTGACTACTTTTTTTATCTATTTATTGATTTATGTAATTTATCATATTATTTAAAATAAGTTCAGCAACCGGATCTTTTCCTAGGTTTCCAACAATATCAAAAGTCGATAACAGCATAGTTCCTTCTCCAAACGCTGTTTCTAAAAGATTGGCGCCAAACCAAATGTCCCCAGGACCAGGATAATGACGAAGCATCAAATCTAAATTTTGAAAATGGTCATAGCTAACTACCCCTGATATCATTTTACCTTGTTGCATCATCATCGTGGTTTTTGGATGTACATTCTGGTAAACTTCTTGCATAATCACTCCCGTTGGTAGTCCTTGGAACACGGGATGTTCCATGACCATGTGAGGTTTTCCAGCCCAAAGTCCTAGAGTGGTACCTTTGTTTAACAAATTTGCAGAAAACGGCAGGCCTTCAACGCTGTTTGATTCAAATTTTCTTCCAAAGTAAGGCGGTGTTTTTCCAGTTACATCTAAAATGATAAGCTTTCCTCCTTTACCAACTTGAGTTTTGGCATTTTTGAGCAACTCGTTAAAACCTTTTTTTTCAGATCGTGGTTCCGAACCACTGATAATCAATCCCCCAGCATGTTCATTGGTGTCAAAATCTACAAAAGATATATTTTTTTTGGTTAAAAATATTTTTAGGTCTCCTTGTGGATCTATGACGCGCAGCGGCGCATCGCTATCAAAAACTACAGGGTCAAAAATGTCAAAATCAAAACTATTTTTGGCAATAAGATTTCCCTTTTTGTCTTTTAATTTTACACGCGCTTGAAAACTTCCCGTTAAGCCAGACATGTTAATTTCTTCACTCAGATAGGATGTTATCCCTTGGGCTAAAGGTTTATGTACTTCTTTTTCGATAAGAAGGTTTTCCGACGCATCAAATACTTGAAAATGAATTTGGGCTTTCATCTCCATATTTTCGTTGACGCCAATCACTTCTACCTTTGGGTTAACACCTGAATAACTGTTTCTGGGCATCACACGTAAGGTAACAATTTGCTCTTGGTTCGCCTCTTTGGTCATTTCATAAACATCTGTTTTTGGATTTCGCCACAAATCAAGCAGACCTGCACCCATTATCCAATCTCCTGCTGTGAGCGCATGAACACAATACCCGATTACATTCGGGTTGGAGCGTGTGGCTTCAAGCAATCTTTTGTTCGCCATTCCATGTGCCGTTTGCTGGGCCAAACAGAACTCTTCAAAATTGTCAAACAAACGATCAAAACCTGTTTTTTGCATCATTTGCTCAAGTTCTTTCTCTAGTCTTTGGTGATAGCGCATGGTGGGTGTAAGGGGATTTCCTTTTTGTCTAAATTCCTCATTGTTTTGAGGAAGGTTAGGCAAGCTGCCATAACCCAATTCAGATACGAACGAGAGTCGCCCAGAAACAACATTTTTCCCTGGTATTTTTAGTCCAGAAAGGCCTTTCTCTTTCAATTCGTCTTTTGAGGCACCAATATTGGCATATCCATCATATATATCTTGTGTAATTTGGGAACCTGAATAATCATGAATATCATTAAACTGATTTCCTGTTTTTTCGTAAGGCAAATACATCCTTGCACCCTTGGCCCATCCGCCTGATTCGTCTAGAATAAGCCTGGTTGGGTCAAGCTCACGGGCTTTGAGCGACATGGGTTGAAGCATTTGAATCATCACTGGCTGTAAAAGCTCATTAAAAAGTTCCCAAATGACCACACTTGTTCGGTTTCGATCTCTAAGAATACTCTGGGTAAGTTCATTTTCTACCCGCATAGGCAAATAAGCCGATTGGATAGGTCTATTCATACATTCTATTGCCAAGCTACCCACGGTTAGCACACCCATTTCGTCACACAGATCAAGCCACATTTTGGGTGGAGGCTTCCGCCAAGGCCTAATCATATTAAATCCCGCATCTTTGGCAAGTTGAATTTCTCTAATCGCCATTTCCTTAGAGTCAGGAAAAGCAAGTCCTACAGGGTAAAGCCCTTCAAAAAAGGTTGCTTTTAAATACAGGGGTTCGTTGTTTAGATAGAACTGATTGTTTTGAATTGTAAACTTTCGCATGCCAAAACGGTGTGTCCAGTTGTCCGTTGTTTCTTTACCATTTGTTAGTGAGATGTCGATCGAATATAGGTGTGGGCTTTGAGGTGACCACAGCTTTTGATTTGGAATATCGACGGATGTCTTTAGTCTATTTTTACCTGGATCCAAGTCCATATTTTTTTCAAAAATGCCCACATTGTTACCGGCTGCGTCATTGACCTTAATTAAAAGAGTTGTTTTTTGTTGTGCTGATTGGTGATTGTATAATTCTAGATCAATACCCGTAAGAGATTTGTCAATATCGGGTTTTAAAAAAACATCATGAATGGTAACATTTCCTCTGCGCTGAATCCAAACGTCTTGCCAAATCCCCCCTGTAATCGCACCTCTCCATTGGGGCACTTCCATACGACCCATTTCGTCGATGCGCTGGTCAGTCATTAGTATCGGACCGACAACCCTCATAATAATATGGTTCATCTCGCCGGGTTTCAGAACTTCATCGACTTGAAATGAAAAAGGAGTAAAGCCGCCTTCATGAGTACCAACGGCTTGGTCATTTACCCATACTTCGGTTTTGTAATTTACAGCTTCAAAATGAAGACTAAAAACTCCGACATTCCACGACTTGGGTACCCAGAATGATTTCTTGTAAAAAACCACGCCTTCATAGTCTTTTTTCATGGTTTCCCAATGACTTGGCACTTGAATGTCTGAGACCTCTTTCTGATTTTCGAATAAATGCTTTAAATGCCATTTTTCAAAACCTCCCCGATTGTCTTGGTCAAAAATAATAGCCCATTTTCCGTTCAGTGAGATGTTATCTATAATATCATCTGCTTGGGCAAAAAGTAAGGTTGATTGAATAAAAATAAAGCAGAAAGTAATCTTAATAAAACTCTGAACCATGGATGATTAATTTTTATCAAAAAACTAAAAAAAATTTGACTTTAAAATATGAAAAATTACCCTTTAAATGGCACAGATTATCAGGCCTATATTAACAAATTGATAATTTTTGAGTATGTTTTGTTAATAGATTGGGAATATAAATTAACATTTACTGATAGTTTTGAAATTATATTTATTTTACTAAAACTTTGAAAACCAAAAATTATGATAAAAATAATAATTAGCAAATTTTCAACAAAGGCTTTCACAGCTACGCTAGCGTTGTTTTTTTCTTTTACATCTGTGTATGGGCAACAGTTGAAAGTAAAAGGAACAGTTACTGGTGATGGTAGTTTACTGCCTGGCGTCAGTGTGGCAGTAAAGGGAGAACAAATTGGCTCAGTTACTGACTTTGATGGGAATTTCGAAATTTCCGCAAACAAAGATGATGTGCTTATCTTCAGTTATGTTGGCTTTAAAACCTTAGAGGTTGACCTTGAGGGGCGTAACAACCTAGATGTGAACCTTATTGCAGATGTTTCCGAGCTAGATGAAGTTGTAGTTGTAGGGTATGGTTCTGTCAAACGTAAAGATTTGACTGGAGCTGTATCAACAATCAAGTCAGATGAGATAGAAAAAATTAAAACTACCAGTTTTGAAGGTGCCATAGCTTCAAAAGCTGCTGGTGTGCAGGTGGTGCAATCTGAAGGAGGACCTGATGCATCATTCAAAATTAGAATTCGTGGGGGTACTTCAATAAATGCCAGTAATGACCCATTATATGTAATTGATGGTTTTCCAATTACAGGTGCCGGTGTTTCTACCTCAGTTGGCCAAGGAAATAGTTCAACAAGTCCACTTGCGACAATAGATCCTAGTAGTATTGAATCAATTGACATATTAAAAGATGCATCAGCTACTGCCATTTACGGCTCTAGAGGAGCTAACGGAGTAATTTTAATTACAACTAAAAAAGGGTTGCCGGGAAGAAATCAAATAACTTTTCAGTCATTTTATGGGGTTTCAACACTTTCTAGGAAACTTGATATTTTATCGGCACAAGAATTTATTGATTATCGAAACGATTATCAAACATGGTTTCCTGCATTTGCAGAAGTAAACGATGATACGAATCAAAGTAAGTATTTAGCTGAATCTATGAGGGTTGATGATGGTACAGGTACTTACATCCCCATAGATTTAGCAACAATGGAATTTGATCCACCCATATTAATTGATGATTGGCAAGAAAATATTACTCGTGAAGCTATTACAAAAAACTACAGAGTTAACGCGAGTGGCGGTAATAAAAATACGCGCTATAATGCAGCTTTTTCGTATCAAGACCGTGAAGGTATAATTCGAACATCTGGAATTGAAAGGTATACAGGTAATTTCAATATAAGCTCTAAATTAAATGATAGACTAGAGGCAGGATTTAATGGAAATATTGGACATATTTCTAGGTCGGGTGTTGTAACCGCTGCTTCGGATAACAGCCAAGGCAGATCGGGGATAGTAACAAGTGCTATTCTTTTTTCTCCTGTTCAATCACCAAGGCAATGGTTTCAAAATGAATATGACCCAGAAACTGGACGGATAATTGCAAATCGAAACGGAGACGTAAGCAACCCCGAATTAATATTATCTGAAAACGCTAACTTTGGAAAAACACTACAAACAAGCCTAAATGCCTATCTCTCATACGAATTAGTCGAGGGTTTAACTTTTAGATCATCAATTAGAGGATTTTCTATGGCAGTAAAAAACAAGGCTTGGTACACAAACAAATTTGGCTGGTCAAAAGCTGTTGGTGGTAGAGCAATAACGAGATTTTATAATAGTGGGAGTTTAGTTACTGAACAAAATTTAAGCTATTTAAAAGATATTGGTAAACACCGTATCAATGCTACTTTGGTTTACGAGCGCCAACAGAATACTTCTGAGAACCTTACTTCAAACTCAACAGGTTTTGATATTCCTGGTCTCGACTTAGACGCGCTACAAGGTGCACTAAATACAGAACCAACACAGTCCTATGCATTCAATTCATCTGTTGAATCATTTATTGGTCGTATTCAATATGATGCATTTAACAAATACTTGGTAACGGCAAGTTTGCGTTATGACGGTTCTTCCCGTTTTGCAGAAGACAAGCGTTGGGATTATTTCCCTTCCCTCGGTCTAGCTTGGAGAATATCCGATGAGTCATGGTTTTACAATAGTGCTAACTCATCAAGCGATAATCTTGTCGGTTCTTTAATAGAAAAGCTTAGAAATAATATCTCTGACCTTAAACTTAAATTTAGCTACGGCCAATCAGGTAACACTGAAATTCCTGCCTACAAATCGATTGCTCAAGCAGGGATCTCGGGCTATATTTTTGGTGGTAGTACACTTACGACAGGTTCGTCAATTACTCAGTTGGCTAATGAAGAACTCACATGGGAGACTACACGTGAAGTAGATTATGGTATCAGTCTTGGGCTTTTTAACAATAGAATTACTATTGAAGCAGATTATTACGATAAGGAAACTTCTAATTTACTTTTAGAAGTTCCACTACCATCAACATCAGGATACCAGACAGCGTTTAAAAATCTAGGTTTGGTCAGCAATGTAGGACGTGAGTTAGCTTTAAATGCGAATATTGTAGAAAATCGTGATTTTAATTGGAACATGAATTTTAATATCACATTTAATGAGAACAAAGTTTTAAATTTAGGAGGAGCTGATGAATTTTTTGTAACAGCAATTGGTGATAATCTGACAAATAACGATTACATAGTTAAAGTTGGCGAACCATTAGGATCAATATATGGGCTAGATTTCGATGGAGTTTATACATATGATGATTTTGTTGAGTTTGAGGGGATGACAGATAGTGAAGCGGCATCAAAATTATATGCAGATGCAGCTGCAGTTGGAGATGACGGCACTGCGATGTGGTGGTCGTTAAACCAGTATACCTTAAAAGATGGAGTCCCACTTAATGCACTTGTTACTAATGGGACTTACCGTCCCGGGATGACTAAATTTAAAGATATAAATGGTGATGGGGTTATTAACGATGATGACAGACATATTATTGGGAATACTTTACCTAAGCACTTCGGAGGTATGTCACAAAATTTAAATTTCATGAATTTTGATTTATCTATTCAAACATCTTGGTCATATGGAAATGATGTATATAACAAAACATTAAAAAAGGGTATACAAACCTCTGTTCCCTGGAGAAATAAATTTGCCATAGTCAATGACAGATGGTCACCTGAAAATCCAATGGGAAGATTCACCGCTTTCAGCGCAGGAAGTAGCGGCGATGTTAATTCAGCTGCATATGATACTTACATTGAAGACGGCTCATATTTTAGAATTGGAAATATTACTTTAGGTTTTACTTTGCCTAGGGATTTAATCAGAAAAATAGGGGTTAAAAATCTGCGTATATATGCATCTATGGATAATGTACACATTTGGACTAAATACAGTGGATGGGATCCAGATGTAAGTGTTGGAAACAATCAACTAACACCTGGTTTGGATGTTGACTCTTATCCAAGATCTAGAACATTTAGAACAGGAATTGTAGCACGATTTTAATTTATAAATTTTAATAAAATGAAAAATATAAAAACATTAAGATATTTCATATTTGGACTGTTGTTTTTAGGGTGTCAAGAAGATTTTCTACAGGAAAATCCAACAAGTATTATAGATCCAGCTGCTTTACTAACCGATAAGGCAGGTGCAGAGATTTACACCGTTGGTGCATATGATGCAGCAAGGAACGCATTAATGTCAAACTTCCAAACAGGCTGGTTAAACATTTGGGGTGTTATGGCTGTTGATGAAATTGTATCTCCGGGATGGAGTAAGTTTAAACCCATATATCTTCATACTGTATCTCCGTCAGACATCATAATACGGGATATTTGGGAGAATATGTATGTGAATCTAAACAAAGTCAACAGCGTCATTGACAGAGTAGGTGCTATGTCTGAAGATCAAATTGATGATGATGATAAAAATAAGCTTGTAGCTCAGGCACGTTTCTTAAGAGCAATTATCAATTTTGCTTTAGTTTGTTCATGGGAGAACATTCCTCTGATAAAAAATGAAACAACCTCTTTGGAAAACCTGGAAGTCCCACAGTCAACGCCTTTGGATGTTTATAAGTTCATAGAAGAAGACTTACTTTTCGTGAAAGATAATTTAGAAGCAAAACAAGGCGGAGGACGTGTTACAAGAGGAGCAGCACAAGCTGTTCTAGGTCGTGTGTACCTTCAAATGACTGGTCACCCAATTAACGACCCTAGCTATTTTGTCAAAGCCGAATCAGAGCTAAAAGATGTTATCGAAAGTGGAGTATATGATTTAATTGACTATTACCCTAATATTTTCAAAGTCGACAATGAGCAAAATGAAGAAATTATTTTTTCTTTTGGCTTTGATGGACCTGGAATGGATCAAGGAAGTGCAGTGGGTACGCTGTATGGCCCTTTAGGATCGGTTTCAAATGGTTCAGCTAATGGAAATATGTGGTATGTAAATTGGGAGTTAGCAGGCCCGGCTACTGGACCAGGAAATACTGGCAATTGGACTTCATCTAATGGAAAGGGTGGACTCCCCAGAAACAATCATGCTTTTGCACAACCATACGAAGACCTTGACATTCGCTCCAGAAATAACATTGCAAAAACCAATGTGAATCAATCACAATGGATTAACAATTGGCCAGAGGACGGGATGTTTGGAGATAGAGGTCAAACTATCTACGGTCAGGCAAGGAGATTAGGAAAAGGAGCATGGAAGCCATGGAAATGGCATAATATTCGTCCAAGTGATTGGGGAAGTGATACCCCAGTGGATGAAATTTATATTCGCTATGCTGATGTTTTATTGATGTATGCAGAGGCTTTAAACGGTCAAAATAAACTCACACAGGCTGATGCAGATATGACAATCAACTTATTAAGGGCTCGCGCACGAGTTTGGCCTGATGAAGTCAAAACTGGAGTAGCAGCAGATTTGGTTGTTGGAACCCAGCAACACAACAAAGATGAAATCTTGAGTGAACGCAGAAAAGAACTGTGCTTTGAAGGGTGGAGAAGAAATGATCTTGTTCGAAATGGAGTTTATTATGAGGCAATTAACTCCTCTCAACCCATTTGGTCAAATAGCGGAAATCCGCAACCGCAATATACACCTAACGAGATCAGATGGCCAATCCCTGCCTCGGAATTACAAATAAATTCTAAATTGGTACAAAATGAAGGGTACGAATAAGATTTAACCATTTAAAACGAATTTGATCAAATCCCCACAATCTGTGGGGATTTATAAGGTATTGTAAAGAATATGAAAAACCATTTAAAATTTTATACTCCAAAGATGATATAAGCGTCCGCCAAAACTATGTTTATATTGCATTGGACGATTCCTCACTTATTTCGATTATTAAGCAAGTAAAAGAGAAAAAATTTAAAATTAAAAGAGATATAGGTATAATTTCATTTAATGAATCTTCATAAAAAAAATTATTGAAGTAGTAATTACAATAATTTCTACTAATTTTTCAATTATGGGTAAAAAAACTTGCGGTAATAATTGAACATTAATTGAAAATGAAATTAAATTAATTAGCAGAAACTCTATTTAATATGTCCACAGAATGTTCTAAAATCATTTTTCTGTAGATTTATAGTTTTAGGATATATTCTTCCATTAAAGCGAATGAAATTAATTAAAAAATCCAGTATTTCTATCGAAGACAGATAAATTGGGACTCAAATGAAAGATTTAACATTGAATGGAGCATCTGTTACCAACAATTGGCAAATGATTAAATTATGATTTTAGTTACAGGAGGATTAGGATTTATTGGTTCACATACTGTAGTTGCACTACAAGAAAATGGGTATGACGTCGTCATTGTGGATGATTTGTCTAACTCATCAATTGATGTAATAGATGGTATAGAAGCCTCAAGTGGCATTCGTCCGCTTTTTGAGGAAATGAATCTTCAAAATAGCATAGCTTTAAGTTCCTTATTCCAAAAACATAAAATAAAAGGCATCATTCATTTTGCTGCATTCAAGGCAGTTGGTGAAAGTATACAAAAACCAGTTGCCTACTACCAGAACAACTTAGGTTCACTGCTAAACTTATTGGCAGAAGTGGAAAAAGCCACCTCTCCTATCCCTTTTATTTTCAGCTCGTCCTGTACCGTTTATGGCGAAGCCAAAGAATTACCTATTACCGAAAATACACCTATACAAAGTGCTAAGTCACCCTATGGGAACACCAAACAGATAGGAGAAGAAATCTTATCGGACACTGTACATGCGATAGATGGATTTCGTGTGATTTCGTTGCGGTATTTTAATCCTATTGGGGCGCATTCTTCTATAGCGATTGGTGAATTACCACTTGGCAGACCGCAAAATTTGGTGCCCATTATTACACAAACCGCAGCCGGTATATTCCCTGAGCTAACCGTTTTTGGTAACGACTACCCTACCGCTGATGGAACAAATATTCGTGATTACATCCATGTAATGGATTTGGCTGAAGCACACGTGGTCGCCCTTGAACGTGTATTAGAAGGCAAAAGCAATGATGCTTATGAAGTGTTTAATTTAGGCACAGGGAAAGGGAGTAGTGTCCTAGAAGTGATTCAAAGTTTTGAGCGTATTTCAGGAAAAAAATTATCATACAAAATAGGGGCGCGTCGCGAGGGAGACGTGATAGCGGCTTACGCAGATACTACTAAAGCCAACAATATATTAGGTTGGAAGACAAAAAGGAGCCTTGACGAAGCGGTAGCTTCTGCGTGGGAATGGGAAAAGAAAGCCATGAAATTTCTAAAGTAATTTTATTACAACGCATATTTAATAACATAATCACATGAATTTTTTAAGATAACTAAGTTCTGTTTCGAAAACAGACCAATTGGGACTAATAAAACAATAAAACGGTTAAACTGTTCTCTAGTTAACCGTTTTTTTATTTTTGTAATTATATGAAAAACACAATAATTATTATAGCTATCTTTCTACTATGAACAAACGATTAGAAAAAATTTTATGGAACGTTCGATACGTGACATTATTAGCCGTTATACTTTCAATTATCTCTTCCGTTTATCTTATGTTTCTTGGTAGTTGGGAAATTATTGAAGCAATTCTATTTTACAATCCACTTATTGACTCCTCTATTTCTAAAAACAATGAACTACTTTTCAAAATAATTTCTTCTATTGATTTATTTTTAATTGCAATAGTATTGTTAATTTTTGGCTTTGGTATATATGAACTTTTTGTTAGTGAAATTGATTTTACTCACTCGAAATTCAAAGAGTCAACCTTAATTATACGAGATTTGGATCAATTAAAAAACAAAATAATTAAGGTCATTATTATTGTTTTAATAGTTAAGTTTTTTGAGAAAATACTGAAGTATTCCGAGAGTTTTTCATCTACAACTGACATCCTCTACTTTGGCTTGTCAATCCTTTCGATTTGTGTAGGTTATTATTTGCTCAACAGAAAATGAAATTAGTCATTTCAAAAAATAAAACGCAAATAACTATTACATAAACCTTTAATTAACAGGCTCTATACTGATTGCATATCCCCCGGCAGCTACTGTTTTGATTTGTAAAGTTGTTTGCTTTGTTACTTCTTTTGATTCGATTGTATAGGACTGTGGATTTGTTTTGTAGTCTGCATACTTAGCATCTCGGTAAATTCTTGCGAGATATGTTTTTGAGCCATCCAAAAAAGATAGATCGATTTCAGAGTTTCGCTCTAATTCCCCATTACTATTCCCAATAAACCAATGTTCGCCATTTTTTTCTTTTCTATCAATTGTAATATATTCACCTGGTTCAGCCTCTAGGTACACCGATGCGTCCCAATCAATGGCAACATCTTTAATAAATTGAAATAGAACAACTTGAGCGTGGGGTTTATTTAGCAAGACTCAATAGCTCGATATCAGTAAAACTAATAAAGCAATAATATTTATTTTTTTGCATCATATAAGCCTGGAATTATCCAGGCTTTTATTAAAAACAATTATATAAAGTTAATTCCAAAAATTTAGACTTAAGCTTGAACCTGAACACTAGTTAGTATATAGTTCGAATTGATGCTGATTTTAATTCAAATTATATACGCTAATTTGAATTAGTGGACACTATTAAATGACCTGGTAAATCCGGATTTTTTTAGGGCTTTCGAATATTAGCCACCAGCTCCTGTATGTTTTTGCTTGGTGCTGGGGTTCTGCTACTTATGATAAAGGTGACAGCAAAATTGGCAATCATCGCAATGCTTCCAAAGCCCTCTGGTGATATCCCAAACCACCAATCGGACTTGGTGCCTCCCCCAAACCATCCAAACTTAAACTTGAGCATATAGAACAGCATTAGCGTTACCCCCACCAGCATACCACTAATCGCTCCTTCTTTGTTGATGCTTTTGGAGAATATTCCAAGTAGAATGGCTGGGAAGAATGATGAGGCTGCCAGCCCAAATGCCAAGGCAACCGTAGCTGCTACAAAGCCAGGTGGGTTGATGCCAAAGTAACCTGCCAGACATACCGCTCCTGTTGCAGCGATTCGGGCTGCGATCAGTTCTCCTTTTTCAGAGATATTGGGCATCACCATTTTTTTGAGAAGATCATGTGATACTGCCGATGAGATTACTAATAAGAGTCCTGCTGCTGTGGACAGTGCCGCTGCCAGTGCCCCTGCTGCTAAAAGAGCAATCACCCAGTTGGGAAGCTGTGCAATCTCTGGGTTGGCAAGCACCATGATGTCTGCATCAACTGTCAGTTCGTTGGTTGTGGTGTCGGCCGTGTATTGAATCAATCCATCATCGTTTTTGTCTGTAAAGCCAAGTAGGCCCGTGGTCTCCCATTTGTCAAACCACTCTGGCATCTCCTTGTAGGGTTGGTTGCTTACCGTCTCTATAAGGTTGGTTCTTGAAAACACTGCAATGGCAGGTGCTGTGGTGTAGAGAATGGCAATAAACAACAGTGCCCAGCCAGCTGACTTTCGTGCATCGCTGACTTTCTTAACAGTGAAGAAGCGCACAATCACGTGTGGTAGCCCTGCGGTTCCAACCATCAGTGCCATGGTGATGCAAAACACATCTAGCATAGATTTACTCCCTGAGGTGTATTCATGAAATCCAAGTTCTCTATGTAAGCCATCGAGCTTGTCCAAAAGATATACGCCATCTGCGCCACTAGATCCAAATCCCAGCTGTGGAATCACATTGCCTGTTACTAGAAATGAGATGTAAATCGCTGGCACCATAAAGGCAAAGATCAATACGCAGTACTGCGCCACTTGGGTGTAGGTGATTCCTTTCATGCCGCCCAGTACTGCATAGAACAATACAATTCCCATACCGATTAGTACGCCTGTTATAATGTCTACTTCTAGGTATCTAGAAAACACTACTCCTACCCCACGCATCTGTCCGGCGATATAAGTAAAGGAAACAATCAGTGCACAAAACACAGCTACTGATCGGGCGGTGTTGGAGTAATACCTGTCACCTATAAAGTCAGGTACTGTAAACTTACCAAATTTTCGTAGGTATGGCGCAAGGAGTAAGGCCAGTAGTACATAACCTCCTGTCCAACCCATGAGATACACTGAACCATCATATCCGCCAAAGGAGATAATCCCTGCCATGGATATAAACGATGCTGCCGACATCCAGTCAGCTGCCGTTGCCATCCCATTGGCAATGGGGTGAACCCCTTCGCCTGCGACATAAAAATCTTTTGTGGAGCCAGCACGCGACCAAATCGCAATGCCGATATACAAGGAAAAACTAAGGCCAACTGCTATCCATATCCAATACTGAAGATCCATCGCTTATTTGTTTTGGGTTTGATCGAGTTTGTTCATAAGGTAGATGTATGTGAAAATAATGGCAACAAAGCCAAAAATAGACCCTTGCTGGGCAAACCAAAAGCCGAGTTTAAATCCCCCAATTTGAATCGTGTTTAACTGCTCTACAAATAATATCCCGCAGCCAAAGGAGACGATAAACCATAGACTTAGCAAAATCGTGATGTAGCGAATGTTTTTCTTCCAATAGGTGTTTTTCATAATTGAAATGATGAATTAGTTTCGTAATTGTTTTGCAAAAATCGCAAAACCAAAAATGATTAGATAGCACGGAATCAGAATATAATAGCTCTCTTGTGCAGAGGTGGCCAAGGCATCAGTTGATGAAAGTCCTGACTGCACTAGTGTTTCCTTGCCTAGGTCTACCAATCGTCCGTAAAGTGGTGGAATAATTGCTCCTCCAGCGATTGCCATGATCAATAAAGCAGATGCCGTTTTGGTGTGTTTACCAAGACCCTCAAGAGTAAGTGGCCAGACTGCAGGCCAAACTAAAGCATTGGCAATTCCTAAAGCAGCAACAAACAAAACAGATGTAAAGCCATCTGTAATTAAGATCAAGACACTAAAAACGATACCCAAGAGAGCACTGATTTGTAATGCTTTTTGTTGGCTGATATACTTTGGGATCAAAACTACACCAAGGGCATAAGATGCTACCATAGCCATGAGTGTGAACGTGGTAAAAAACTTAGCCGTTGAGGCCGAAATTCCAAGAGCAATTCCGTAAGCTATGATAGAATCTCCAGCAATAACTTCAGCACCAACATACACAAATAAGGTCAGTATCCCAACCCATAAGTGTGGGTATTGAAATATTGTTTTTTCAGATACCTCATCTGACTGTGTATTTGTATCTATGGCTGCCTCTACATTGGGTAAAGGTGCTTTCCGCATCAAAAGACCAAGCACAAATAAAACAATAGCCATAATCACATAAGGTGTGAAAACACTGTCGGCCATTTGATCTAAAAGTGTTGCTTTTTCGCTAACAGAAACTCTGTCGAGTTGGGCCTTGACTTTATCAATCCCTTTGAGAAGAATCGCTCCAAAAATAAGTGATCCCAAAGCACCCGCAACCTTATTTGCAATCCCCATAATAGCAATGCGTTGGGCACCACTTTCTATGGGGCCAAGTATGGTGATGTATGGATTAGCAGCGGTTTGCAATATGGTCATTCCCGTACCTTGTATAAAAATCCCCGTCAAGAACATCCAGTAGGTACGGGCTTCAGCAGCTGGAATAAATACAAGTGCACCGATAGCCATAATAAAGAGCCCGATAGACATGCCCATTTTAAAACCCACTTTATGAAGTAGGTATGAGGCAGGAAGTGCCATAACTACAAATGATATATAGGACGCGGAAGCAACAAGATAGGACTGTGCCTCTGTTAGCTCATTAATGGTCTTCATAAATGGAATCAAAGCCCCGTTGACCCAAGTGATAAATCCAAAAATAAAAAAAAGTCCAGCGATAATGGCAATCGCAGTTTTATTATTTTCGTTGGTTTTCATTTGTTCTTTTTTGTTAAGATAAATAATATTAAAGTAACAATCAATTCTATTATTTAAGCTAATTTTGAATTATTAATGAATTCAATTATTGCAGAGTTTATTGGTACATTAACTATGATGTCGCTGGGATTGGGTGTTGTTGCCAATCTCAACCTTAAAAATACTTATGCAAATAATGAGGGAAGCAAATGGATGCTACTGACTTCGGCGTGGGGATTTGCAGTTTTTTTTGGCGTAATTGTAGCTGGTCAGTTTAGCGGTGCTCACCTCAACCCTGCTGTAACTCTTGGTATGGCGATATCAAATAAATTTGCTTGGTCTCTAGTACCCGTATATATAATTACTCAAATTCTTGGATCTATTTTTGCATCCGTTATAGTTTATATTTTCTACATCGATCACATCAAAGCAACAGAAAATGAAATAACCATAAAAAAATGTTTCTCAACAACTCCCGCAATCAGAAACTTTAAAAACAACTTTTTTAGTGAATTTGTTGCTAGTTTTTTTCTAGTGTTTTTGATTTTTTTTATTGCCAAGCCAACTATAAAAATTGAAGGCATCGAAACCTTACAATATGGAATAGGGTCTATGGAGTCACTCCCTGTCGGTATATTGGTTTGGGGGCTGGGAATGTCGTTAGGTGGAACAACAGGATATGCGATTAATCCCGCTCGGGATCTAGGCCCTAGAATCATATACACCTTGCTAAGAGGTAAAAAAGCAAAACCAGATTGGTCGTATGCTTGGATTCCAGCTATGGCGCCAATTGTCGGAGGTCTTATTGCTGGGGTTGTCTATGTGTATACAATATAGTTATTTGTACTAAAATAAAATAGTAGTCCCAACTGGTTTTTTTTGGTTGAATGTGGACATTAAAAAATGAAAAAAGCTTTTAAAAAAACCAATTATCAAAAAATTAGTTGACCTTGACTACCTTTTTGATTTGCGGAGCGTGCTTTTTTATGGTAGTCTCTACTCCTAGTTGCAGGGTCATTTGATTAACTGAACAGGAAATGCAGTTCCCTTCAAGTTCTACAATGACCGTATCTCCCTGAATAGCGACTAAGGAAATGTTTCCGCCATCGTTTATCAGAAAGGGGCGTATTTCATCTAGGGCTTGTTCTACTTGTTCTTTGACTTCTACCATATTCATTTTATTAGGAAACTGCTGAACATCCAGCCATAGTGGTGATCTTCACAATTTCGGTTGGGGGTAATTCTTTGTTTCGTTGTACCAATTCTGTAATTAGTGATTGTGTGATGCTTGTAAATGCGTCTTCAGCTGTACTGCCTTGCAACACAGCTGGTCTTCCTATGTCTCCAGCTTCACGAAGACTTTGCACAAGTGGTAAATCACCTAAAAAAGGCACCCCGACCTCTTCTGCTAGATATTTGGCGCCATCTCTTCCAAAAATGTAATATTTATTCTCTGGTAATTCCTCTGGGGTAAAGTAGGACATATTCTCTACAATCCCCAAAACAGGAACCTGAATCGAATCTTGCTGGAACATGGCAACCCCTTTTTTGGCATCGGCAAGGGCTACCGCTTGTGGTGTGCTCACCACCACAGCTCCAGTCACTGGAAGAGCTTGTAAAATACTCAGGTGAATATCACCTGTTCCAGGCGGTAAGTCAATTAATAAAAAATCAAGCTCACCCCAATGCGCGTCGAAAATCATTTGGCTGAGTGCTTTTGATGCCATCGGTCCACGCCATATCACAGCTTGATCTGGCTTTGTGAAAAATCCGATCGATAAGATTTGAACGCCATAGTTGCTCACAGGTTTCATCTTTGATTTACCATCAACCTGAACAGATAAAGGGCGTTCGAAAGCCACATCAAACATAATTGGCATCGATGGTCCGTAAATATCTGCATCCAATACACCAACTTTAAAACCCATATTTGAAAGGGTGACTGCCAAATTAGCTGTCAATGTAGATTTCCCTACCCCACCTTTTCCAGACGCAATCGCAAGGATATTTTGGACGCCTTTTAAAGCTTTGCCTTTGATTATATTGGGTTGTACCGCAGTAGGAGATTTTTGATGGGTCACATGGACTTGAAAGGTATAATCCTCTCTAATTTTGTCATGTAATACTGATCCGACATGGGACTCAATTTTTTTGCGTGACTGTAAGCTAGGGCTTGCTAGAGCCAAGTCGATAACAATCTCTTTTCCGATGAGTTGCACATTAGTCAACGCGTTAGCATCCCCTATGGTTTGGGAAGACCCAGGGAGTGTGATGGCTTTGACCAGAGATTCGACTACGGGCTTTTTCAGGATTTCTTTTTTAAAATGATTTAAAATTGCAAATATAGCACAAAGACAGCAACTTACATAGGGTTTGCCGGATCCCAAAAGATTTGCTTAAAATGGGTAATTTGATCGTCTTCGATTTTATGCCCCTCATTCTCCAACAACTGCTGCATCACTCTCGGCCCTCCAAAATGATGTTTTCCAGTAAGTAAGCCATTGCGATTCAACACACGATGTGCTGGTACATCGGGTTTTGAATGGGCTGCATTCATTGCCCAACCAACCATACGCGCCGATCGGCGCATGCCCAAATGGCATGCGATTGCGCCATAGCTAGTAACCCTCCCTTCTGGAATTTGACGAACAACATCGTATACACGATCAAAAAAATCTGTTTTATCTGAGGTATTTTTCATAACTAAATTTTAAGTAAGTTATTGGGATTTGCTGTGCCAAATACTGCTGCTCATAAAAGGTTTGAATGGAAACCACCTCCGCTGGGGCATGTACATAATTGTAGACGTCGTGATGTGCCATTTGTGGTCGGATGCCCATACCGTCCAAAACCCCGAGAGTATATCCATGTAAGAAAGCGCTATCGGATTTGAGATGTACAATCCCTTTGGAGTAAAGAATTCGTTGGTATTTCAATAAAAAATCGGGGTTTGTCAACCTATGCTTTGTCCGTTTGAATTTCAGCTGTGGGTCAGGAAACGTCAACCAAATTTCAGATACCTCATCATGGGCAAAAACCTGCTCGATAAGCTCAATTTGTGTTCGGATAAATGCCACATTATAGAGCTGTTCTTTATGTGCTGTTTTTGCTCCTCTCCAAAGTCGAGCTCCTTTAATATCAATTCCGATGTAGTTACAATCTGGATTTTGTCGAGCTAGTTCCACAGTATATTCACCCTTCCCACAACCCAACTCAACAATGATTGAATTGTCATTTCCAAAATATTGTTTCCAATGCCCTGTATGGGCAAATGATCCCTTGATAAGCGACTCCCTAGTGGGTTGAATCACATTGGGTAAGGTCTCATTCTCTTGAAAGCGTTTCAGTTTGTTTTTACTTCCCATCGATTTCGGCTATTCTATCGGCATTTTTGTTAGCCTTATGTAAAGTAAAAGAAAATTGAGAACCAATATCAACTCGACTTTCCACCAGCAATTCCTGTTGATGGGCTTCGACAATGTGCTTAACAATTGAGAGCCCTAGGCCAGTCCCCCCTTCTTTACGGCTACCGCTTTTATCAACACGATAAAAGCGTTCAAATAAGCGTGGAAGGTGTTCTTCAGAGATTCCCAATCCGTTGTCAGCAATATGAACTTTGATTTTATCCTCATCGATATCTTCGAATCGGATTTCGGTTGTACCCTTTTTCTTTCCGTACTTTATAGAATTCACAATCAAGTTTGTAAAGACTTGTTGGATTCTTTCTTGATCTGCATTTACATCGATTGGGAAAAGATAATCTTTATCAAACTCAAGCGATATATTGGATTTCGATGCTCGAATTTCCAGCAATTCAAATACATTTCGGACGTGCTCCACAATATCAAAATCTGACATCACAAGTGCAGTCGTTTCTGTTTCTAGCTGTGTGAGCAAATCGAGATCTTTGACGATGTAAAGAAGTCGATCAACCCCTTTGTTTGCTCTGTTAAGGTATTTTTTATTGACTTTTTCATCTGACAATCCGCCATCTAAGAGGGTTGATATATAGCCTTGAACGGTAAACAGTGGTGTTTTGAGTTCGTGAGCTACATTTCCTAAAAATTCCTTGCGAAATGTATCTTGGCTTTTAAGCGTTTTGATTTCTGTAATACGTTTAGCTACAATCTCTTTGACTTTCTCCTCCAACTCACCCAAATCAAATAGTGAACTATTAAAATTTAGCGCTTCATTTTCTGCAGCAAAATCTGCGTAAAGGTTTTTGAGGTAGGCATCTAACATTTGGTTAATCTGCCTGTTTAGCCAGATGAACATAGTGAGGGAAAAAAAAACACCCAATCCGATTGACATCACCAAGATATTAGCTGAAAATGGATTTTGCGCAAATAAAAAATACACTATCAACGAAACGTTGAATACAACAATGAAAAGGCATGCGATAGCATAAACAATGGCAAGTGTATTCCTTCTTTTTTTAAGCACAAGGTATCTGTTTAAATCACGTATTTATAACCAACACCCTTGACGGTAACAAAGTGCCGGTTACCAATTTTTTCTCTTAGTTTTCGGATATGCACATCGATTGTTCGTCCGCCAACAATGACCTCATTGCCCCAAACACGATCGAGTATGACTTCGCGTTTAAAAACTTTATTTGGCTTACTCGCCAAAAGAGAAAGGAGTTCAAATTCTTTTCTGGGCAGGATTTTTTCATGACCGTTATAGGTGATTTTGTATTCCTCGCGATCCACTACAAGACTCCCCACTTCGATTAGACTGTCACTAACAGCTCCATCCTGCATACGACGCAAAAGCGACTTGACCTTACTGATAAGAACTTTGACCTTTATAGGTTTAGTAATATAATCATCTGCACCTGCTTCTAGACCAGCAACCTGTGTGTAGTCTTCACTTCTTGCCGTCAGAAAAACAATGATTATCTTTTCACCCAACTTGGGTAATTTACGCAGATTCTCACACGCTTCAATCCCATCCATTTTAGGCATCATTACATCGAGCAATACAAGGTGAGGAGATTTGCTTTTGGCTTTTTCAACAGCCTCTACTCCATCGGTTGCTGTGAAAACTTTATAACCTTCGTTTGAAAGGTTATAACTCATGAACTCTAAGATATCGGGTTCATCATCAACAAGTAAAATCTTAATACTTTTATTATCCATGTTTTGCCAAAACTCAAATGTATAAAAATTATGGTTGAATAATGTGGTCAAATATTAGCTTAATGTTAATAATGTAACTTTGAAATCGATTTATGAACAAGCTATCTTTTTACGAATCTTCCATTAGCTTTCACGTACAGGCAATTAATTGCTATGAGGAACAGTTTAAACACAATAAGATCTACCGTTCGTTTTGTGACCTCACAAATCGTAATCCTAGTGATTGCGAATCTCTGGTTCAAATTCCATTTTTACCGATTTCTTTTTTTAAAACACACAAAGTTCTCACAGGAACACCACACTGCTCCCATATTTTTGAAAGCAGTGGAACCAGAGGAGCGACAAGTTCACATCACATAGCAGATATTCAAACCTATGAACAAAGTTTTGTCCATTGCTTTGAGTTGTTTTACGGAAATCCCAAGCAGTTTGCAATCATTGGTTTACTGCCCGGGTATTTAGAAAAACCCAATTCATCTTTGGTCTTTATGATGCGAAAATTAATAGAACTATCAGATTGCTCAGATAGTGGTTTTTATCTTGATGACCACCAAAAGTTGCATGAGTTGTTAAAACAGCGTGAGAACAATCACAAAAAAACCTTTTTGTTGGGTGTGAGTTTTGCTTTACTAGATTTTGCAGAGCAATTCCCCTCTTCCTTGTCTCATACGATTGTCATGGAAACTGGAGGTATGAAAGGGCGTCGAAAAGAGATAGTACGCGACGAATTACACTCACAACTTAAGTGTAATCTTGGTGTTAAAGAGATTCAATCAGAATTTGGGATGACAGAACTTCTATCGCAAGCCTACGCCAAAACGGGTGGTATATTTCACTGCCCACCTTGGATGAAGGTCTTTGTTCGCCATCCAAACAACCCCATGGGAGTACAAGAGAATGGAACGGGCTGCTTGAACATCATTGACCTTGCCAACAAAAATTCCTGTGCATTTATCGCTACCGATGACTTGGCAAAAGTGTATGAAGATGGGTCTTTTGAGGTTCTGGGAAGGGTAGATACCAGTGATATCCGTGGATGCAACCTAATGGTTAGTTAAACAACACTAAAAAATAGTTCTTTTTTCCTCGCTGGAGAAGTAAATAACGATCACAAATCAAATCGGTATGTTGCGCAGTAAAAGATTCCTTTATTTTTTCCTTATTGACCGAAATCGAATTTTCTTTAAGTGCACGTCTGGCTTCGGCGTTGGAAGACAAAAAACCTGTAGATGACGCAAGTAGATCAATCGCTGTGATTCCCTCTGTAAGTGTTGACTTGGGCAAGCTGGCTTGCGGAACACCCTCAAAAACATCCAAAAAAGTTGCTTCATCAATTTGCTTTAAAGCAGATGAAGTTGCCTTTCCAAAAAGGATTTCCGAAGCCTGAACCGCCATAACTCTTTCTTCTTCGGAGTGCACCATACGAGTCACTTCATCTGCAAGAGTTCTTTGAAGTTGGCGTAAATGTGGTACTTCTTTGTGTTGTGTAATCAGATCGATAATGGTCTTTTGATCCAAAAAAGTAAAAATTTTGATATAGGACTCTGCATCTTCATCAGATGTGTTAAGCCAGTACTGGTAGAACTTATATGGAGAGGTTTTGGTCTTGTCCAACCAGACGTTCCCACTTTCAGTTTTTCCAAACTTGGTTCCGTCGGCCTTTGTGATCAAAGGGCAAGTCAGGGCGTAGGCCTTGCCTCCCGCCTTTCGACGTACCAACTCTGTACCTGTGGTGATATTTCCCCATTGGTCACTTCCTCCCATTTGTAATAAGCAGTTGTGATGCTCATAAAGATGTAGAAAATCATAACCCTGAATAAGTTGATAACTAAACTCGGTAAAGGACATGCCCTCTTTAGCATCGCTAATCAAGCGTTTTTTGACCGAATCTTTGGCCATCATATAATTCACTGTCAAATGCTTACCAATATCTCGTGCGAATTCAATCAAAGAAAAACTAGACATCCAATCGTAATTGTTGACCAACTTCGCTGCATTTGGAGAACTTTCATTAAAATCCAAAAACCTACTAAGCTGATTTTCAATCCCTTTAATGTTTTTTTCAAGAATTACTTGATCCAGCAAATTACGTTCTTGTGATTTCCCAGATGGGTCTCCAATCATACCAGTAGCACCGCCAATCAATGCAATCGGGCTGTGTCCTGCACGTTGAAAATGCATCAAAATCATTATCTGAACCAAACTTCCAATATGTAAAGAGTCAGAAGTTGGGTCAAAACCAATGTAACCAGAAGTTGGATTTTCATTTAAAACCTTTTCCGTTTCTGGCATGATATCATGTACCAGCCCTCTCCACGCTAATTCTGCTACAAAGTTTCTTGTCATTTATTTTACGTTACACAAATATAAGATCTAATTGATGATCTAAAAAGAATCCCCTACTTAGTGCTATTTTTTTTCTGGTTTTTTAATTTGATGTCTATCGAGTCGATCGTTAACATCTTAGTCTCTATTTCTTGTATGTTTTTTTCAAATTCTTGGAGTTTTATCTGTGCAATACTGACAATACGCAAGTATGCTTTCGGATGCTTAGCATAATAGGCATTACTGATTGTAAACTGTATGCTATCAATTTCGTGAAACTGATAAAAAGAGTCTGCATTCAAAACGATTCTATCTTTTTGATCTTTGGGAATAAATCCTTTAGCAGCATCCAAAACAGCAAGCTCAAAAATTAAGTTAGCCATTCTCTCTTCACCAATCAAATTTTCGGGTGGAACCTCCACCACCTGGGCACAGGACAATAGAATCATAAACAAGAAAAAAATTGCTTTTTTCATCTTATAAATTCTACCGGCATTGCCACTTTTTTATTAGAAAACCTACCTTGGTCATACACCAAAGATCCATTAATAATTGTATGGGTCACCTGCGATCTAAAGTTTTGCCCCTCAAGCGGAGACCACCCACATTTATAAAGGATATTATCTTTAGAAACAGTGTATGGGGCATGCATGTCCACTAAAACCAAGTCAGCATAATACCCTTCTCGTAAAAACCCACGTCGGTCGATGTCAAATAACTTTGCGGGGTTGTGAGACATTTTTTCGACAATTTTCTCGATTGAAATTTTTCCTTGTAAATGACACTCCAATAGCACAGACAATGCATGCTGCACCATCGGCCCACCTGAAGGTGCTTTGCTATAGGGATTCATTTTTTCATCTATGGTGTGGGGTGCGTGATCGGTGGCAATAATATCGATACGATCGTCGATGAGCGCTTCCCAAAGTCTTGCACGATCTTGCGCGGTTTTTACCGCTGGATTCCACTTAATTAAACTACCCTTATCGGCATAATCTTCATCGGAAAACCAAAGATGATGAATACAAACTTCTGATGTGATTGTTTTTGATTCTACAGCTGGGTTACTTTCAAATAGCTCTGTTTCTTTAGCTGTCGACAAGTGAAAAACATGTAGTCTTGCGCCTGTTTCTTTGGCCAGTGCTATAGCAGTGGAGGACGATTCATAACATGCTTCCTCCGATCGAATCTGTGGGTGACAAGACATGGGAATCTCTTCCCCGTATTTCTCCGTGAAAGTTGCCATGTTCTTACGTATTATTTGTTCATCTTCACAATGAACAGAAATCGGAAGCTTGGTATTTGAAAAAATACTATACAAGACTTCAGGGTTGTTCACCAGCATATTACCTGTCGAAGAACCCAAAAAGAGTTTAATTCCTGGAACACGACAAGGATCAACAGCCAGTACTTCATTGAGGTTGTCGTTGGTACCTCCAAACTTAAATCCATAGTTGGCCCAAGAACTTTGCTTGGCAATTTCGATTTTATTTTCAAATTCCGCCCGAGTCGTAGTTTCTGGGTTGGTATTAGGCATTTCAAAAAAAGTTGTAATCCCTCCAGCAACCGCAGCGCGGCTTTCGGTTTCTATTGATCCCTTATAGGTTAGTCCTGGTTCACGGAAATGAACCTGATCATCAATAAGCCCCGGAATCAACATTTTCCCCTCAGCATGGATTTCAGTGTCTGCGCTTGACTCGATGTGAGGGGATATCTCTGCTATAAACGACCCTTCAACCAAAATATCAAGGGTTTTTATTTGTCCCTCATTCACCACTTTAGCTTGTCTAATTAATAGCGTTTGATTATTTGGCATACAAACTTTTTATTTTCATCAAAATTATACCAAAAATGGCTTCACTGATAATTGAACGATTCATTTTTGAAGTACCTCGAGCACGATCGGTAAAGACGATCGGAATCTCGGTCATTCGAAAACCCTTGACCCACGCTTTAAATTTCATTTCAATCTGAAAGGCATATCCTGTAAAACGAATACTTTCTTCTATTATAGCTTGTATGACATCTTTTTTGTAACCCACAAAACCAGCTGTAGTATCTTTTACTGGCATTCTTGTAATGAAACGAACATACAAAGACGCAAAATAGGACAATAAAATTCGAGATAAAGGCCAGTTGACAACTTGAATTCCACGAACATATCGAGAACCCACCACAACGTCTTCCCCTTTATCCTGAAGTGTTTCCTGCAATTTGAGCAAATCGTAGGGGTCATGTGAAAAATCAGCGTCCATTTCAAAAATGAAATCATAATCGTAATCCAACGCCCATCGGAAGGCCTCCAAATAGGCAGGGCCCAAGCCCTCCTTAAAGGGTCGTTTTAGGAGATGTAAACGACCCTGAAATTTTAATTGTAATGCTTCGACTAGTCCAGCCGTTCCATCAGGTGAATTGTCATCCACAACCAACATTTCGAAAGGGCACTCTAGCCCCATGACGGCAGAAACTAACTCCTCGATATTTTCGGCCTCATTGTAGGTAGGAACAATAACTAGATTTTTCTTCATTACACTCTATTTACAAAAGTAGGGAATTCGACGTTCTTGTTCCCCTATCATTGTTTACTTTTGCACTGTGAACGAAATTGCTTTATTACGAAATAGCTTTCATGACTCGACTGGGATGTGGTATAGTCTGTTACTATCGTCTATTTTATTGATTATCAAACTCATAGACCAAAGTTTATTTTTTTCAATCACACGAATCAGTCACACAGATATTCCATCGACCAAAAAAATTGATGCACCGCCCGAAAATATAAATTTTCAAGATGCCATTGCTTTTGTATTTCGTGGGTTGGTATTTGGGTATTTTTCCTTCATGCTTTTGGTTCAAAGTGAGCTGATCGATGCGTCCATCACTCCTATTTATGTGGTTATTTTGTCATGGCTTGGCTACACCCTGATTAAGTTTGTCCTTGAAATGATGATTGGATTACTTTGGCGTTCAAGGCGCTTGCTTCTCCAAGTAATCTTTCGAAGAAGTCTGCTCAAAACAAAAGGTGCATTTTTATTGTTAATTTTTATCATAATATCTCACTATCCACCTATAAACAATATGATTTACTGGGCCATTTCCGGGGGGATATATCTTTTGTATTATATCGTTGGTTATCTGTTCTTTGCGAACCCCTATTGGCAGCTTATACGTAAAAAAATAGTGCTATTTATTTTATATATTTGCACCCTCGAAATTGGATCCCTTTGGGTTTTATTCGAGCTGATCAATCAAACCAACGCATAATACGTTTCTATGAAAGTAAAAACGATACTTGTTTCACAGCCCGAGCCAGCGATTGAAAATTCGCCTTATAATCAACTTGTAGAAAAGCGAAAAGTTGCGATTGATTTTAGACCATTTATTCATGTAGAGGGTGTGCCTGCTAGAGAGGTACGTAAACAAAAAATTGATCTTAGTAAGTTTTCGGCCATTATTTTAACAAGCCGTAACGCTATCGATCATTTTTTTAGACTTGCAGAAGAAATGCGCTTTCCCATTCCTTCTACCCTCAAATACTTTTGCCAGTCAGAGGCAGTCGCTTACTACTTGCAGAAATATGTGGTCTATCGCAAGCGAAAAGTCTATGTCGGCACTCGGACTTTCAAAGATTTGATTGAGCTGATGAACAAACACAAAAATGAAAGCTATCTACTTCCTTGTTCGGACGTGCTAAAAGCAAATGTTCCTGAGGCGCTCGACAACCTTGGAGTAAACTGGACTAAAGGTGTGTTTTATAACACTGTAATCAGTGACTTGTCTGATTTACATGATGTCTATTATGATATTCTTGTATTTTTTAGCCCATCTGGGATCGAGTCTTTGTTTCACAACTTTCCAGACTTTCAGCAAAACAACACGCGCATTGCAGTCTTTGGAAATAGCACCGTTAAAGCTGCCGAAGCTGCCGATCTACGCATAGATATCCTGGCACCAACACCTGCCAACCCGTCGATGACAAAAGCCCTTGACGAGTATATTGCTCAGGCGAATAAGAGATAGTTTTAAAACGAATCAAAAAGAATAAAAAACCTCAACAAAATGTTGAGGTTTTTTTGTGCGGGTGAAGGGACTCGAACCCCCACGCCGTGAAGCACTAGATCCTAAATCTAGCGTGTCTACCAATTTCACCACACCCGCTTGTGATGGCTTGCAAATATAAACACATTTACCGATTTTTAGTCTGCAAATTATACGATATCTTCGTATCCAATTCAACGCTATGTCATCACACACTTCCTACATCGAAAAAAACAAAAATCGATTCATCGAAGAACTGTTTTCTCTAATTCGCATTCCGTCTATCAGTGCCGATTCGGCCTATTCATCACATATGCAAACCGCCGCACAAGCGGTAGTAGATGCACTTAGAAACGCAGGGTGCACCCATACCGAACTTTGCCCAACCGCTGGCTTTCCGATTGTCTATGGGGAAAAAATCATCGACCCTGCCCTACCTACTGTACTCGTTTACGGGCATTACGACGTACAACCCCCCGACCCGCTAGACTTATGGGACACCCCGCCCTTTGAGCCAGAAATCCGCAAAACCGACCTCCACCCTGAAGGAGCCATTTTTGCTCGTGGTGCATGCGATGATAAAGGACAGATGTTTATGCACATCAAGGCCCTCGAGGTGATGGAACATAACGGTGGTACACCTTGCAATGTCAAGTTTATGATCGAAGGAGAAGAAGAAGTGGGCAGCGACAACCTTGAAACCTTTGTTCGTGCAAATACCAAAAAGCTCGTCAATGATGTCATTTTGATTTCCGATACAGGTATGCTTGCCAACGACATTCCTTCAATCACCACGGGTCTTCGAGGTATGAGCTATGTAGAAGTCGAGGTAACAGGTCCCAATCGCGACCTGCACTCAGGCCTCTATGGCGGAGCCGTTGCCAATCCAATCAATATCCTTACAAAAATGATTGCTTCTCTCCACGATGCGAACAACCGAATCACAATCCCTGGTTTTTACAATGAAGTAGAAGATTTAAGTACTGCCGAACGTGCAGATTTTAAAAACATTCCATTTTCATTAGAAAATTATCAAAATTCCCTAGATATAGATTCCGTTTATGGTGAGGAAGGTTTTTCGACTCTCGAGCGCAAATCGATTCGTCCTACTCTGGATGTTAACGGGATTTGGGGTGGATACACGGGTGAAGGCGCAAAAACAGTCATTGCATCAAAAGCTTATGCCAAAATCTCTATGCGATTGGTGCCAAATCAGAATTCGGAAGAAATCACAAAACTGTTTATAGACCATTTTACGTCTATCGCTCCCAAAGGAGTAACGGTAAAAGTCACACCACATCACGGCGGTGAGGCCTATGTCATGCACCCCGATGGTCTGGAATTTCAAGCAGCTTCAAAGGCCTATATCGAAACATTTGGCAAAGCACCCATCCCAGTACGTGATGGAGGGAGTATCCCAATCGTTGCCTTATTTGAAGAAACCCTGCAAAGTAAAACTGTATTGATGGGATTTGGACTGGATAGCGATGCTATTCACTCTCCAAACGAGCATTTTGGGGTGTTTAACTTTTTAAAGGGGATTGAAACCATTCCACACTTTTATAAGCACTTTACGAAGATGCAGCAAGAAAATCAATAAGAAACAAGTCAGCAGAGATTCCGTCGGCTAGAAATGCACCTTTTGGTGTGGTTTTTAGGGCATTATTATCAATATGAAGAAGACCCTCATCCACAAAACGCTTGGCTTGATCTTCCAAATGCTGGCGATAGCGCAATCCCAAGTCGTTTTCCATTGCTTGTAGCGATACACCCCATGATGCCCTAAGTCCAATCATAATGGATTCGTTGAAGCGATCAACAACACTTAGCTTTTCAATCGTTTGCGGCAACTCCCCCTTTATGATCTGCTGCATATAGCTCGCATTGTTACTGACATTCCAATATCGCTGATTCCCATCAAACCCATGGGCAGAGGGGCCAATTCCCAAATAGGTCTTACCTTGCCAATAGCCCATGTTGTTTTGGGAGTGGTAACCCGGTTTGCCAAAACTTGATAATTCGTAGTGGTCATAACCCGCCTGTGTTAGTGTATCAACCAAATGGTGAAACTGCGCCTCTACCACGCTTTCATCGATTATAGAAACCAAACCCTTATCCACAAAACGCTCAAGCGCTGTTTTGGGTTCTAACGTGAGTGCATAAGACGAGATATGTGGCACCTCGAGTTGAAGGGCATAGTCAAGATTTCGTTTCCAATCGTCTAGGGTGGTGTTTGGATTTCCAAATAGAAGATCAATCGAAACATTGTCAAATACTTTTTTCGCATGCTCTACAGACAACAGTGCCTGACTGGCGTTGTGCGCGCGATTCATAAGCGTGAGTTCATCGTCCAAAAATGATTGCACTCCAATCGAGAGGCGATTGACACCCATGTTCTTTATAGCAAGGATATATGCAGAACTTAGGTCATCGGGGTTGGCTTCAAGTGTGATTTCGGGATTGTCAATGACTTCAAATTGATTATACACTTCCCCCAACAACACCCGAAGCTGTTGGGTGATTAACACCGATGGCGTTCCACCGCCAAAGTATATGGTTTCTACAGGGAGTTTGGCGTCTTGCTTTCGCAGACGTATTTCTTGACGAATTGCATTGACCATATTATCTGCATGGTTCATCGAAGTCGAAAAATGGAAGTTGCAGTAGTGACATGCCTTTTTACAAAAAGGGATATGGAGATAAATTCCCGACATGCTATTTTTTTATACGGTGTGCTTCTTGTTTGATAAAGGCGCCCCAACCCGAGTAACTTTCCCCTGATTCTTGCCCCGGATTAAAAAAATGACAGACGGCGGCAGCAAGGCCATCAGTAGCATCAAGATTTTTTGGCAAGGTTTTCAGGTCGACCAGTTGTTGTAGCATTTTGGCAACCTGTTCTTTGGAAGCATTTCCATTGCCAGTTATCGCCATTTTGATTTTTCTGGGAGAATACTCGGTAATTGCCAATTCTCTGGAAAGACCAGCAGCCATGGCAACCCCTTGTGCACGCCCTAATTTAAGCATGGATTGCACATTTTTTCCAAAAAAGGGAGCTTCCAAAGCCATTTCATCGGGGTGGAATTCATCGATTATGGCAATGGTCTTTTCAAAGATTTTTTGAAGACGTAAATAGTGGTTCTCTTTGGAGTTCATCACCAACTCGTCCATATGCAAAAGCTTCATCTGTTTTCCGTCTACTGCAATCAAGCCATAGCCCATGACTGTTGTTCCTGGATCAATACCCAAAATAATTCGCTTCGAAGAAGGAGTAGTTTCTTTCATTGTCAGGTCAAATCAATTTTGTAGTTGGATGGGAATGCGAAACTGAACTCGGGTAGTTACCCCTAGATTGGTTTTGGTAGCGGGGCTCATTGTTGGTAGCTTTTCGATCGCCATTTGCATGGCCTCGAGAATTGCAATATCATTGTCTGGCTCTATCCCTTTGAATTGAACTTTACCTCTTTGGTCAACTACCACATGAAGCACGACTGCCCTGGGTGCATTGGGGTTAAGAGAAAAGGGGTTGTCGGTAAAATACACCCCGACGGATCTTGAAATCGACGCTTGAAAGCAATCCCATTGAGCAGCTGTGGATTCTCTGTCTTCACAACCTGGGTAAACGGGGGGTTGATCGGTTGACTGCCAAGACGTGTTGGGCTTACGAATTTGTTCTGCGTCAGTTTGATTGCAGGCATTCGCCAGCAAGATTAGCCCAATAAAAAATGCTCTAAACATTGGTATTGAAAAGTACAAAAAAATTTATGGAATCATTTGAGTAATGATTCGTCTTCGCTAATTTAGCACACCGAAAGATTTCTGATGGATATACTCATACTTATTTCTGGTGGTTTGCTCATATTGGTCGGCGTAGCAGGTAGTTTTTTACCCATCATCCCAGGGCCTTTATGCAGTTGGTTGGGTTTGTTGGTTCTTCACCTGACCCAAAGTGTTCCGCAAAACACTTCTTTTTTGACAATTACGTTTGCCATTGCCATTGTAATTTACCTATTGGACACCTTACTCCCCGTTTGGGGAACAAAAAAATTGGGAGGTACGCGAATGGGTACAATTGGTTCGGGGATTGGTCTGCTAATCGGGTTTTTCTTTGGGCCAATCGGTCTGATATTAGGTCCGTTTGTGGGCGCACTGGCTGGAGAGATGACACAAGATTCAGACGTTAGAAAAGCCATCCGCGCAGCTTTTGGGTCTTTGGTTGGTTTTTTGGCTGGAACAATGATGAAGTTTACGCTTGCTGTAGTGTACTTGATTTTATTTGTTAATATTTTTTGGAAACACAAAGAATTTTTTTTCTAAAAAAGCCTTAGCAATCGGTAGTTCTTATCTAATCATAATAATTTTAACTTCACGAGTACTTATGAAAGTTGGTAGCATATTCCCTTTCATCTAAGATTGCCTTTGGGCTGTTCATGTGCCCATATTTCATTTATTTTTTGGCTATTACCTAGGTTATCAGCAAATACTTTTTTAGGGTTATAAGTTAGCCATCGTGTTTTTCTTCTCACAAAATTCAATACCCGAATATAGTTGACGAGGTATCACTTCTTTTCTTGAAAATCAACTAAAATTGAATTTGAACAGGTCAAAAAGCTATGAATCGTAAAAAGTGAAAAAATAATCGTGTAAGAAAACACGTAATTTGATATAGTCTAAATCTTAGAAATAGTCAAAACGATTGTCCACCACCTCATACTTATCGCGAATAACCTCATCAACTAAAGGGCGCAAGCGATTGATTACTTCATCGCTTAGCAAACTGGAAAAGCCTTCATAAGAACGCAATGGAGTCGCTTCTTCAAATAGGTCCACTTCCAAAATAAAGATCCCTTGTTTGCCTTGTATCAACGCAGAGGTCTCATTCATTTCTAATGAAAATCCAGAGCCAACGACAAAGGGTTCTATACCTGCTCCAGCAATCGACCCTGCAGCGGCGTTAATCGCAGATGAAGTCGAAATGGTTTGTCCATAGTCTTTTGCAAGTTTGGCAAGCGTTGCATTGTCGCCGTATTTGGAAACGAGTAGCTCATATTTTTTGTCTTGCAACAATATTGGGCGAACCCGGTTCTGGGCATCTTCTACGCTAGAAGTACCTGCGGGTGTCGCATCGGTCAACTCTGCAACCACATAGCCACCACCAATAAGATCAAATCGTTTGATGTCATTTAATCTGGTTTCCTCTTCAAACGCCCACTTTACAATGGTACGTTGAGCACCCAAACTTGGAATGCTCTCATCCATAAGCGATAAGTTTGCAGCACTTCGTGGATCATTTCCAGATGTTTCTGCTGCCGAAGCAAATCCATTTTTCTTACTATCGATCTCAAATTCGGTTGCCAAGCGAAAAACTTCGTTGCTCGTGGCTTCAGACGGTACGATCTTTTTTACCACCGACGCAATCAAAACTACATCTTCTTTTTCTTGTACCTCAATAATATGGAAGCCAAAGTCGGTCTCTACAACGCCTATAGAGCCAATTGGCCTTGCAAATGCATAATCGTTAAATGCCTCAACCATATCGCCACGTTTAAAAAATCCGAGGTCACCACCCCGATTTTTTGATGGGCCGTTAGAGTAGGTCCTTGCTAACTCCGCAAAGTCAGCTCCCTTAGCACGTGCCAGACGCAACACACGATAGGCCTCACGGCGTGCTTCTGCTTTTGTTCGCGTAACTTCACTTGATGCGCTTTGTGAACCCGCGTAAGCAAACAAAATATGGCGTGCCTTTACCGAGCCGCCACGGTCAACATCTATCATACGGGATAGCTTAAATTGAGAACCGTCTTTGTAGGGCCCAAATACTTCGCCTTCTTTAAGTTCAAAAAGCGTATTCGCATACGTTCCCAACTGTGCTTTGGTTTGGTAGGTTTCGTCATAGGGCACTTCTGAATATTCGGCGATAAACTCCTGGAGGTTCTCGGTTTGAAAAAAAGATGGTAAAATCTCTTCCGATTCACTTATTTCATTAAAGATAACTTGTGGCTCCAATAGTTTTTTAAGTTCATTTTCAATGGCTAAATTATCATCAACTGAAGCCGTTTCATCAAATACAACGTATCGGATGGAACGACTCTCCTCGACCTCAAAATCGGCAGTATGCGTATTGATGTATTTTTTGATGTCCCTACCAGTTACCCCGACCAAACTATCAGGAATTGAACTATAAGGAACTTTTACATAAGAAATGCTGATTTTATCATTCTCAAGCGCATGGGCTGCTTTTCCGTCAAATGCCGTGTGATAAATACCAGCACGTATCATCGTTGTATAAAGTTGTTTGCTGATGCTACTTTGTATCGACTCCTCTTGTAATTGCCATTGACGGTATATCTCTGGGTTGTTTCTTTTGCTATCATTGATGAAGTCGGTGAACGCAACGATATCAAATTCGCCTAAAGCGTTTTGAAAACGACTATCTTGTCTGAAGCCTGGAGAGTTGGAAATAAAATTTTCGACATGGTCGCGCCCAACTGCAAGACCGAGTTCTTCTTGTAGTTGATCGAATGAGTGCTCGGTCACAATTTGGTCCCATACCGTATTCACGGCCTGAACATTGGTCATTCCTGTATTTCGTTCTACCGCATCTACACGTCGACTAAATTGTTCGATATTGACTTCTTCATCACCAACAATCGCAACTGGTTCTTGGCTCATCGCACCTGCTCCATCAAATACCCCAGAGATGACAAAAGCAAAAAGTGCCATACCAATGACTACAATTAAAACAATAGATTTTTCTCGAATTTTACCTAATATGGCCATGAGTCATGTTTTTTGATAGTAGGCGAAAATACAACTTCTTTGGCTGAAAAAAAAGATGTAAAACAGCGTGCTATTATGCATGGATTTTGACAATCTCGATTTTACTAGCTGTCACCTTTTGAATCTCAAAATCGTAATCTCCAATTTTTACAATTTCCCCCTTGCTAGGGATATTTTCTGTGTGATATACAATATAACCTCCTAGGGTTTCGTACTGATCGTTTTCAATCAAATCGAGCTTGTATTTGTCGTTAAGATAATCCACCTCAAGTCGAGCAGAAAGCACATAATCTCCCGATTCCAACTTTAGCTCGGTCAAATCAACTTGATCATATTCGTCTTCAATTTCTCCAAACAACTCTTCTACAATATCTTCAAGAGTTATCATTCCAGCAGTACCACCATATTCGTCGAGTACAATCGCTATGCTTTTTCGTTTTTTGATAAGAGAGTTCAAAATATCTTTAATCAACATAGACTCTGGAACAAACTCAACAGGGTGCGTGATGGAACGGATGTTCTTTGGTTTTTTAAACAAGTCAAAAGCATGAATATAACCAACTACATTGTCAAGATTTTCTTTATAAACAAGTATTTTTGAAAAGCCTGTACTGGAAAATAAACTGATTAGCTCTTTATTAGATATATACCGATCAACAGCAGTAACTTCAGCGCGGGGTACCATCACTTCTCTCGCTTTTAGATCATTAAATGTGAGTGCGTTGTGAAAGATTTGCACCTCACTGTCCAAATCCTCATCATCAGTTGACTCCACCTGCTCTGTTACATACTCCTCTAAGTCAACTCGCGAAAAGGCAGTTGGGATATGGTCCTCACTAGTCTTAAATACCCGTTTCAGAATCACATTGGAAAACCATAAAAACGCATTGGTCAGCGGGCTCAAAGCATGGTAAAACAAAACTGTTGGAATGGCGAAAAATTGCAATAAAGCATTTGCGTAAATCTGAAATACTACTTTGGGTAAAAACTCAGCAGTAATCAAAATCACGACTGCGGAAATCAAAGTTTGCACAAAGACAATGGAAAGGGCTAAGTCGTCAACCCCAATGGATTCTGGATAGATTTTTTCGATTAGAAAATCTCCCATAAACAAGCCATAAATGACCAAGGCAATATTGTTACCAACAAGAGTGGTTGCAATAAATTTTGAGGGATTTTCAGTGATTATGGCCAAAGCAGTAGAAACCAGACCAGGTTGTTTGATTTGTAACGCCAAACGAACGCGATTCGAAGACACAAAGGCGATTTCCATTCCAGAGAAAAAAGCGGATAGCATTAAGCACCCAAAAATGACAAGCAGTTCAGGAGTCATTATTGGTTTTGATTTCTACTTTCAAATTTTTTACGATACTTTCGACGAAAGAAAAACATCCCGAAAGCAGCGACTCCCAATATGCAAGAAATATAAAATCGCTGATTCATACTTTGTATGTTTGCGATGGCCTCAATAGTGAATACAAATCCAAAAAAGAGGTACATTTTTTCAGAAAATCTGTGAAACTTATTCATTTAGTATATGTCTTCGTCTTTGACTTGAATATTTCCGCTAATCATCCCGGTCATCAATTTTTGAAAGGATCGATTGGCATCCAGTCGAACTGCCTCAATATCATACGATTCATTGGTAAAAGTAAAGTTTTTTTCTGTGAACAACCACTCCTGACCAGCATCCCAATACAACTGACCGGTGTTTAATCTTGTTCCTGTGGTGTCGGAAATCACCACATTCCCTCTCAGATCAATAATTTCTGTTTTTGGATAATAGATGCCATAATCAGAGCGAACATATGTGACTTCACCTTGATTGCCATATAGAGTTGCATTCAAGCCCTGCGGAAATTCGGAGTATGGAAACTTTTGATTGGTAAAATCAATATTAATCGGTGCATTGAGTTCGGCCTCTATTCTAGCAGAGTCCGAATAGATCAAATGGAGTTCTTCTGTGATTCCAACAGGGATTTCATCAAACTTGTTCATTTGCTGTACGGCAGAAAACTGATCTGTACAATTCGTGAGCATTATTGCACACAATAAAGCAAGACACCCCTTGCGAATCATCTGTTTACAAATTAGGAACTGTTACAGAGGATCGAATCCAACATTCTATTGAAATCACTTCACCCGCTTTTCCTTGAGTAAAGATATCTGTCTTGGAAGGCGCACGTCCAGAATAACTCGCTTCAAGTTTTTGCGAGGTCTTCTTCAGCGATGGATCTACAATAGCTGCTCTTCGTGCAGTTTGTGCGGCCAACCAGTAAACAGCTTGTTTATCAAACTGATTATTACCACAATCGTTCGCACTATCTGCATAAAGTCCCGCAATCAGGATATAAGCTTTTCCCATGGATGGCTTGTTGGACAAGGCCTCGTTTGCATATTTTCGGGCTTGACTTTTTAATCCTCTCTTTTTGAGCTTTGCCGCTATCTTATACAAGATTTCTGCCTTTCTGTAAGCGTCAGATTCTAGGGAAAGTGATTCCTCGTAAAAAGCGATGGCTTGGTTTGTATTTCCTGCTTTATCTTTCAAAATCCCTAAATAGTAAGCGGAATCTGCAGATGGACTCAAACTGTGTAAGGCCTCCACAAGCTCAACAAATAATGGATCATCTGAACACTCTTTGGCATCCATCCGGCTTGCTGCGCGCTTTAGCCATTTTTCATCGGATTTTTTCTGATCAAAATTTGAACGGTAGAGCGGAATCAAATTTTCACAAGATGCTTCTTGAGAAATAATCGCATCCAAATTGTTGGCATAAGTTGAATTAGCACGGGAATTGATTTCGGCAACTCGTTTGCTCCTTTTATCCCGTGAAGTTAAAGTTTTACCATCTTCTTCTTTCATGAGAATACGATCAAGAGTTCTTGAAAGCTTTTGATTTTCAATAACAAACTTTTCAGAAACATCTTCATACTTTGAAAACAAAGCATCCATAGTCACTTTCTCATCCCCGTTTTTGTACATGGTATACAATGTTTTAAAGTAATTGTAGAGCGCTTTTGGATTGGCAAAGCTTTCCATATCAGATTTAAAGGCCTGATCAAAAGTTGCATAGATCTCGGCTAAAGATGCGGTTTCATATTCTAGCATTGACTGTGCCTTAGCAGATATGATTTTTCCAAGTTGTGATTTTCCTCTGCGATCTTTAGGGAAGTAAGTCAACCAGTCGTCATAAAGTGAACTTAAAATCAATATATATTCCTCATTCTCTTCCTCATTTTTGATTTTGTGTCCAAGGATACGTTCTCCGTAAACATAAGTAGCCTCATTAAGATCCGGGCAGCGATTTTTAACTTCTAACCAGTGTGAATAGGCAGAATCGTAATTTTTAACTTTTGCAAACTCTGCAAAAATACTGAGGTTTGATGGGCAGTCAGCAATGGATTGAGCAGAAACTGCTCCAAATGAGAATAAAAGTAGAGTTAAAAAAGTTAAATTTTTCATTTTAATTGTATTTACGCTTAATAAACCAACGGTCATTGAGTGAAAACCCAATGCGAATGTTGAAATAATTTTCTTCAATAAGTGACTCTCCTCCAGCTCCCAATTTTCCAAATTCGAAGCCCATATTGACATTAGAAAAGCCGGCAACTGGTAAACCAACTCCAAAAGTAATGCCAGTATTTGCAATCGATTTGTCATTCAAAATCATTCCTGTCTTCGAAGAAATAAACCCTACACGGTAAACAATGCGTTTCCAGTAACTCGAAAACGAGTCGTATTCTGGAATAAAATAGCCCCCGATTGATAGCTGGGAAGCTGGTTCGTATTGCACACTCCCAACAGCGTAAAATGCATTATCAAGAGAGCCGTATGTCTCTGTCCACTGTCCACCAATATACCATTTTTTGGGCTCTCCAAATCCACCACCGATGGTTTGTTTTGCGGGAGACTCACTTGTAGTTTTATCAAGCCCCTCAAGAGACAAGTTTACTTCTTGTATATCGCGTTGTTCGCCCAGTGAGGTGAATGTGGATATGGAGCGATAATTGTATGAATCTAAATTGGCTTTTGGCTGATAGACATAATGCAATTGTAGTTGAAGCCGATTTGAAAGGTCAATTTTAAAATATGAGGAAACATTCCACTCTAAACCTCTAAACTCTGATTCGCTCTTTAACTGTGATAGTAAATCAATTCCTTCGTCTTGTCGGGTGTGGACTCTATAAATCGATCCAAAATTATAGTTAACCGAAGTACCAATTCCCAAATTTTTTGTAAGAGAGAACCCCAAAGAAAAGAAAACCTGATTGATTCCGCCATTTCCTTCATAATTAGAATTGGAACTCAAACCATTAATTTCATCGGAAACACTGAGTCGATAGCCAACTGCTGTTTTTGGCAAAAGGCCAAACCCAAATCCAAAATACTTGGTTGGTATAGCCACTGTCATATAATCGATTCCTGCCGTTTCATTTTTTGAAGAATTAGCATCTGAAATAAAATCTCGCCTCGAATAACTTGCGCCGATATTGTAATTAACAAGTTTCAGTTCAGCCAAAGAAGCTGGAGATAAAACGTTATAGTGAATACTATCCACATGTGCCACAAGACCGCCCATCGATCTTTGATCGGCTGTTCCTGAAAACAATGACTCACCCAATCCGTAAAAAGAATAGGGCGAAAGGGTTCCTTTTTGAGCTAACAATTGGGAAGTGATAATTAGAAAAAAGATTAAAAAAAGGCGAGTCATTTATGACTTATTCGTTTCAAGCAAGAGGTTTAGTCCAATAGCTAAAAAATTTTCGTCCGCTAAGATGCCATTTTTTAAGCGTTTAGACAAGAAACCAGCGTCTCCTCCTGTTAAAATTATCCTAAATATTGGTATAGATGTTTCAAATCGGCTGATAAATGCCTCCATCTCAGCAATAACACTCGAAATTACTCCGTGATGCATAGCCCCTTCGGTATTGGTGGATGGAAAAGAGGATGGCTCCTGTATCTCCAAGTTGGGAAGTTGATGGGTAAACCTATGCATAGATTGATATCTAATCATCAAACCTGGGCTGATAACACCGCCTATGTGGTGTGCTTTTGCAGTGATCAAATCATAAGTAAGACAAGTGCCCGCATCGATTATTAAAACATTTTCATGAGGAAAAGAGTTAGCGGCAGCTGCCAGACCTACCACCCTGTCAATTCCCAAATTTGTAAAGGGATTATAATCTGATGTGAAAGGGAGTTGAAGCTTATGATGTACTTCCACACAGTGGGTGTTGTTGTAAAGCGTTTCTAAATCTAATCGAGCATTACCAACATGAGAAAGAATGGAATGTGTGATTTTATGTGTATTGAGAATCGATTGCCATGGAATGATTTCCGCACTAGAAAATTTCTGGGTTGATTTTAGTTCCAAGCCATCAAAAAAGCCTAGCTTGGTATGAGTATTTCCGATATCGATCGTAAGATTCAAAACAATAATTCGTAAATGCTAAAATATTGAATTTTTATTAGCCCCTTGTCAGTTCTATAAAGGGTTTTATATTTGCATCTGCCTAAGCGCATGGTACCTTAGCTCAGTTGGTAGAGCAAAGGACTGAAAATCCTTGTGTCCCTGGTTCGATTCCTGGAGGTACCACAAACTCCGAGCTTGTTATAAGTTCGGAGTTTTAATTTATAACATCTTTAAAATATCGATTTCTTGTTTGGTCAAATGCCGCCATTTACCTCTTGGAAGGTCTTTTTTAGTGAGTCCTGCAAAAACAACTCGATCCAAAGCAATCACCTCATACCCCAAGTGTTCAAATATGCGCCTTACGATTCTGTTTCTACCCGAATGAATTTCTAATCCAATTTCTCGTTTACTCGCTCCTTGGACATAACTTACCTCATCGACCTTAATAGCACCATCATTGAGGGTAAATCCCCTACGAATCTGCGCCAAATCATGCGGTTTTAAGCTTCTGGAAAGTACCACGTGGTAAAGTTTCTTGACTATCGACGACGGATGGGTTAGTTTTTTACCCAAATCACCGTCATTAGTAAATAGCAATAGTCCTGTTGTTGGGCGGTCGAGACGCCCCACAGGTACAATGCGAGAGGGCGTTGACTTTGAAACCAGATCCATCACTGTTTTTCGACCACGCTCGTCTTTGGTCGTTGTGATAAATCCCTTTGGCTTGTTGAGAAGGACATAGGCCTTTTTTTCAGTTGTAATAAGTTTCCCGTCAAAATGCACAACGTCACCTTTCTGGACTTGATAGCCAAGCTCTGTAACGACTTTATTGTTGACCTTTACCACACCCAGCCCAATGTGCATATCCGCTTCTCTACGAGAACAAATCCCTGCATGGGCAATGTATTTATTCAGACGAGTTGTGCTTTTAGGGGTTGATCTCCTAGAAGATGATTTTCTTCGATTCATAGTTCTGCAAAGTTATAACAACTAGATTGGTATTTTCAGCAATGGCAAGCAGATTATGCCTAATAAAATCAATGACTTTATCCCAAATAGAAGAAAAATTAATTGATTGGTTTTAGAAAACCTCCACATTAATATGGTAAAGAATACCAAAAAAATCAAACTGGAGATAAAATAATATAGCATTCCATGTAAAGAATAGAAGAAATGCAATAGTAAAAAAACACCAAAACAAAAACATACCAATAGCGAAATAAGCCCTTTGGTTTTGACTTCACCATAAACTGTGGGGATGGTTTTATAATTGTTTGAGAGATCCCCTCTAATGTTGCATAAATCTTTAACCAGCTCTTTAATAGATATCAATAACAACAAATAAGATGCAAGGGTAAAAATTTCCATTGTAAAATTTTTAAAATACACAGTTATTGCAAAAAATGGTAATACAGTCAGTGTTGCAGAAAACAGATTTCCAAAAAATAAGTATCGCTTTAGGAATCCCGAATAAAGGGCCATACTAACAATATATGCACAAAAGAAAAGAGCTGATCGCATGGAAACGCTGCTCGCTACCGCTAGTGAAACCCCATTGAAGGTAAAATATCCGATCAGCTTGGATCGTTCAGAAATATTTCGTTCCAACAAGGTTTTTTGGGGACGATTAATTAAATCTTTCTCTTGATCAAAAAATGCATTGATGATATAGCCAGCAGCAACGGAGAGTACAGTCGCCAAAACAATCAACCACAAATTGATATCCAAAAGGGTCTCATTAGTGCTGGTTTCTGAGGAAAAAATAAAAGATGCCGAAAGAATTTGGGCAACAACCAAAACAGCAAGATTCTGTCCCCGAACTAATGAAAGTAGGCTAATCATCTTCAAAAATACGCCATCTTGACTTGGCAAAACAAAAATGATTAGAAAGTATAAATGACTTCCAGTCGGTGGTCTTTCAGTACAGACTGTGCCTTAGTGATATCTTCAGTGAACCCAAGTATGTATCCACCTCCGCCCGATCCGCAAAGTTTGAGGTAGTATGCATTAGTGTCAATACCTGTTTTCCAAAGCGCATGAAATTGTTCTGGGATCATGGGTTTAAAATGGGTAAGTACAGTTTTGGAAAGTCGTTTTAAGTCACCAAATAAAGATATGATGTCACCAGATAAAAAGTGCTCAACGCAGCGATCAGAATAGGAAATAAACTGTTCTTTAATCATTTTCCTGAATGAAGGAGACTCCATATTTTGCATAAAAATATTGACCATCGGAGCCGTTTCTCCCATCGATCCACTGTCTAATAAAAATACTGCTCCTTTTCCAGCTTTTGGTTGAGACGGGATTCCGGTGGGCTCCAAAATATCCTTAGAGTGAATCAAAATTGGTAAACTCAAAAAACTATTTAGCGGATCTAAGCCAGATGATTTTCCATGAAAAAAAGATTCCATCTGACCGAAAATTTGTTTTAGCTTAAGCAACTTAACGCGAGTGAGGTTTTCCAAAATCGTGATTTTGTTGTGAGCATAACGATCATAGACAGCAGCAACCAATGCACCACTACTACCGATGCCATATCCCTGTGGAATACTACTGTCAAAGTACAAGCCCCTAGAAAGATCTTCACGAAGTTGTTTGATGTTGAAGGTTACCAAAGTTCGATCAATCTTTTCAAGGTAGTCCACATATTCAGACAATTTCTGATTCGATATTTGTGCTTGATCGTTTTTTGTGTCTGAGATTTTAAGGGCTCCTTTATAAAAGTTATAAGGAATAGAAAGGCCTTTTGCATCTTTAATTATACCGTATTCTCCGAAGAGTAAAACTTTAGCGTAAAATAAAGGTCCTTTCACGTGTTAAAGCTACACTTTTTTTAGTCCGGTACCAACTCGGTCGTAAATCAATTCATTGTCTTGGCAATATTTTCGCAAATCGGATGCGATAAATTGATCGACTTTCTCTGCTTCATGCGCAGGATATAACAAATGTACATTTGCTCCTGCATCAAGGGTGAATGTAAGGTGTAACCCTGTTGTCTTGCGATATCTTCTCACCTCTTGGATAATTTGAATGGTGTTTGGGTGCATCAAAATGTAATAAGGTGAGGATGTCAACATCATGGCATGCAAACTCAATGCTTCTAGCTCAACTAAATCACTAAAACCATCCATATCGCCCATTTCTAAAATCGTTAAAAGGTCACGATAGCGAGCTTTGGCTTGCGCAAAACGGTTTTCAGCAAAGGGGTGGTTATGCATTAGATTGTGACCAACTGTACTACTTACTTCTTTTTGTCCCTTATCAACTAAAAGTATGGTGTCACGATAGGTTTTAAATACATCTGCTGCTTTAGTCCAGCGAACACCATATAAATCACTACTGTTAGGGCTTGCTGTATGCTTTCCCCAAAGCACAAGAGGGCCTTCGACGCTACGAGCTGCACTTCCTGATCCTAACCGAGCTAGAAAAGAACACTTTTTTATTCGATCTTCTGCAGCTAGTGAAGGATAAATTTGTTTTTCAAGATCCATTATTGCTGCAGCGAGAGTAGCCATTGCCGATGCAGACGAGGCAATTCCACTGCTATGTGGAAAGGAATTTACAGTGTCTATTTGGATTTTATAATCTCGAAGATAGGGGGCGTATGGTAGGATTCTATCAATAAAGGTTTTCACTTTTGGCTCAAAATATGGAGCAGGATTTCCTTCATACCGAATTGATAACGAAACATGGTCTTGTTTGTCCATGATTCTTTGAAATCTTAACGAAGTAGTTGTTCGACACTGGTCTAAGGTAAAACTAACAGATGGGTTACAAGGTATTTGCAGCTCTTTTTTACCCCAATACTTGATCAAAGCAATGTTGCTAGGCGCTGACCATTTTGTTTGGAATGAGGAAACTACATTTCCCTCAATTTTAGGGATAAAATGCGCTTTATCATTCATAGATACACAAAGATAGCAATGACTGATTTATTTATATAAAAAAACCCCGTTAATACGGGGTTTTTCGTTTTGGTAAACGTATCGTTTAAACTGACTTTACAAATGGAAGTCCAGTTCTTTCATTCTCTACAACCTTTTTACCAGCAGGTAGGTCGCAAGCATTGCTGCGTTGATCTTTTGCGAAGTAATAAATTGTCTGGTTTCTACCACCTTTAAGTGTTACATCTTTGGTGTGTAAGTAATACGTTTTTCCTTTACTGTTTTTAAATGTATAGGCCATGATTAATAATTTTATATAAAAATACACATTTTTTTGCAGAAAATCACTTTTGTTCACAAATTAACGAATATAATGCCCCTTTATTAAGAGGTTTTCATTTTTTAAAATATAATATACTTTACATTGAAATGGATTATAGATCTATTTATAATTTATATTTATATAACTGAAAATAAGATAGTTACAAAACAATTAGATATAGAATCATTCTTAGTTATTACGTTAAGACTATTCTTTAAGATGGTCAAAGATAGAATTGAAAAAGAAATTAACATCCGCAAAAATATTTACTTTTTTTCGAAGAGAAAGCCTGATATTTAAATCGATTTATTTGATTTACTCAGAAATAAGAGCACCGTTCTCCACAATTTTATCGTAGAGTAATCCTGCACAATGGGGAGCTTGTAAAATTTCCACGAGAACCTAAGCCGACAATGATATAGTCGATCAATTTGTTAAATTAATACAAATACGTAAGAGTTGTTTGTTAGCAGATGGTTAGCAACTAGTTGCTCCACATGTCATGCTCAAAATTTCGAATGATTTCTTTTAAACGCTGAGACTCGGTAATACGGAGGTAAGGGTCATCGTTTATGTAGGGTGTATCTATTAACTCTCTATCGTCCATAACGTTATCAATTCGATATAGGTAGGTATGAAATTTTCTAGAAAGAAGAAGCTGATCGAAAGATATACGTTTTGAGTTATTTTTATCACTAAACACATAGTGCTTGTGCAAAATATCTCGGATATCTCTGTACCATAGCCAAAATAAGGCCTTTGGTGTTGGTTCGCTTTGAGTTGCACCACTCTCGAAGTCAATTTGTGCTGAATTTAAGTCAAACTCGACATAACCAACAGGTTGAATTCCAATTAGACGATATCGCAATTCACCATATTTCTTATCAAAGTACCACAAGCCTTTGATGTTATATCCCACAATATTTGAGGATTTTAAATACGTAATATCGTTATCATCAACAACCCCATCTAGATTTGAATCTTCTAGACCAATTCCTTCAACTAAGGAAAAACCCTCGCTCCCTTCTTGTCTAGGAGATCTTAGGTCTTCATCGAACTTAACATTAAAGTTTCTGTACGCAGGGTTATATATGATTAAAACCTCCTTCTCTTCATTTCCCTCAATTTCAAGATCAGCCTCATTTTGAACAGTCTGCTCAAAAATGTACTCTCGAAGAATTCTCCACATAGATTTACGGTCAGCGGAAAATTCTGAGTCCAAAAGAGGGTAAAATAGTGGATAATTAAACTGTTCGTACCCATCAATGTATTCATAAACAACTTTACTCCATAAAATGTCTTTATCATCAACATAAGGATATACAAGTGGCTCATTAAAGTCTAGTTCTTCTTGCTTATCAGTTTTAACGCCTACCTCTTCTGGTGAAGAAGCATTCAATAAGTTGAATTGAGCATTGATGTAAAAGCTCGATAAAATAAATACAAAAATGAAGAACTTATTCATGATCTTATCTAATTTTAATACTGAAATCTCCTACTCTTACATTTTTTATTGGCACTCTTCGACCTTTAGACTCAAAATATGCTGTAGAAACGACATTGGTGAAAAAAGCAACAGATCCACTTGACTGAGATTCAATTGCAGTGAATGCTTCACGTAGACCATCCCCCTTAATTTGAATTGGAGGTAAATTTCCAACAGAAAAGGTAAAACTTGTAACTTCTATTGTTAAATCATAATCAAAATCACTGGGAACTTTGCCAGCAACTTTCCCTCTCTGAAGTCCAGTTTTACTAATTCCTGTAGAACCTGTATAAAACCTGTTATTGTATGCGATTGAGCTTTCCATCACAGGAAGGTCTTTAACTCTAAAAGTTTTTGATTTTTTTACTCTTGAATTTGTCCTATCTCCAACATTGACAACGATTTTATCAAACCCATCTTTAGGCCTGACCTCAAAGGTGCTACTGCCACTGGGCGAGATGTTTGCAGAAGAGGATGTAACCCTAATGTTGTTCTGAGAAATTTCTGGATCGATTACACGAATTTCGTTTGGTAATCCTCTGTATAGGATATTCATACGTGGAATCTCAATGAAGAAATCAGTACGGTTGTTGACCACTAGAGTTTGTTCAACTGGGATTGGTTCAAGGTTTCCATCAGCATCAGAGAAAAACAAATCTCCTGAAATTTTCTTTTCTCCACCAGAGCTAAAAATCAAATTGAGATTTATTGCCCCGTCTTCAATGGTAAAGTCTCTTCCCTGTCTCAACTGACGATTGTCAATTTTAATAGAAACAGAATCGGGTTGAAAGTCACTCGCAATTCGACCAATGAGTATTTTTGCATCATTAATGCGTTCTCCAACAAAGTAAGTTGATTTTGCGTTGAGTAGCGACTTTGAAGTATTGATGTTGACTGCGCTACCGTCACTGAGGATTTTGGTGTTGAATGCTTCAACCATTTGGAGCTCTAATTCACGAATATCGGATTGAAGTTTAGTAAGTTTAGAAAGAGAAGCAATCTTTGGAAAACCTTTAAAGTTATAATCAAGATAGGGTTGTATTGTCCCCTCAGAATTAACAACTGAGTCCTTAAAAGTAAAGCTCCTGTTCATTAAATCTTTACTGATCGAAAAATCATGAGGGGTTCTCTTGACAGTTAAACTGTTTTCTTTTGAAACAATTGAATCGATTACCGATTTCATAAGTGTAGAATAATTTTTGAATCGATCTACATAGACCAGCCCTAAGCTGTCATAATTGTTACCCTCAAAAAACATATCATCTAATTCGATTGACTTGTCCATTGTTTGAAAGTTGGTAATCAGAAGAGTATCATTTCTGTTTGGCCCATCCTTGACTACAATAACTTTCTTGTATTTATTTTTACCAAATTCATCAAGAAGCAATGTGTCCTTTAGCGATTGCACAAAGTCAAAATATTGATTAGTGGCATCTTTTATTACGGGTGCCCATTCGTTAGCGAAAGAATAACTTGGGTTTTCAGAATTTTGAGCGAAAACCCTGTAAAGCTCATTGCTTTTTTCGCTTTTTGATTTTATAGAATTTTCAATATCCTCGTTTAAAATTCCTAGCGTTGCCAAAACTTCTTTACTGATATTTAAAGCAAGCATAGCAATAAACACAAGGTACATCATGTTTATCATCTTCTGCCGAGAATCTTGTTTTCCTGCTGCCATTGGTTAAAGATGTTTATTTAATTCCCCATTGCTTTAGCTATCGCAGAATACTTCTCATTTAGCTGCTTAACAAGCGAGTTCATTTCTTCCAACTGAACGACAAGTTTATCACTTGCAGAAACAACATCTCTGTGAGCCTCTGGTTGTCCATCTAAACTCTTCTCAATGTTATTGTAAACATCTTGTACCTGCGAAACGCTAATACTGGCTGAAGCCAACCGGTTATTGAGTTCGTCTACATTAACTTGAAAATTCTCTGGAATTTTGATGGTGGCTGCTGCAATTGTTGCAGACTGAAGGCTACCAGTTAAATTTTGGATTTGTTTGGTTGCACCTGTAAAAGCCTCCTTAAGTTCATCAACCTCTTTAGACACATCTGAAATTGCAGTTTCTGGAGTTAAATCACCATCCTCATCCGTGACGGTATAACCTCTCAATCCTGCAATCATAAAAATCACAGCTTCGGTAATTAATCCTGCAGTAAGCCATGTGTTACCACTAAAAATAAAGTCTTTGTGTGTAATTTTTAGAAGTGCTCCAATTATCACAACTGACGCACCAAGTCCAAAAACTAGTTCAAGGTATTTTTCAGGTATAAAAAACTTTTTCTTCATTTCTCTTAAATTATTTACTGTTTGATCCTAAATAGTCCCGCACCAAGCGTAGACCAATATAACTTTTTGCGCTGTCTGCGTACTCATAATCTCTGCTACCTACTTTTAAAAAGTATGCGACATCTTTCCAAGATCCACCACGAACTACTTTTCTTTCGTTTCCTGGCATGTATACGTCAGGATTGAAGGTAGTGTTAAATTCATAACTTTCGTTATAATAGGGTGATGATGTCCATTCAGCGACGTTTCCAGACATATTGTAAAGCCCAAAATCATTTGGCTCATAAGAGTCTACTTCGGCTGTGTAAACAATATTGTCTGCAGCGTAATCACCTCTTTTAGGCTTAAAATTAGCTAGAAAATCCCCCCGGCTATCAACCAAATATGGTCCGCCCCATGGATATATTGCAGACTGCTTTCCTCCACGGGCAGCGTATTCCCATTCCCCTTCTGTAGGTAATCTGAACTCCCCAACTGTCGTTTTATTTTTTTCTCCTCTTAAGTAATCATTTCTATATTTTGTTCTCCAATTCGCAAACGCCTTAGCTTGTTTCCAACTAATACCAACAACTGGGTAATCTGCGTAAGCAGGGTGCCAAAAATACTCGTTAAACATCGGTTCATTGTAGCTGTATTTAAAATCTCGAATCCAAACCGTTGTATCAGGGTAGATCGGAACCGCGTCATAGATTAGGAAATCGGCTCTGGACAGCTCGTTGACATTCGAATTTTTCATTGCATTTACAAAGTTGTCGACTTGCAATTCAGAAAAACGATAAATCAATTTCTTAGTATCAATCGACTTAACGCCATTATACCACTCGTTTTCAGGTAAATAAATTGAATCTTCCATGACTTCAGCATAGTGTATGTCTGGATAATCTTCCCTTTCCCAAAAAATCTGCTCATCACGTTTAAATGGAAGTGAATGATGAAAAACACTATCAGGTGAAGTCCTGGTAGACAACCAAAGTTTTACTGGATTTTGAGCTCGAAATCGGACTAGTTGTTGATATCCATTTAGACTTGTCAAGTCCTCCTCTGGATCACCTATAAAATCTTCCATAGCTGGATAGAAGCTAAGAATTTCACCCCCAGACGTGTTGTAAAGATCTTCTAAACTTTGATTTTCTGCAATATCAATTTGCTCGTCAGATGGCATGGTTTCTTCAAGCTCATCGGGGTCATTTAATAAAGAGTAGAAAAGTTCAACGTCATCAGACGGAACATTAGTTGTTCCACGCTCATAATTATTGTCCTCGTACATGCCTTCAAAAACCATCACAGCTTTTTCAGCAAGCTTTGTACGTACAATCGAATCTTTTACCCATTCGATAAATTGCATGTACTCGCGATTGGTGATTTCAGTTTCATCCATGTAAAAGGTTCGAACTGTCATCGTTCGTGTAATGTCATTTTGTGCATCGATGATATCCTCGTCGGAAGAACCCATAATAAAAGACCCACCAGGAACTTCAACCATCCCATGTGGGTTTACTCGAATAAACTTTTTTGTCTTAACTCCTATTAACTCGCCTTGGTCGCGTTTTCCACAACTCAAGACTATAATTAATAAAGCAAGTAATGCAGTTATGCTTCTCATTACGTACGCGAAATTAAGATATTTATTAACAATTCTGTTCACAAAAATATGTAATTTAAATAACACTTCTACGAATAGCCTTCCACCAACGCTCAGGAACCGTACCTTTTTCTGCAGTATAAAAATCCTCTTCAGAACAAGAAATCAGCACTGCTTCCAGATTAGAATCGTCTTCAGGCTGAACTTCTAACCACCACCGCTTGCTCAAAGAACTTTGATAAAAAATTAACTCTTGATCATCGCACGATACCAAGTAACGAACGCTATTTTGCTTTGTTGAAAATGGATATTCATTTACTCTGTAATGCATACCTTCAATTATATACCACACTGCTTGGGCAGTCAAATTCGAAGAAGCGCTACTTTCAGGAATATTGCACAATCCAACGAATCGTACCCGATCACTAATACCAACATAACGAGCTAATGCACAAAATTGTTGTGCTGTAAAACCATTTACTTGTGTCATACCACCTTGAAGGTCGTTAGATTTTACCGAAGTCATGTCCATAGAAACTATATCTGAGTCCCGCATCAATGGCTCTACAACCTTCAGGTTAGAAGTTAGTGTGCCAAGGCGAATAGACTCGAAATACAATCGATCCATCAAATCAATTTCATCTTGAGCAACCATATAACTTTGATAACCTAAATTACAGAAATTAGTCATGTAGTTTGGACGATTAGCAATGAGTTTTGACATATATGAATCTGGAGAAATAAGACTTCCATCACCTCCAAAATCAAATTTATAATCGATAGAGGTGAGGTTATAATATACCTCAAACTCATGGAAAACGTTGCATAGGCCCAAAATATTTTCTTGACTACCACCAAAGGCGATAAGCAGAATGTTGCGTTGATACATTTCTTTAGCGATATCATGCAATGCCTTGTGAGAGTCTTTCTCTTTTTCGCCAATCGGAATGTCACCTAAGTCGATGATGTTATTATTCCAATTACCATTAAACAGATTATAAAGAGCTTTACGAATTCCAATTAGATTTTGTTTGCGCTGGTGGGGTTGACCAATTGATCTTGTTTCTTGAACGCCAACAATGGCTATTCGTACATTTTTAAAACTTGGAATACCTGCCTTTTCTGAATGTATTTTAAGTTTATTTCCTAAAGTCTGTGGGTCTGATATCGTCCGTAAAGACAAAACTTCATTAGGAACAGGGACAAGAAGCTCAATCGCCATCGCTTATTTTTTTGTTTTTTTCTTTGTTCGCTTGCTTTTACTCAACATCGCTTGTACTTCTTTTAAAGATAAATCATCTACTACGATGGTTTTGTTGAGTTCAACTTTGGTTTTCCCTTTGATGAGGTTGTGGCGACCCCATCGTGCTTTTTCAATGCGAATACCCTCTTCTTCCCATAAACGGACGACACGCTCGGCTTCTTTCTTCTTCTTTGCCTCGATCAGCTCTTTGATGTCTCCATCAGAGAGATTATCGAAATCATACTGTTTGGATACATTGATAAACCATCCGTTCCACTTGATAAAAGGTCCAAAACGACCCTTTCCTTTAGTGACGCCATGGTTCTCATAGGTTGCAATTGGGGCATCGTCTTTTCGTTTCTGTTCAATACAGGCAATCGCTTCTTCTAGCGTTAATGAGAGAGGATTTGCATCTTTTGGTAAGGAAACAAACACCTTATTATGCAGCACATAAGGCCCATATCGTCCATTATTTGTTTGAACAGGCATTCCCTCATACTCCCCTAGCGTTGCGGGTAATTTGAATAAATCTAAGGCTTCTTCGTATGTTATTTTGGACAAACTATAAGTATCTGGCATGTTGGCAAATAATGGCTTTTCATCGTCCTCGACAGTTCCCAATTGAGCCATTGGGCCAAATTTTCCAAGGCGAACACTCAGTTGACGACCAGATTTTGGATCAGTCCCCAAAATTCGCTGCCCAGTTTCTCGTGTGGCATTTTTCTTAACGTCTTCTACAACAGGGTGAAAATTTGCATAAAATTGCTTCATTATCGATTCCCACTCAGAATTTCCAGCAGCAACTCGGTCAAAATCCTGTTCAATACTGGCTGTAAATCCATAGTCAACAATGTCCTTGAAATTATTGATCAAGAAATCGTTGACCAAAAAGCCAATATCTGTTGGTACCAGTTTTCCTTTTTGCGAACCTGTTTTTTCGGACTGATTTACTGAAAGGATCTTATTGTCCTGCAAAACAAGCTGTTTGTAGGAACGCTCTTCACCTTCATGGGTTCCTTTAGCGACATATTTTCGATTGAGAACGGTCGATATGGTCGGTGCATAAGTCGACGGTCTACCAATCCCAAGCTCCTCTAATTTTTTAACCAATGATGCCTCAGAATACCTGTAAGGTGGGCGACTGAAACGCTGTGTTGCAACAACACGCTTTACATGCAAAGGCTCGCCTTGATTCATCGATGGTAATAAGGTCCGATCCTCATTCGAAGGATCATCAACACCTTCCAAATACAATTTTAAAAACCCATCAAAAACCACTATCTCTCCACGAGCAACAAACACATGACCGTGTTGATCTGTCGTAATCCTTGCAGTCGTTCTTTGCAGTTTTGCATGACTCATTTGCGAAGCCAAAGTGCGCTTCCATATCAAATCATACAGTCTTTTCTGATCAAACTCTATATCCACATTCGTTCGGCTCAAGTCGGTAGGACGAATGGCTTCATGCGCCTCTTGTGCACCTTTTTTTGATGTTTTATATTGATGAATTTTAACGTATTCTTTTCCGTAATTGCTTTCAATAACCGATGCGGCCTGAACTAAAGCTTGTTTGGAAAGGTTTACACTGTCGGTTCGCATGTAGGTAATCAAACCCGCTTCATATAAACGTTGGGCATTTTGCATGGTCCGGCTTACAGTAAATCCAAGTTTTCGGGATGCTTCTTGTTGTAATGTTGAGGTTGTAAATGGTGCTGTTGGTGATTTGGTTGCCGGCTTTTTCTCAACGGAAGAAATCTGAAATACGGCATCAATATTTTGTTCTAAAAAAGATAATGCTTCTTGCTCACTACTAAAAGTTGTAGCCAATTCTGCTTTGAAAGATTTACCTTCAACGGACGTAAAGTCTCCCTGTACTTTAAATGTTTCTTTGGGAACAAAGTTCTCGACTTCGCGCTCACGCTCAACAACCAATCGAAGGGTAACAGACTGCACTCGCCCTGCTGACAGACCACCTTGAACCTTACGCCACAGTATGGGTGATAATTCATAACCTACAAGCCGATCTAAAACACGTCTTGCTTGTTGTGCATCGACTAAATTTTGATCGATTTGTCTCGGGTGCTCAATGGCATAGTCAATTGCAGTCTTGGTAATCTCGTTAAAAACGATTCGTTTTGTATTTTCCTTTTGTAACTCCAAAACATTGGACAAATGCCAGGCAATGGCCTCCCCTTCACGGTCTTCATCACTAGCGAGCCAAACCGTATTTGATTTTTTTGCTAAGCTCTTCAACTCTGAAACAATTTTTTTCTTATCACTTGAAACTGTGTATTTTGGTGTAAAGTTTTGCTCAACATCAACACCCAATTCTTTGTCAGGAAGATCCGAAACATGTCCGTAACTAGATACGACCTTGAAGTCTGGACCAAGAAACTTTTCAATGGTTTTGGCTTTAGCTGGTGACTCTACAATAACTAAGTTTTTTGCCATAAGTGTATACGAAAACGGCAACAAAAGTAGTAGAATTATTTTTGAACAAACAAAATTTTTCTTCTATGTCGAACTAATTTTCTTTTAGGCAACTACAATTTATTATGTAAAATCAATTGATTTTTAAAAACGATAATACTATTCTCAAAAGATAATGCACTGTTGAACAATAAATTATCGACTCTATTTTACGAGTTATTTAAAAGGCTTTATGTGTATTTCAATGTATACTTTAGTAAATATATACTGACAAAATGTCGGTATTTTTGTATTTTTGCTTGTATTTACAATAAAATAGCACGCTTGAACTCTGAAAAAAAACACGATAAAAATCCCAACCTTTACAATGGAGAAATCCTTGATGTCCAAGATTTAAAAAATCTTAACAAAAAGATGTATATCGAAAGTTATGGATGTCAGATGAACTTTTCAGACAGTGAGATTGTAGCATCGATTCTGGGAGAAGCAGGGTACGCAACAACCCGCGAGCTAAAAAAAGCCAACTTGGTACTACTAAACACTTGTTCTATCCGTGAAAAAGCAGAACAAACAGTAAGAAACCGATTGGAGCAATTTAGCGGAATTAAAAAAAGCAATCCCAATTTAAAAGTTGGTGTATTGGGTTGTATGGCAGAGCGACTCAAATCAAAATTATTAGAGGAAGAAAAAATTGTTGACCTTGTTGCAGGGCCAGATGCATATAAAGATCTTCCTAGTCTCGTTAAAGAGGTAGAAGAAGGAAGAGGTGCTGTAAACGTGATTTTATCTAAAGAAGAAACTTATGGAGATGTTCGACCTGTTCGCCTACAATCTAACGGGGTGACCGCCTTTGTATCCATCACAAGAGGTTGTGATAATATGTGCACTTTCTGTGTCGTACCATTCACGCGAGGTAGAGAACGCAGTCGTGACCCTAAAAGCATTTTAAAAGAAATGAAAGATCTTTCCGGAAAGGGGTATAAAGAAGTTACCCTACTCGGTCAGAACGTTGACAGTTATTTATGGTATGGAGGTGGTCCCAAAAAAGATTTTCAAAAGGCATCAGACCTCCAAAAGAAAACGGCAATAACCTTTGACAAACTTTTAGATATGGTTGCAAGAGAGCATCCTGACATGCGCATCAGATTCTCCACATCAAATCCGCAAGATATGACAGTAGAAGTTCTTTATGTGATGTCGAAACACAAAAATATTTGCAACTACATCCACTTGCCCGTACAGTCTGGTAGCGATCGTATTTTGGAAGCGATGAACCGGCAACATACTAGAGCGGAGTATATTGAACTCATTGATCATATTCGTAAAATATTACCTGATTGTGGAATTTCACATGATATGATCAGTGGATTTCCAAATGAAACTGAGGAAGACCACCAAGCCACCCTTAGTTTGATGGAATATGTCAAATATGACTTTGGATTTATGTTTATGTACTCAGAACGCCCTGGAACTCCAGCCGCTAAAAAGCTTGATGACAATATCCCCGATGATGTAAAAAAACAACGCTTAAAAGAAGTTGTCTCACTACAACAACAACATGGCCTGTATAGAACTCAGCAGTTTGTTGGTCATATCGTAGAGGTTTTGATTGAGAAAGAATCCAAAAAATCAAAAAAACACTGGAGTGGACGAAATCAACAAAATACAGTAGTGGTTTTCCCCAAGGAAAACTTTAAAGTTGGGGATTTTGTAAATGTAAAAATAGAAGATTGCACATCTGCGACACTAATCGGTAAAGTCGTATAGCTATGGACAAAATTAAATCGATTAAACAACGCTTTGAAATTATTGGGAATGACCCCCATCTCAATCGAGCAATTGGGAAAGCGATTCGAGTCTCACCAACGGATATTTCTGTTTTGGTGACTGGCGAAAGTGGAGTAGGTAAAGAGAGTATTCCTCGAATTATTCATCAACTTTCTTTGCGAAAACACGGGAAGTTTATCGCGGTCAACTGTGGCGCTATTCCTGAAGGAACAATCGATTCAGAACTGTTTGGTCATGAAAAAGGGGCCTTTACAGGTGCTACATCCACAAGAAGCGGTTATTTTGAAGAAGCTGATGGTGGCACCATATTTTTGGATGAAGTTGGTGAATTACCCTTAACTACTCAAGTGCGCTTATTACGGGTTTTGGAAAATGGTGAGTTTTTGAAAGTCGGTTCATCTCAAGTTCAAAAAACCAACGTGCGAATAGTGGCAGCTACTAATCTTGATATGTCCAAAGCCATTCAAAAAGGGAAATTTAGAGAAGACTTGTTTTATCGTTTAAGTACAGTCGAAATTGTTCTCCCCCCATTGCGAGAAAGAAATGGAGATATTCATTTGCTGTTCCGGAAGTTTGCAGCAGATTTTGCACAGAAATATAAAATGCCAACTGTTCGTTTGGACGAACAGGCACAAAAACTCTTAGAAAGACAACAATGGCATGGGAATATTCGACAACTTCGCAATGTAGCCGAACAGCTATCTGTTTTGGAACAAGACCGTGCTATTGGCGTTGAATCCTTGGAACTGTACCTGCCAGACCACAACACACGCTTACCAGCCATTGTTCCCTCCCAGTCTGGTGGTGACAGTGATTTTAGTTCAGAACGTGAAATTTTATACAAAGTTCTTTTTGATATGAAATCTGACTTAAACGACTTAAAGCAGCTCACTATGGAGTTGATGAATTCTACAAATACAGAACAGGTGCGATCAGACAATGAAAGTCTGATCCAAAAAATATATGGCGAAAAACAAAACCAACCCGAACGTTTACTAACCTCAACAAACGAGACCAATTCCTATCCAAAAAATACAGATAATAACTTTGACTATGCTGAAGAAATTGAGGAAGAGGAAACCTTGAGTTTAATCGACAAAGAACTCGAACTCATCAAGAAGGCACTGGAACGCAATAACGGCAAACGCAAAGCCGCTGCACACGAACTTGGTATTTCTGAACGCACACTTTATCGTAAAATTAAACAATTTGATATAGATTTATAATGAGAAAATTTATACTGTTTTGTTTGTTTTTATTGACCTTTGGATGTAAATTTTATTCTTTTACTGGGGCATCTATACCCGAAAATGCAGAAAGCGTACAAGTCAACCTTTTCACAAACGACGCAGCCAATTCAATTGGTTCAATCTTTGAACCTGGACTTGATAGAGATTTTACGAATACCATGCAAGAGGTTTTGCTAAACCAAACAAATTTAGAATTGACTGGAGTCAATGGAGATTTGATTTACGAGGGTGAAATCATAGAATATCGTATAACGCCTACAACAGCTACTGCCCAACAAACAGCAGCACAAAACAGATTGACAATCTCAATAAACGTTCGTTATATAAACACCAATAATGAAGAGGACAATTTTGAAAAAAGATTTTCACATTTTTATGATTATGAAGATACCGCACAACTACAAAGTGTGAAAGCAGATGCCCACAAAGAAATTTTTGAACAAATTACCCAAGATATATTTAACCAATCACTCGCCAAATGGTAAACGAAAAGCAAACAATTGAAGAGTTGTATGGTTTGGCAAAAAGCGAACCTGAGAAAGCACTTAAGCTGGTTAAAAAAATCATCAAAGAATATCCGTATTTTATGACTGCACGGATTCTTGAACTAGAAATCCTCCAAACAACAAATCAAAAAGGGTATAAACATGCGCTTCGTGCCTGTGCACTGCAAACGACTCAGAGAAATGTCTTGTATGAACATCTAAAAAATCTTTCAGAGAGTATTAAAAATGATAAGCAACAAATCACTGTTCCAAATGAAAACAATGTGTATTCATTCTTGCAATGGCTGGAACTAATCGATGACAAAACCGCAGATCGAACGCCGTCAAAATTTGATTGGATTGATGATTTCTTGGCGCAAAATGCAAAAATTAATTATTCAAAAAACACTAATTCTAAGATAGATCTATCCAAACAGAATCAGCTGCCAAAAAATGAAATCATGACAGAAACGCTTGCACATTTGTATTGGAAACAAAAAAAATACGATGAGGCAAGGAAAGCATTCAAGATTCTCTCTTTGAAATATCCAGAAAAAAGTAGTTTATTTGCAGACCATATTAATAAAATCAATCAAGAAAAGTCGAAATAGTTTAATATGAGTTCATTTACCATTTTTATTACTCTTATAATTATAGTATCATTTCTTTTGGTACTCGTAATCATGGTTCAAAACCCCAAAGGAGGTGGCCTTTCTTCATCTTTTGGTGGTGGCGGACAGCAGATTGGAGGGGTACAAAATACCTCAGATTTACTAGATCGAAGCACATGGGTGCTAGCTACCTTATTGCTGGTACTCATTTTATTGTCAAACTCAATGATATCTCGTCCTGGTACTATTGAAGATTCCAGCTTGTTAAGTGATGAGTTCACTGAAGAGACCATTATTGAAGAAATTCCAGAAGAATTACCAGAAGTTTTTCCTGAAGATATTCCATCCGAATAAACATCTGTAGTTATTTTAAAAAATGTCACAATGTCACGGTTTGGCAGACAATCTTTATAATTTATATCGTTGGCACGATTCGTGCCAAATAAAAAAAAAATGTATAACAAATTATGAGTAAATTAAACATTAAACCCCTAGCCGACAGGGTAGTTGTAACCCCACTTGAAGCTGAAACAAAGACAGCTTCAGGAATTATTATTCCTGATACTGCTAAAGAAAAACCGCAAAAAGGAACTATTGTTGCTGTGGGCCCCGGCACAAAAGACGACCCAATCACTGTAAAAGTTGGGAACACTGTTCTCTATGGAAAATACGCTGGAACAGAGCTTAGACTAGACGGAACAGATTATTTAATCATGCGCGAAAGCGATATACTTGCAATTATATAAATATAAAAAAATGGCAAAAAATATTCAATTTGATGTACAAGCTCGAGAAGGGCTTAAACAAGGTGTTGATGCCCTTGCAAATGCTGTAAAAGTTACTCTTGGCCCTAAGGGTAGAAATGTCATTATTGACAAGTCTTTTGGTGGCCCGCAAGTTACCAAAGATGGAGTTACCGTTGCTAAGGAAGTTGAACTGGAAGATGCCCTTGAAAATATGGGTGCCCAGATGGTAAAAGAAGTAGCATCCAAAACAAACGATTTGGCTGGTGATGGGACAACAACTGCAACAATTTTGGCGCAAGCCATTGTTCATGAAGGTCTCAAAAACGTAGCTGCCGGTGCAAACCCAATGGATTTGAAGCGTGGGGTAGATAAGGCCGTTGAAGCCATTGTAAAAGACCTTGATAAGCAAGCTGTTCAAGTGGGTGATTCATCCGAAAAAATCAAGCAGGTTGCATCAATTTCAGCCAATAATGATGAAACAATTGGAACCCTTATCACAGAAGCTTTTGAAAAGGTTGGTAAAGAAGGTGTTATCACCGTTGAAGAAGCGAAAGGTACTGACACGTACGTAGATGTAGTGGAGGGAATGCAATTTGACCGTGGGTATTTGTCCCCTTATTTTGTAACAAATTCCGATAAAATGGAAGCAGACCTAGAAACTCCTTATATATTGTTGTTCGATAAAAAAATCTCTACAATGAAAGATCTTCTACCTGTTTTAGAACCTGTTGCACAAACTGGTAAGCCTCTGGTGGTTATAGCGGAAGATGTGGATGGAGAAGCATTAGCTACCTTAGTTGTCAACAAGCTCAGAGGGACATTAAAAATCGCTGCCGTCAAGGCACCTGGTTTCGGAGACCGTCGCAAAGCCATGCTTGAAGATATTGCAATCCTTACTGGCGGAACAGTAATTTCTGAAGAACGTGGGTTTACCCTAGAAAATACAACTATCGACATGCTTGGTACTGCAGAAAAAGTTACCATTGACAAAGACAATACTACAATCGTCAACGGAGCTGGAGACGCAGAAGCCATCAAAGCTCGAGTAAATCAAATCAAAGCGCAAATCGAAACAACAACTTCTGACTATGACAAAGAGAAGCTACAAGAACGATTAGCGAAATTAGCTGGTGGTGTGGCTGTGCTTTATGTCGGTGCTGCATCGGAAGTTGAGATGAAAGAAAAGAAAGACCGTGTTGATGACGCATTACATGCAACTCGAGCTGCTGTTGAAGAGGGAATCGTCTCTGGTGGTGGTGTCGCGTTGCTTAATGCGCGTAGAGTCATTCAAAAGATCAAATCTGAAAACCCAGATGAAGCAACTGGAAACCAAATCGTATACAGTGCTGTAGAAGCGCCATTGCGTACAATTGTATCCAATGCTGGAGGCGAAGGATCGGTTGTTGTTTCTAAGGTAGAAGAGGGTAAAGCTAATTTTGGTTATGATGCCAAATCTGAGGCTTATGTCGACATGCAAGATGCTGGGATTATCGATCCCAAAAAGGTTACGCGTGTGGCCTTGGAGAATGCAGCCTCTGTTGCTGGAATGGTTATTACAACGGAGTGTGCCTTGGTAGATATCAAAGAGGATGCACCTCCTGTTGCTCCACCAATGGGCGGTGGTATGCCGGGAATGATGTAAAATATCTCTATAATTAAATCACTGCCCCCTCCAGGGGCAGTTTTTTATTCTATGACATTTGATTCATTGCTTAATATAATCGACAATAAACTCAGTTCGGGTGTAAGTCAAACAGAAGGATTGCAATATATCTGTCAACTTCTCTTTGATCACATTGCACATTATGACTGGGTTGGCTATTATTTGCATAACCCCAAAAAAAAAGAGCTTGTTTTGAATGCCTACGCTGGTGAGCCGACAAATCACACAAACATTCCATTTGGTAAAGGAATTTGTGGTCAGGTTGCGCAAAGCAATGAAATTTTTATCGTTGATGATGTAACTGCACATAACAACTATATCTCGTGTAGTTTGGATGTGAAATCCGAAATTGTAATTCCACTATTTGTCAACGAAAAAAACATTGGGCAAATCGATATTGACTCAAATCGATTGCGTGCATTTTCGGAAAAAGATGCCGCTTTTTTAGGCGAAGTAAATCATCTTGTTTCAATTCATTTGTTTTAGTCAATAATATGAATCTATAATACGCCTGAAAATTGCTACTTTTGCAACCTATTTGTTGCATATGCAAGATTCAATCCGCGTTTCATCCGCATTGATTTCGGTTTTTGACAAGAAAGGTCTAGATCCCATTGTCGAAAGACTCCATAAACTTGGCGTTACAATATATTCTACGGGCGGCACTGCCGATTACATTGATTCTTTAGGGGTCGAGGTCATTCGCGTTGAGTCGATTACGGACTATCCTTCAATCTTAGGAGGGCGTGTAAAAACACTTCATCCAAAAGTTTTTGGTGGTATTCTAAATCGAAGAAATAATAAATTAGATCAGGAAGAGATCTCTACTTATGACATTCCATCAATAGATTTGGTAATTGTTGATTTATATCCTTTTGAAGAAACTGTAGCTGGTGGTGGTACGGACCAAGAAATTATAGAGAAGATTGATATTGGCGGAATTGCATTGATTCGAGCAGCAGCTAAAAATCATACTGATGTGGTGTGCGTAGCATCAAAATCAGAATACAATTTGTTGTCTTCTTTATTGAGCGATCAAAATGGAGCTTTTACTTTAGAGCAACGCAAATATTTCGCAAAGCATTCATTTAACGTATCCTCTCATTATGACAGTGCCATTTTTAACTACTTTGACAATGGCTCGTCATCATTAAAACTCAGCATTCAAAAGGGACATCAGCTTCGTTATGGTGAAAATCCTCACCAGGAAGGATACTTCTTTGGCGACCTAGAACAATTGTTTGACAAGCTTAATGGAAAAGAGTTATCCTATAATAACTTACTGGATATTGATGCTGCTCTCAACTTGATGGAAGCCCATGAGGAAACCGACCCAACCTTTGCCATTCTTAAGCACAACAATGCCTGTGGAATTGCAACCAGAAACAATCTCAGTGATGCCTATGCTGCTGCGCTAGCAGGAGATCCAATCTCTGCTTTTGGAGGGATTTTGATTGCAAATCGTCCAATTGATATCGAAACTGCACGACAAATCCATGACTTGTTTTGTGAAGTTGTCATTGCGCCATCCTTTGATGAGAAAGCATTAACCTTACTCAAAAACAAGAAAAATAGAATTTTATTAGCTCAAAAAACAAATACACACACAGTTAAACTGGTCAGAAGCTGTCTCAACGGATATCTAGTGCAAGAGAAGGATCAGTTAATTGATCATGAGAAAATGCTTCAAACGGCGACAGCTACAAAACCCTCTGAAGATCAAGTGGATGACATGTTGTTTGCCTCTAATATCTGTAAAAATACAAAGTCAAACACAATTGTTTTGGCAAAGGGCTTACAATTGCTTTCATCAGGGACGGGACAAACATCCCGAGTTGATGCCCTCAAACAGGCAATCAAAAAAGCAGAAACCTTTGGGTTTGATCTTGATGGAGCAGTCATGGCAAGCGATGCGTTTTTTCCTTTTCCCGACTGCGTAGAGATTGCACACAAAGCAGGTATAAGAGCTGTCATTCAACCTGGAGGATCAATTAAAGACCAACAAAGTATCGATTATTGCAATGCCAATCAAATGGTTATGGTGATAACTGGGGTTCGCCATTTTAAACATTAATTCGTATAATTACATTATAAATTAAGCTCATCATGGGTTTTTTCGACTTCTTAACAGAAAATATTGCGATTGACTTAGGTACTGCAAATACCCTAATTATTCACAATGACAATGTGGTTGTTGATAGTCCTTCGATCGTTGCACGTGATCGTGTAACCACTAAAATTATTGCTGTTGGACATGAAGCTGCTTTGATGCAAGGGAAAACACATGAGAATATTAAAACCATACGACCCCTTAAAGATGGTGTTATTGCTGACTTCGATGCTTCTGAGCAGATGATAAGTATGTTTATCAAAAACATACCTGCACTCAAAAAACGATTTTTCACTCCTGCTTTACGCATGGTGATTTGCATTCCGTCTGGAATTACCGAGGTGGAAATGCGGGCTGTTCGTGAATCAGCAGAACGAGTAAATGGAAAAGAAGTGTATTTGATTCATGAACCAATGGCTGCCGCAATAGGTATCGGTGTAAATATCATGCAGCCAAAAGGGAATATGATTATCGATATTGGTGGAGGAACAACAGAAATTGCTGTGATTGCACTCTCCGGGATTGTTTGTGATAAGTCAGTCAAAGTGGCTGGTGACGTGTTTACTAATGATATCATATACTACATGCGTACACAACACAATTTATATATTGGTGAGCGGACAGCAGAGCGGGTAAAAATCTTGATTGGCTCAGCTCTTGAAGAATTGGAGAACCCACCTGAAGATATGACGGTTCAAGGAAGGGATTTGCTGACAGGAAAGCCCAAAGAAACTGTGATTTCTTATCGGGAAATTGCAAAGGCACTTGACAAATCCATCATAAGAATTGAAGATTCTGTTATGGAAACCCTTTCACAAACTCCTCCAGAACTTGCAGCAGATATCTACAATACAGGTGTTTACCTTGCCGGCGGTGGATCCATGCTTCGTGGGCTAGACAAAAGATTATCCCAAAAAACTGATCTTCCAATTTTTATCGCTGAAGATCCATTGCGTGCCGTTGTTAGGGGAACTGGTATCGCGCTTAAAAATATTGATCAATATAAGACAATCCTTGTTAAATAGCTGAAAGATGCAGCAGCTAGTCAATGCCATTATTAGATTTCGTAACGGCTTGGTTTATCTCCTTCTTATTTCATTGAGTATTTTGCTATTGCAACGGTCAAGTGCTTACCACCGCAGTTTAGTTGCAAATGTGAGTGTCATTTTCAGTGCGCAATTGAGCGATCTTGTCAACTATTTCACCAGGTATACCAATCTAATAGAAACCAACAAGCGCCTACTAAAAGAAAACCAAATTCTGCTTGATCAAATTCTTTTTGAAGAAAAGCTTCCTTCTGACACGTTAACCTATAGTTCAATACCCCTACAAGTCATTCGAAATTCATTTATGAATAGCTATAACTACATTACCATTAGAGGAGGAAAAAACAGTGGCATTAAAAATGAGATGGGGTTGGTGACTGCTCAAGGAATCGTGGGGGTTGTACAATTTGTACAGACACGATATGCTCAGGCAATTTCGATTTTAAACAAAGACTTGAAGATCAATGCAAAGTTAAAAAATAGCAGTCATTTTGGAAGTTTAACCTGGCCTGGTGATGACCCAACCAGGATGAAACTTTTCGATGTTCCAAAAACAGCTATGATCAAAGTCGGTGATACGATTCAAACAGGTGGGATGTCAACGATTTTCCCTCCTAATCTTCTTATTGGGTCAATTTCAAATTTTGTTGACGACCCCTCGAAAAGTTTTTATGATATTGAAATTTCTCTTTTTCAAGATATGACCAATTTGGGAACGGTTTTTGCAATAAACCATCCGCTAGCAGAAGAAGTTAAATCTGTTCAACAATCATCCAATGAAAAGTAGATCATATCCCTTTATTGCCTATTTTTTTTTGTTACCAATTCTTCAAGTGATGGTGTTTGACCAATTGGATTTGGGCGCACAATTGGTGCCACATGTAACTCTACTTTTTTTGATATTCTATCCAACCGATGCCGATCAGACCTTTTACCTTTTTGCCGCATTCCTATATGGTCTTTACTTAGACACCCTCCACTCAACAATGGGTCTCCAAGCAGCGGCCTGTGTCACTGCAGCTTTTCTCAGACCTTTTATCATCACATCGGTTTTTGGTAAAAACCACGGATATGTCAATATCCGCTTACAACAGACGCCTCTGCTTGCGCTCTCTGCTTACTGTTTAAATATTGTCCTGATTCATCATTTAGTGTATTATGTATTTGGGGTGTCGAGCTGGACACAATGGCTTCGGATAGTACAACAATTTATTTTTGGAAGTCTTTTTACATTGTTATTTTTGATTGCAATTATGTTTTTGTTGCAAAAGAATAAACAATGAGAAAAAGCCTACTTTTCGTACTTGTTGTTAGCAGTGGTGCCATTTTTACAATTCGCCTCCTTAGTTTACAAGTTTTTAGCTCTGACTATGAAAGTCAATCTCTTCAAAACTCTGTATTGAAAGAATACATATACCCAGAGCGCGGATTTATTTATGATCGAAATGAAACATTGATTGTTGAAAATCAACCCACTTACGACCTAATGGTCGTTCCAAAGCAGTTGAAGCAAATTGATACCATAGAGTTCTGTAATCTGTTAAAGGTTGACAAGAAATTTCTCAATGACAAAATCAAAGAAGCTCGAGCATATTCTACAAGAAAACCCTCCGTATTTTTAGCACAATTATCCAAAAGTGATTATGCTTCCCTGCAAGAGAAACTTTGGAAATACAGTGGGTTTTATGTCCAAAAAAGAGCTGTTCGAAAGTACAATAGTTCCTCTGCCTCAAATATTTTGGGGTATATAAGTGAGGTAAATCGGTTTGATATCAGAAGAGACCCTTATTACCAATCTGGCGAATTGATCGGACGGCAAGGAATCGAGAAAAGCTATGAAAAAACGCTGAGAGGCGTGAAAGGGGTTCGCTATTTACAACGAGACAAATTTAATCGAGTGATTGGGCCTTTTCAAAAAGGCGAGCTCGATACCCTTCCGACAAAAGCACAAGATATTTACCTGACAATAGATATTGCTCTTCAAGAATATGGGCAAAAACTTCTTCAAAACAAAAGAGGCGGTATAGTTGCTATTGAGCCTGAAACAGGTGAGATTTTAGTCAACGTAAGTACTCCGACATACCCACCAGATTTATTGGTTGGTCGAAATAGATCTGAAAATTTTACAGTTTTAAAAAACGACACTATTAACCGTCCGCTCTTTGATCGTGGGCTTCAAGGTCAGTATCCACCTGGATCTCCATTTAAGCTAATCAATGCTCTAATTGCACTTCAGGAGGAAGCGATTACGCCCAAATTTCGCGTGCAATGTAATGAGGGTCACTATTATGGACGAGATGACTTTATGAAATGCCATTGTAACTACGGAACTAAAAATCGACTAAACAGTGGGATTTACAATTCTTGTAACACCTACTTTGCAAATGTGTATCGCCGCACCATTGATCGTTTAAACGATCCAAAGAAGGGGATGGACATGTGGAGCAATCATGTCAAAAGTTTCGGAATGGGAAATTATCTCGGGTATGATCATCCCACTGGTCAAAAAGGGTTTATTCCAAATTCAGATTATTATGATTACTGGTATCCTAACCAACGTTGGGGAGCAACAACTTCACTTTCCAACTCAATTGGGCAAGGTGAAGTGCTGACTACCCCGATTCAGTTGGCCAATATGGTTGCAACGATTGCAAACAGAGGATTTTTCTACAAACCCCATTTTGTCAAAAAACTACAACGAGATTCTATTTCTGAGAAATATACAAAACGAAACTATACAACCATAGACTCGATCCATTTTGAGCCAGTAATAGAGGGGATGTCCAATGTTGTCAAGTGGGGTACTGCTCGTATCGCTCGTATTACAGGAGTTGAAGTCTGTGGAAAAACAGGAACCGTTGAGAATTTTGTGAGAATAAAAGGTGAAAAAGTGCAGTTAACCGATCACTCCATGTTTGTTGCCTTTGCCCCTAGAGAAAATCCAAAAATTGCTGTTGCTGTTTTTGTGGAGAATGGATACTGGGGTGGGCGTTGGGCTGCACCAATCGCAAGCTTGGTCATTGAAAAATATCTCACTGGTAATGTGAGAAGAACTTACCTTGAAAATCGAATGGTAAACGGAAGCTTAGTGAATGAGTATCAAAAGCCATTGAGCGGTAAACCTTTTAAAATCAATGAATAAGAAATTTCTTTTAAAGTTTGATTGGTACACCTTTTTGGTGTATTTCGCTCTGGTTGTAATTGGACTGATAAATATATACTCCATTGGTCATACCCAAGAGGAAAGCATGCTGTCCTTAAATCATACCTTTGGAAAGCAATTATTCTTTGGGCTTCTGAGTATTGGCCTAATTTTCTTCCTTCAATTTCCAAAAGTTAAGGTCTATGAGCGTTATTCTAGTATTTTCTATTTGATCATACTTGCTCTACTCATCGGGCTTTTTGTTTTCGGTAAGGAAGTCTCAGGAGCAAAATCATGGTATTCAATCGCTGGCTTCAGCTTTCAGCCAGCAGAATTTTCCAAAGTAATCACTGCCTTGGCACTGACCAAGCACTTGAGTGAAATCAACACAGATTTAACAACACTATCAGATCAACTCACGTCCTTCGCCCTTATATTCCTGCCTGCACTAATCATCTTACCACAACCAGATCCTGGCAGTACGGTGGTATTCCTCAGTTTTCTTTTGGTTTTACACACAGAAAAACTCCCTTCTCAATATTTACTTTCGTGTGTTGGACTTATAGTTTTATTTATTTTGACTCTTTTAATTGGCAATACCATCGCAACAGCTTTAGTATTGGGATTCGGAATTGTATATATCATAGGACTGGATAGAAAAAGACGTAGAAAACGTCTTCTCGCTACACTTTTAACCCTTGTTATGGCTAGTGTATTTGTTCAGTCAGTTGATTTTATATTTGAAAATGTATTTGAACAACGCCACCGTGATCGATTTAATATCGTTTTAGGTCGTGAAGTGGACACTCAAGGGATTGGATACAACATTAATCAATCTCAAATTGCAATTGGATCTGGAGGATTACTTGGAAAAGGCTTTCTTGAGGGTACACAAACCAAAGGGAATTTTGTTCCTGAACAACAGACGGATTATATTTTTACAACTGTTGGTGAAGAGTGGGGCTTTGCCGGTTCTTTTTTAGTTGTTATTCTATTTATCATTTTAATGCTTCGTATACTTCTAACCTCTCGGCGGCAAAAAAATAATTTCAGTAGAATTTATTGTTATTGCGTGGTCTGTCTTTTGTTTGCTCATTTTAGTATAAATTTAGGTATGGTCCTAGGCATACTCCCTACCATAGGAATCCCGCTACCTTATTTGAGTTATGGTGGTTCAAACCTACTAGCGTTTAGTCTGTTATTGGGCATTTACTTGAAACTCGATGCTAATCGAGTCAACGAATGGTAGTTAACGCTTCACTGGGTCAAAATAGTCTCTCAAGCTATTGCCGATCAACATAAAAGAGCTCACTAAAAGCATAATGGCTAGACCAGGAATTAATGCTAAATAAGGTTTCCCCATCACTAAAAATTGATAATGATCCTTAATCATTGTGCCCCAACTGGGAATCGGGGGCTGCACGCCAATTCCCAAAAAACTCAATCCGCTTTCAATAAGAATTGCAGCGGCAAAGTTGGAGGCGGTGATGACCACCAAAGGCCCGAAAGCGTTTGGAAGGATATGCCCAAAAAGTGTGCGGAAAGTGGAAAATCCAAGTATCTGGGTTGCTATTACATATTGACGATTTTTGATGCTCATCACTTGACCCCGAACAATACGAGCCACTTCCACCCACATGGTCAAACCAACAGCAATAAAAACTTGCCAAAAACCTTTTCCTAAAGCAACAGATATCGCAATCACAAGTAATAAAGTAGGAATTGACCAAGTGACATTAATGACCCACATGACAATCTTGTCAACTAAACCACCGTAAAATCCACCTAAACTGCCCAGAAATATACCAACGATCAGCGAAATGAATACCGATATCAAGCCAATGGAAATAGAAATCCGTGTTCCAACCAACAAACGGCTCAGAACGTCTCTTCCAAACAAGTCGGTTCCCAACACAAACCTATGGTCTGTGATTTGCTTATCAACGATTTCAGAGACCGATGCGAATCCATTAAAAGCGGTCAACGGAAACCATTCTTGCTGACCAGGAGAATCGAAGTTGAAATGTTCAATCCAAATTCCATCTTGCTCAATCTGATAAGATGAAATCGGGTATTGATTTCCTGCATTGGGGTTGCCAAATAACAACGTGGACAGTCGAGAATGAACTCTATGTATAGCAGTGGGCACGAGAAGCATCTTTACCTTAAACCCTGGCGACTGAGAATGTATAGAGAGATGCATTTGATTGGCATTGACAGAATTGTCTGGTGCAATGACATAAGCCAAAAGAGAGATGGCAACACAAATCAAAATAAAGCAAGTGGCAAGGTAACCCCCCAGATCATATAAAAACGCTCGGTTGGTTGTTTTTTGCAATCGTATTTTATTTTATAGCAAGGAGTTCTTCCTGATAGATTCCCACTTTGAGGTGATCCAAAATATTTACAGCTTCTTCGACATAGAAGTCTGCTGTCAAGTCCGAAAACCAGCGTTGCCTTTTTTCACGATAGATGCTGTCTGCCATAATCCTTTCTTGCTCTGCAGGAGCAACCGTAAATTTTAGCTTATTGTTGTATTCCTTTACCGCATCAAATTGGTCTGAATAAGTCCGATCTGCATCCAGTTCTGAAACATATTGTTGGTAATTCAAAGTAATGCTTTTATCGTTTTGACGTTGCTCGACCCACTTTGCATCTTGATCAACAAGTTTGAAAATGGGGTGATTGTTCACCCGGTCCTGACTTTTTTTTATGACTTCGTTATAATTCAGATAGCCATGCCATTTTGTGTATATCAGAGGAGTGATTTGATCCCACGACATAGGGTTATCCTCATCCCTTTCGCCAACATCGACATAACTATAACGATCTGGAGTGATCACATCACTTTTGACCCCCTCAAGCTGGGTTGAACCCCCATTGATTCTATAAAACTTATCAGTTGTTATTTTTAAAGCCCCAAGGTTTCCATACGTACTATTGGAAAGAAATCGATTGAGATCCACCACATTTTGTACAGTCCCCTTTCCAAATGTTTGTTTACTCCCCAACACAATCGCACGTTCATAATCCTGAAGAGCTGCTGCCAAAATTTCAGAAGCCGATGCGGATAACTCATTTACGAGAATTACCATAGGACCATCCCAAAGCGTTTTGTCATCACGGTCACGTAATACCTCTGTTTTACTAACCGTAGATTTTACCTGTACAATTGGACCTTTATCAATAAATAAACCTGCAATATCGACAACCGTTTGTAAGGATCCACCGCCATTGTTTCTCAAATCAATTATAAGACCCTCAACGCCTGCCTCTTTAAGGTTGATTATCTCCTGCTCGACATCATGCGCTGCGTTTCTTTCTTTGTAGCTTTTAAAATCGACATAAAATTTTGGGAGATGAATAAGGCCATATCTCTGATCTAGTCGGTTAATTACAGATGATCGTGCATACGATTCTTCCAAAACTACCAAATCGCGGTTCACAGTAATCGTTTGGATTGTACCATCTACTTTTTTGATTGTCAAGTAAACTGTAGAACCTTTTGGTCCTTTAATGAGTTTGATGGCGTCGTCCAATCGCATGGATCGGATATCAACGGCATCTCCCTCATCTTGTCGAACCAACTGAATTTCATCTCCAACTTCCATAAGTTGATCACGCCAAAGCGGTCCACCAACGATGATATCAACCACCTTGATCGCCTGATCCCTTTTGGAAAGTCGCGCACCTATTCCCTCAAATTTTCCTGACATATTCATGTCAAAACGGTCTTTGTCGTCAGGATTAAAGTAATTTGTATGTGGATCAAACTGTAAAACGAAAGCGTTGAGATAGACGTCAAACCAGTCCTTGCGCTCTAGTTCATTCATCAAATTGAAATAGTTTTCCATGTTTTCGCGTGTTGTTTCTCGAGCTTCTTGTTCAAGAACCGCCCATGATGGAGAAACATGCTCTGCTGTACTTTCCTCATCCTTTTTCTTTGCCTCTTCTACCTTGTCATAGAGAACGCTCAATGTCGATAACTTGAGTTGCTTTCTCCACTTTTCAGCTCTGGAGCTTGAAGAAAGCGGGAATAATTGTTCTTCATAATCCGTGTCAAACGATTCCTTTCTCTCAAAGTCAAAAGGGCGAGACAGCAAGGACACATACAAGTTTTCGACTTCATTCATTCGAAGAATAAGTCTTTGGTAAGTCAAGTCAAAGAATGTCAAATCTAAATTTCTTAACTGATCGTCAATTCGGTACATATATTTGGCAAACTCTCTGTAGTCGCTCTGTAAAAAAAATCTTTTTTGGCCATCAATACTTTCGAGGTAAGTATGAAAAATTTGCTCAGACATATCATCATTGAGGGTCTTCACGTTAAAATGACCACGTTGGATTACATGTGAAATCAGCTCAATCAGTAGTCGGTCTTTATCGTTACTGACAAACTCTTTTTTTGATGGAACAGAAATCGCCGTTAGTAAATAAAATCCTGCGGCAATTGTAAAGACAATATAGGAGGTATTCTTTTTCATTTCATTTTGCTTGAGGGCTCACGAATATATAGATTATTCTATTATCACGTAAATATCATTGATATGAGTCGAAAAGGCAAATTGAAATCAGTATTTTTGTATATAGATCGCGAAAATGAGCAATAAACCACTAATTCTTGTTACCAATGACGATGGAATAAGCGCCCCGGGGCTTCGCTCCCTTATTCACATGATGAATTCGATTGGAGAAGTGGTTGTGGTAGCTCCTGATAGTCCGCAATCTGGTATGGGGCACGCCATTACGATAAATAGCACCTTACGCTGTACCCAAGTCAAACACGATGATGGTCCACAACAAGAATATTCATGTTCTGGAACGCCAGCGGACTGTGTAAAGCTTGGGGTTCATGAAATTTTAAAGCGAAAACCAGACCTCTGTGTTTCTGGAATCAATCACGGCTCTAATGCAGCGATCAATGTCATCTACTCTGGAACCATGAGTGCGGCTATCGAAGCCGGGATTGAAGGGATTCCAGCAATTGGGTTCTCATTACTTGATTATTCTTGGGATGCAAACTTTACCTCCCTCCAAACTTATGTTGAAAAAATCACAAAATCAGCATTACAACATAAAATCCCTGAAAGCACGGTTCTCAATGTCAATTTTCCCAAACTAAAAGAAGGTGAAATTAAAGGGATTAAAGTCTGTCGTCAAGCCAACGCATATTGGATTGAAGAGTTCGATAAACGTCAAGACCCCATGGGAAAAGAATACTATTGGATGACTGGTGCATTTATCAATAATGACAAAGGAGAGGACACAGATATTTGGGCGCTTGAAAATGGATATGTTTCAGTAGTTCCAACACAATTTGACCTTACAGCACATCACCAGATTTCAAAGCTAAACTCATGGACTTTTTAAAGAAAATCAGTCCTGGGTTGTTGGGTTGGCTGACTGGACTCGTCTTGCCATTTGGCACCCTTTTTTTATTAATAGAATACGCGGTTGATGGCAATGCTCTAGACACCATTCCCATGTTGTATGCTTACGATGAGTTAGGTATTTGGATCACATTAGCAGTGCTGCCCAATCTTTTTTTCTTCTGGTGGTGGATTCAAAAAAAGAATACGAGCGCAGCTCAATCTGTTCTTGGTGCAACCATTTTTTGGGCTTTCCTAAGTCTGCTCTTAAAATTTGGTGTATGAAATACTACTTCATCGCAGGAGAGGCCTCAGGGGATTTGCATGGTGCCAATCTGATTGCTGCGTTAAAACAAAAAGATGCAACATCCGAATTTCGAGCTTGGGGTGGGGACAAAATGCAAAATCAGGGAGCACAAATCGTAAAACACTACAAATATCTCGCTTTTATGGGATTTTGGGAGGTAGCCAAAAACCTGAAAACAATTCTTTCCTATATTGCCTTTTGTAAAAAAGATATTCTCGCATTTAAACCTGATGCTTTAATCCTTATCGACTACCCGGGTTTTAACATGCGTATAGCAAAATGGGCGACCATTATGGGAATTCCAGTACACTATTACATCATGCCACAAGTTTGGGCATGGAAAGAAAATCGCGTGCGAAAATTGGCAAAGTACACCAATTACCGCTATGCAATACTACCATTTGAAATTGATTTTTTTGAACAAAAACACAAGCTTTCTATTGACTTTGTCGGGCATCCTCTCATCGACGAGTTATCTGCAATCCCCAAGTCGGATGGCGGAGCGCTTAAATCGGCTTTAGGTTTGACAAAAAATGAAAAAATTATTGCCTTACTTCCGGGAAGTCGAAAACAAGAAATCACTAAGATTTTAGGGGTAATGACAACGATAATTGACTCTTTTCCAGAATATCGATTTGTGATCGCAGGAACGTCAAACATCGATCAATCCCTTTATCGTCAACTTGCACCTGGTGTCGATATCGTCATCGATCAAACATATTATTTAGTTCGCTATGCTGATGCTGCAATTGTCACAAGTGGAACGGCTACCTTGGAAACAGCTCTTTTAAAAACCCCTCAAATAGTTTGTTATAAAACTAGCCCTTTGAGCTTTGCCATAGCCAAACAAATTGTAAAACTTCCCTTTATTTCTCTTGTCAATTTGGTTGTGAACCGTTTGCTCGTTAGGGAGTTAATTCAGGGCGAATGTAACCAAACTGAGCTGAAATATTCCCTTCAAAAAATTCTCTCCAAAAATAGTAGAAAAGCGATTCTGTCAGGATATGACGAACTCATTGAAAAACTCGGAGGCAAAGGGGCAAGTGAAAAAGTTGCCTCGCTAATTCACAAACGAACTCATGCGTAAGTCCTTTGCCTTTATTTCTCTTGTCTTTCTGGCTTCAAGCTGTGGGATACTTAAGAGTGGTAAAAAAATGAAACCCCATGATGGTGTTGTTTTTTATGCCAAGGAATATATGGGTACTCCCTACCGCTTGGGTGGAAACAATCAAAGTGGGATTGATTGTTCAGGCCTGATTCACAATGCCTATAAAAAACAAGGGATTCGTGTTTCGAGAACCGTTGACCTTTTACGTAAAGAAGGAAAACGTATCTCCAAGGACCGAGCAAAGGCAGGTGATATTCTTTTTTTCAGAACAACAAAAAAACGAAAGTTCACCCATGCTGGTATTGTCGTTGGGCGCAAAGGCGGAGAACCTATGTTCATACATGCCTCCTCTTCAAGAGGAGTTATCATTTCATCCTTGCGTGAGGGCTATTGGAATAAGAAATATGCACAAACACGACGGCTGATTCGATAAAACCAACAAGTTTCTGTTTAAGGTTTAGTTTTAATGCTCAACTTTTAAATTTGGCTGTGAAATTCTTATAGTATGCAGCAAAATCTTTTTGAGATTTCAAATTCTTGTAGTCACCAGATGCAAATAGCTTAAGATAAAACTCCATTTGCTGAACATTATGATAGCCAACAATAGGTGCAAGGTAATTGGCGTTTTCGTCAAAAAAAGCAACAGTAGGATATCCCGTAATTCCAAGATATGCTGTAAACTGGTGACGAGCATTTCTCCCTTTTCGATTAGGATCGTATTGGGGGTTTTTAAATTGATTACCATTAAAATTTACTAACTCTTTGCCTTCAGCATTGAATTTCACAGGATAGTAGTTAGCATTAATAAAAGCACTTACATCTGCGTTTCCAAACGTATTTTTATCAAGTAGTTTACATGGGCCGCACCAGGTGGTATATACGTCAATAATTATTTTTTTAGGGTTTGACTTCTGAGCTGCCAATGCCTCATTAATTGTCATCCAATTGACTTGGGCTGAAGTAATTGAGCATCCTATAAAAAATAGAATTAGACTACGCAATCCCATGCATTTTTCGAATTAAATTTTTGTTAAGAATAAGCATCAATAAACCTGCAAGCACAGGAATTGCAGTAAATATTAGAAAAAATGTAGATAAGCCATAAGATTCGGAAATTGAATCGATGTAACTACCTGTCCACCCACCAAGAAAGTTTGCTAGAGCACTACAAACAAACCAGAATCCAAACATTAAGCCAACCAACCGCTTTGGGGCTAACTTACTCACATAGGACAATCCGACAGGGGAAATACAAAGCTCACCTAAAGTATGAAATAAATATGCCATAATTAACCAAGTAATACTTACGCTTGCTGTACTTGCGCCAAGTGGAATCCCTGATGCTCCATAGGACAAAAAGCCAAATCCTAATCCAAGTAAAATCAAGCCAATTGCAAATTTAATTGGCCCACTTGGATTAAGCGGTGATGCCCAGATTTTGGAAAAAACAGGTGCGAAAATGACAATAAATAGAGAGTTGAGTACGGAAAACCATGAAGCTGGAATTTCGGCAACATCTGATGCAAATTCACGTTTAAGCATCCATATCACAATTCCCCAAATTATTGCAAAACTCAATCCCAAAAAGAAATTTGATAAAGTGTATTTACCCAACATTTTGCGAAACAACTCATACAAGACATAGGTCAGAATAACCATAGGAACTAGAGTGATAATCGAGTTTGCAATTTTAAATGTTTGGGATGCCGTACCAATCAAATTTCGTTCAGTATAGTCGTTGGCAAAAATAGTCATCGACCCGCCTGCCTGTTCAAAAGCCCACCAAAAGAAAATTGTAAACAGTGAAAAAATAATTACAACGAAAACACGGTCATTTTCAATTTTTTTAGGGACGGTTTCTTGTAATTCATCTATCGAAGTGTCTGCTAATTCCAATTTTTTCGGGGATAAGCCAATATTTCCAAATATCTTTTGGGCAAACCAAAACTGTAACATCCCAAAAAACATAAAAACACCTGCTAGCCCAAAGCCCAAATGCCAACCCACTTTTTCGCCGACATATCCACAAAGAAGAATCCCCAAAAAAGCACCTGCATTAATTCCCATGTAAAAAATAGTATAGCCCCCATCTTTACGAATGTCACCATCTTTGTATAATTGACCAACTATTGATGAAATATTAGGCTTAAAAAATCCATTGCCTATCACCAAACAACTCAACCCGATAAAGAAAAAAGTAGATGAAAAGGTCTCCAAAGCCATAGAAGCATGACCAAGAGTCATGATCAGGGCACCCAGTATGGTTGCATTTCTGTATCCCAAAAACTTATCAGCTATTAGACCCCCAAATATGGGTGTTAAATATACCAAGCCCGTGTACCAAGCGTAAAGTTCCAAAGCATCTTCACGCTCCCAAGCCCAGCCCTCATTGAGTATGGATGATGTGAGGAAAAGTACCAAAATGGCACGCATACCATAGTAGCTAAATCGCTCCCACATCTCGGTAAAAAACAAAACAAATAAGCCGACAGGATGTCCGGCAATTGTTTTCTGGTTTAAGGCTGATCCTCCAAATTGGTTTGACATTTTTTGTTTTTTATATTGAGCGTTGCTAATATATGATTTTTCAATAATTCAGATTCCTGTTCAATATCCCTTATCTTTACCCCATGGCAAACAAGCGAGTTAACAACGGATTGGTTTCGGGCTTTTCCAAAAAATCAAAACAAGAAAAAATCAAATGGATTTCCCAAACTTGCTTTGCCAATCCCCAGCTAGCCAAAAATATCTTGGAAACTTATTGGCATACGGACGAAAAACTACAACGATTACATGATGAGTTTATTGAAAATGCGGTGAGTAACTTTTACTTGCCGATCGCTGTTGCACCAAACTTTGTGATTAACGAAAAAGACTACGTACTTCCTATGGTCACTGAGGAAAGTTCAGTAGTTGCTGCCTCGGCCAATGCAGCCAAATTCTGGTCAACCCGTGGCGGATTTCACGCTGAAATTATCGGCACGGAGAAAACAGGTCAGGTGCACTTTCTGTTTTCAGGATCTCACCAAAAACTGACTGTATTTTTTAATACTGTCAAATCAAAACTTTTGAAAGAAACAGAGGGTATTACAAAAAATATGCGCAAGCGTGGGGGTGGAATTGTCGATATTGAATTGATTGACAGCAAGAAAAATCTAAAAGATTATTACCAATTACAAGTGCTTTTTGAAACTGCAGATGCTATGGGGGCCAATTTTATTAATTCCTGCCTCGAACAGCTTGCGAAAACACTCCAAGACCAAGCCGCTAACTACGCTCCATTTTCAGAAAGTGAAAAACAAATCGAAGTGGTGATGAGCATCTTGTCCAACTACACTCCTGGAAGTCGAGTCAAAGCATGGGTGAGTTGCCCCATTTCGGAATTAGGTGAGAATGGTAACATACTAGCTAAAAAAATTATACAAGCAGTTAATATTGCGCACCACAACCCCTACAGAGCTGTTACACACAACAAAGGCATAATGAATGGAATTGATGCCTTGGCGATTGCTACTGGAAATGATTTTAGAGCCATTGAAGCAGGGGTTCATGCCTATGCTGCTCAAGATGGGCAGTACAGAGGGCTTTCAAAAGCGTTGATTAAAAACAAGACGTTTTGGTTTGAACTTGAAGTTCCTTTAGCCGTTGGCACAGTTGGAGGTTTAACAAAACTCCACCCACTGGTCAAATGGTCGCATGAATTATTACAGAACCCAAATGCAGAAGAGCTTATGCAAATCTTTGCGGTCAGTGGTTTGGCTCAAAACTTTGCCGCATTGCGGTCTTTGGTAACAACTGGTATTCAGAAGGGACATATGAAAATGCATTTACTCAATATTCTAAATCAACTGGGCGCTACTGACTCTGAAAAAATTGCAATGGTTGATTACTTTAAAAAAAATGTTGTCAGCTTTAACGCTGTTGAACAAGAACTTGAAGCATGGCGAAAAACTTAAGTTTTTTTAGCTCAGGAAAACTCCTCATTACAAGTGAATATGCGGTGATTGATGGAGCCTGTGCCCTTGCCTTACCAACCAAACTGGGGCAAAGCATGACGGTCATTAATAACAAAGAACCGGGTATACACTGGGTCGCTAAAGATGTAGATGGAAGTATTTGGTTTGAAGACCATTTTCATGTCAATGATTTTCAGTCAACTTTACAGACAAACGAAACCACTAGTCTTTTACAACAAATTTTGCTGGTAGCACGTGAACTCAATCCTGATTTTCTGTCTAACCCCATTGGCTATAATATTGAAACCCAACTTGGCTTTTCTAAAGACTGGGGATTGGGCAGTTCATCGACATTGGTCAATAATGTGGCGCAGTGGGCCAATGTGAATCCATTTTATGTCCAAGAAAAGGTATTTGGAGGAAGTGGTTATGATATCGCTTGCGCAGAAAAACGCAATTCAATCACCTATCAACTTATTGATCAAAAGCCAACAGTTGTTGATGTTGCTTTTAAACCTCCATTTCACGAATATTTATTTTTTGTTTATATGAACAAGAAACAAAATAGCCGGACTTCAATACAAAATCACTATTGCGGTGTATCAGATGAGTTAAGAAATAATCTAAATACCTTGACAAAGAGATTTATAAAAACCCGAAAAGCGAGTGAGTTTCAAACGTTAATGATCGCTCATGAAAGAATAATTTCCAAACTGATTGGAATACCACCTGTTCAACAAACTGTCTTTTCAGACTATGAGGGAGTTGTCAAGAGTTTAGGGGCTTGGGGAGGTGATTTCGTTCTTGCTTGTGGTCCTAAAAATAGCAAAGAGTATTTTTTAGAAAAGGGATATGGAATTTGTATTCCTTATTTTAAACTTGTTTTTCATGGGGATTAAGCATAGCTGAATTACCAAAATAAATTTTGGCACGATATATGGAGTGTAAAAAATGTCTTAATAAATTTTTGTTAGTTATTGTTTTTACGCCTGCACGACACATCTCCTCTGTGCAGGCGTTTTTTATAATCTTTAGTTATCTTTATAATTGAATTTAAGATAATGTATATACTCGTGTATGCAATATAATCGTTATTTCTTTATAGAGTTGTTAAATGATCAAGATATTGACCTCGGACTCGCTTGGTGGATTGACTTTTTCATTATTTCATTCTTATTACTTGGAATTTCAATTTTGTTGACAGTCTCATCAAAGTTGATCATTAGAAGTTTTTTGAAAAAACTATCCAAGCGAACAAAATCTCACATAGACGACTATCTTTTGTCCTCCAAGTTCCCACTATATTTCTCTAGAATTATCCCCTACTTTTTTCTGTTGTCTGTTGTGCCACTATGGATTATTGATAGCCCTTACACAACATCGGTTGTCCTAACCTCACTCAACATTTATGGGATTATCGTAACCATTTGGATTTTTAGAAGTATTTTTCAAACGCTACGGTCTTTCTTATTGACCCTTGATTCATTTAAAGACAAGCCCATAGATAGCTATATACAGGTCTTTATGTTACTCATTTGGGCGATTGGAATTATTGTTGTTTTTTCGATAATAACAGGTAAAGAAATTGGGTATTTTTTAACCGCAATGGGGGCACTATCTGCCGTACTGCTATTGGTTTTTAAAGACACCATTTTGGGATTTGTTGCCAGTATTCAAATTGCAGCCAATGATTTGGTACGGATAGGTGATTGGGTAACCATGGAAAAATACGGCGCTGACGGGGATGTGATCGAGATCAATCTATCTACCGTTAAAATTCAAAACTTTGACAAAACCATCACAACAATTCCAACATATAATCTGATTTCTGATTCCTTTAAAAATTGGCGTGGAATGGCAGAGTCTGCTGGTAGACGAATCAAACGCTCTATCCTGATCAGTACAACCAGTATTCGTTTTCTGGAAAGCGATGAATTGGAACAATTATATCAAATTGAACGTATATCGTCTTATCTATCAGAACGAACTATTGAAATCAATCAAGACAATCAAATGTTAAATTCCGATAAGTCACTGGCCATCAATGGCCGAAATCTGACCAATTTGGGGGTTTACCGACAATATGTTGAGAATTATCTAAAAACACATCCCAAAGTCAGTGATCAACTCATTGTGATGTGCCGCCAACTGCCCACCAACGAATTTGGCGCAACACCCTTGGAAGTTTACGCATTTAGCCATGATAAGGAGTGGGTGGCATATGAGCACCTAACTGCTGATATTTTTGATCATTTGTTCGCTGCACTTCAGTATTTCAAATTAGAAAGTTTTGAAATCCATTGTGTTAGTCGTTAATAAGAAATTTTTTTTTGAAGTAGCCAAATAAACTATGTGAAATCCTTTTTCTTAATCCGTAATTATAGGCTGGATTGGGAATTGTTTTGGTGCCTTGGTTAGCTAAAATGAGTCGAAAATGAACGAAAGTTTTAATTGACTTAAAAAAAAATTAATTGTAATATAATTTGAAACTAACTGCGGAGTTAATAAACTTCACCAAATAACTACATATTATCGGTACTCAGCCGTTTGTAGTTACCCCTTTTGTTTCTGGAGAATCGGTTAAAATCCATAGTGACACCAATTTGAAATATAGAGGGGGGGTTAAAATTTGTTTGAGAACTGGGGAAAGTGTATGTTAAATCCACACGATAATTTTCTGATGAAAATCCAGATATCAATCCAAATTCAAGAGAATTGTTGTCTTTATACTTGGCAAGAGATTGTAATAAACCTAAGGTAAATCCATCCATTTGCAATTCTTGAGAGGAGTAGATTCTCAAGGTTTCACCCGCTTGCTGAACATATAAATACATCATCATGTAAGAGTAATCCGGTAGGAAGCTTCTCCCGTACTGGTTAACATTAAACTCGAGTGCAGCTTGAAGAGAAAATGCAATTTCCTTTTCAAAATCTGATTCGTTGTTAAAAGAAACATTGGGTGTGTTGATATGATCTAAACTCAATCCAATCAAAAACCTTTCATTATAAACTAAAGCCGATGCTCCGATATCGAAATAATTGGTTGATGGTGAAAAATCTGCCAAAGGATCTCTAGAAACCCCAGAAATTGTTCCCAATGTCATATCGATTTGATCTTGAAAAATCAAAGAACTTTTGTCAATATCCTGAGAACCAATCCCAAGGGTTAATGCACCAAGAATATAGGTGTCAAAGTTTACCGGAATTTTATAGATATAGCTTAAGTCAATTTGATTTTCTGACAAGCCTAAATTTGTTAAACTAAATGAATTAACATCTAGTCCAATACTGAAATTCATATCTTCAAAAGCAAAATTTCCGTATAAATACTTGTTGTCAATATATGATGTCCCCTCTCCAAAGTCAAAACGGCTGTAATTTACACCTGCTTTTGAAACCATATTAATTCCGTGATAGCTCGGGTTTATAAACTGCATGTTACGAGACGTATTGATAAAACCTTCTTGTGCATGCCCAAATGGAAATGCAAACAATATAAATAAAATGATATGTCTACTTATAAAGCTTTTCATTCGATTAAAAATATTGTGCCGGTTTTAGTTACGACCTCATCATTTATACGCACCCCTATTATTTTATAAACATAGAAATTGGATGCTGGGTCAGAATTTGTACCATCCCAACCATTAATTTCAATAGTACCAGCTGCTGATAAGTTGGTTTCAGAAACAGACTCTTGGTAAACCAGTATTCCTAGCTTGTTATAAACAAAGAAGTCAACAGACTTTAAGCCAGTAAATACTGGACCAATGATCTCATTGATGTTATCCCCATTTGGGCTAAATGCGTTTGGCATTAAAATGGTGTAGCCCTTACCGACTATAATTTCCTGTGTGGCTGTTGTAAAGCACCCAGACGCATTGTACACATAAACTGTTACTGAATATGTGCCATCAGCAAAATATTGATGGGAAACTCTCTCTCCAGCAACAATAGGTGAAGCATCTCCAAAGTCCCATTCAACATTAAAGTAACTTGTGTTATTTGCAAGAGTAAAGAGAACATTACTCCTTTCACTGATAGTTCCGTATTTCTCAAGCTCAGGGCTTGTAAAGTTTATAACGGGAGTAAGTACTGTAGTATCAAGAAGATCCTGGGCAACAACAATTCCACAACCATTAGCATTTTCAATTTCAAATGAAGCATCACTTATAGGTGCACTAATCAGAACCCGATAAGTATTGACGCCAAACTCTGAAGCTATTATACTAACATCGCTACTTGGAACAATAACACCATCATATTTAAAGAATATTTGACCTGCACTTTGGTTGACATCAATATCAATATATCCACCAGACAGTGAGCAATAAGAATCATCAACACTTACAGAGCCATACAAGATTTGATCTTTTGGAAGCTCAAAAATTTCATCTGTTATGCAAACTTCCAAATCATTTCTAAGATCATCAATATCAAGAGACTCAATATCATTCAAATCAGGACCTTCAACAACTGTTAATCTGTATAATCCAGGTAATAAGTTATCGGCATAAGTTGTCCCTTTCAAACGAGAAATTTCTTGCCATGTACCCGACGAACAAGACGATGTACCACCTGTATATACGATTGAGGAGATATCTGCAGTACTTGCATCAAAATCGTGGTCAAATCCAGCGAAACTAGTGTCGGGAGAAACTGTATTTGGAATTGCACATATTTGATAAGTACCGTTTAATGAAAACTCATTTAAACTTTGTTTATTATCTGTGACAAATGTACCATCACAGCTTTGATACCTTATAACACTGTAAGTGAAGCTGCCACTTTCTGCCTCATCGATTATTCCATTATTATTAGAATCAGTTACATTGGGGTCAGTTACACCGTCATTATCTAAATCCGCATCAGTTATATCAAAAATACCATCATTATCAGCATCACGTAATCGGATTGTATAAGTAACACAATTTTCCTCTTCCTTAAGAACTTCCCATATGTAATTCTTATAATATGATGAGTTACCACCAGTAATGGAAACAGATATTAAGCCATCATCAGAACCTGTACAAGAAACTGGAGAAATAGTATTTGTTTCAATTTGTGTAGGTTGTGGTTGCAGGATTGTAAATGACTGTGTCACTGGACAGCTTGAGTTGCCTTGTGGAAAAACACTTACAGTATAGTTGCCAGGCCGTAAATTTTTAATATGATTGCTTTGAGTTGTGTTTGCATAGTTACTTGGTCCAGACCATGAATAAATATAGCTTAGACTTGAACTGCTATTAGATAAGTTGACCATAATTTCACCGTCTCTGTTTCCGTAACATGAGATGTTTTTAACTAGGGACTCATCGGTACCGTTAGCTGGGTCATTCATATCAAGAACAACTTTTGTTGGGTTGATCGAATAATCAGGAACAACTGTGAGTTGAACAGTAACAGCTGTAGAGCTACAACCATTTGTATTTGTACCAATTACATCAAAGGTATATGGTCCTCCAACAGAAACACTACCAAATATTCGAAGAACATCAGTACCTACAACTTCCGAACTCAGACCACTTGGTAAGTTATTAGCTGAAGGAACACTACTATTTTTAAATCGAATTCTTATATCTGATATATTTGAATTAACACAAACAGTTTGATCAATTGTATTTGTTGAACTGAGTAAAGTAAGTTCAGCATTTGCTTTTACAGTAATTTCTCCTGTAAGTTCAGGGCTTTCACAACCTTGATCGTTAAGCGCCCGAACCGTAAAGTTATATGAAGTGTCAATTTCAACATTTTGAGTTGGGGTACCAGTAATCGTCATGATACGTGTCGAAGAATTATAGATTCCGGTAATTCCAGGAGGTAATCCAGATGGTACGGCATCTACGGTTCCCCCGCCGAAAGTATAAGTGATTGGATCAATAGATTCTCCCTCACAGATAAACTGATTTGCTGTTGACGACGGTGTAGATAAAGTAATTTCTGCGTCTGGATTAATTGTAATCTGACCGGTCAAAGAAGCTGATAAACAATTGTTTCCAAGTGTTTCAACAGTAAATATATAATCCGTTTGAGATGTGACATTTTCTGATGCAGACCCTGAAATCGTAATCACATTACCAGTAACTGTCCATCCTATTCCTGGTGGTAGTCCAAGAACTCGAGCAGAGTTTGCACCACCACTAAATTCATAGACAATATCTTGTGAGAGTTCGAGACCTTCACACAAACTTTGATTGGTTGAAGTAGATCCCGAAAGAAGTTTTAAATCATGTCCGTTTTGCACGGATATTGAACCTGTCAGTTCTGATGAAACACAATTGTTTGATAAATTAACAGCTTGTATTGTGTAGTTATATACTTTGTCTTCCACCAGTCCAGTAGGTGTTCCAGTAATTGTAAACTGATTGGTAGTCGAATCAAATTGACCATAAATTCCATTGGGTTGTGAGTCCCAAGTCAAGTCAACATTTTCAGCACCATCTATTGTATTGTAAACAATATCAACTATCGCTTCATCCTCACAAACGGATTGTGTATTCAATCCACCAATCAGTTGAATCAATGGATTGGGCACTAGATCAATCACGCCTGTTTCTGTTATCGATGTACAAGATGCGCCTATAGTTTCTACTGTGTATGTATATGTATTAGTTGATGTCGCACTGACGTTTACAGTAGGTGTACCAGAAATTGTTATTCGATTGTCTGTAATCGACCAATTCAATCCGGGTGGCAGACCCAATACGCGGGCTGCGAGAGCACCTCCACCAAATTCATAAGAAACTGGGAATGGCAGTTCTTCACCCTCACAAAATGTCTGATTCACAGAAGAAGAACCTGAAAGCAATTGTAAAGTATGTCCATTGAGAACCGTTATGCTTCCTGTAAAGGTATCTGATTCACAGCTATCAATAGAGTTTATAGCTTTTACACTATAGTTATATGTAGTGTCATCATTAATGCCAGATGGCGTACCGGAAATTGTGAATTGTGCTGTCGTTGCATCAAATTGCCCAAGGATTCCTGGGGGCTGTACATCCCAAGAAATAATTGCATTATTGGCTCCTTGTGCAGCGTCAATAACAATATCCGTCATGGCTACACCCTCACATATCGTTTGTGTATTTGTGCCACTGTTGATCAAAAGTATTGGTTGAGGTGAAATACTTATTGTGCCTGTGTACTCTTTTGCAGGCGTACAACCACTATTTGTCGTGGTAACAGTATAACCTAACTCTGAAGATGTGGTTATATTGGTAGACGGAGTACCTGAAATTGTTAGTATCCCGTCAGCATTGCTAACCACAAGCCCTGATGGTGTAGTAGCAGATGGTACCCCATTGATCATCCAAGAAAGGGTTACTCCTACCGCACCACCTGAGTAATCGTATCGAATCAGATCAATTTCCTCTCCTTCACAAACAGACTGTGAAATCTCTGACATAGGAGTCAGTACATCTTCACGACTAATGGTTAAAACACCTGAGATTGATGCTGAACAACCACCTGACGAGCCACTCGCTGTAACTGTGTAATTATAATTATCATTAGGATTACTCGCATCAAGGGTTCCTGAAATGGTCAATGTATTGGCAACTGAATCATAGAAATAACTAACACCAGCTGGTAAACCAGTTACACCTGGACTGGATGCACCATCAAGTAAGTTTATAACAATATCATCAATATTATCACCCTCACATCTAATTTGAGTCAGAGAACCAACAGTTGAAGCTGCCAATTCAATTCTCGGCCCTGGATTAACTACAATCGTACCATTTACATTACCACTACCGCATAATCCGCCAGAGGTCTGAATATTATAGCTGTAGGTTGTTGTCGCTGTAATATTTTCTGTAACATTTCCTCCAATAACTAGCTGACCGGCGTTGAGGTTATATCCGATTCCAGGTGGGTTTCCTGTTATTGAAGTACCGTCTCTTGTCCAAGTCAGATTAATTCCTGAAACAGCATTGCCCACGCTGTATTCGATAGGTGTTATCGGGTTTCCTTCACACACCGATTGGCTTTCAGACCCAGGATTAATCGAGACTAAGCTTGACAATGCATTTACTGTTATTGAGCCAGTGGTTGGCGCTCCTACACAACCTGTAACTGAATTAACAGGGATGATTTGATATGTATAAACGCTTGTGGCTGCTTGTGCATCAGGTAACCCTGTTATTGAATAAATACCAGAAGATAGGGTTTGGGTTAAGCCATTAGGTACATACTGACTTGTCCATTGAAACTGTACATTATCAGCACCATTTTCTAGTGTATATTCAATATCTGCAATTGGTATTCCCTCACAGAAAGTCTGATTATTAGTAGCTGGATCTTGAATTACAAGCGATGGGCTAGCAGATAATGTGATTGATCCTGACTCAACAACTGTGAGTGTTGTGCATCCACTAACAGAGGCTGTAAGTTCATAAGAATAAACTGTATCAGAAGTAAGGTTTTCATTAGCAACCCCAGATATAGTGAAAGAATTAGCTGTTACAGTGGTTGTAATTCCTTGTGGAGCAGACACGTTTACACCTCCAACAGACCAAGCAATTGAAATTTGGCTATCATCCGTTCCGCCAGCAAAGATATATTCGATTGGGTTTAAATTATCATTAAAACACAATACTTGATTTGATTCATTAGCAGAAGTTAAAATAAGTTCTGGATCTGCTTGGATTTCAATTGGAAGTGTCATGAACTGTATCTGCCCTGGGCAATTATTTGATGCTAATACTGTTATTTCAGAATTTTCATCTTGACTAAATTCATCAAATGATACGAGTATAGTGGATGTTCCATCACCAGAAACAATTGTTGCTCCTGTTGGTATGTCCCATTGATAATCTACAGCTCCCGTTAAGCCTGTTACAGAATAAGTGCTCGAAGTACCTTCGCAAGCTATAGTGTTTCCTGAAATTGAACCTGTACCCACCAAATCTTCAGATATATAAATTACTTTAATAAATGGCGGAGGTGGTGTACAGCTAAAGTTACCTGTATTTGACGGAATAATATTTAAGCCCAGACGAACACCATTTGGATTGGTTTTATCTAATACGCTCGGTACATATTCAGGAGTCAAGGAATTTGGATTGAGGAGCTGTCCTGCCCCATCTATAATCGTCCATGAGTATGAAGAATAACTGTCTTGACTGCTATTAATAACAGCATCTTGTACAATATAACTCTCAGGATAACAGACACTATCAACCTCACCGGCAAAGGCATCAATGGCCTCAGATAAGAAAATTGTCATCGTATCCTGAATGCTATTTGTACAGTTTCCTGAACCAGCACCTCTTAGTATTAGTGTGACATAGCCTCGATCATAATCTTCTTGTAGTGGTTGGTAAGATGTATTGACTGTAGTTGGATCGACAAATCCGGCTTGACTTCCACTAAGCGTTGTCCAAGTAACGACTGGATTCGTTTTATTTGTTGAGGCATCAGAAATCGTATAAAAAACCTGATCGGTACAAATTGTAACATCATCCCCAGCAAAAACGCTTATGCTTGGCTCTACAAGAAGTTGGATAGACTCTGACTTCCCTGGGCAACTTCCATTTCCAGTTGCTGTTAAAGTTAATGTAACTGGGGTTATATATCCATTTTCTTCATCTAGCGGACCAGGTGTATATATTGGATTTACAAGATTTGCGTTGTTGAAGAATCCATCACCTGAAGTAGTCCATGAGTATTCTGTGGTTCCAAATACCTGCGCGCCAAACACTTGAAAATCTTGTCCCTCACAAATCGTACCGCCTGTACCTGCATTGACAATGATTTCTGGTTCAAATTCTATGTTAATTTCTTGGGTGTCAATAAAATTACAATCTCCTTCACCAAAAGCAGTCAATAACAATGTTACTCCAGTTGAATAGTCATTACCTCCAGGAATATACGTAGGATTAACCTCTGTATTCGAGTTTTGCCATGTCCCTTGGCCTGTAATAATCGACCATTCCACGTTTGGTGAACCTGCAGTGGTATCTACATTTAAAAGACTGATACCAGTAATAGGAATGACAGTTTCACTATCACAAAATGTAAAGTAATCTTGAGATGTAATAATTACGACATCTTGAGTTAGTGTCAAAGTCATGGTATCTGAGTTCTGACTGCAAACTCCTTCATTGTATCCAGTTAGAGTAAGGGTTACTGTACCTAAAGAGAAATCAAGAGTACTAGGAATGTACCGTGCATTTAAACTAGAAGCATCATCAAATGTACCTGTTCCTGTTGTGGTCCACATTAGCGAAGTTGTCTGGCTTGTAGATGCTGTCGATAAAGAAATTTCTGAAATGCCTTCGCATATTTCTAGGTCAAGACCAGCATCAACAATTGGCGCTGGCGAGAAGATCACATCAATTGAGTCTGTAGCAAGTTGATCGCTACAAGCTCTAAATTCTTCGCCACTAAGAGAAATAGTTAGTGTCACCCCATTGGCAAGATCATTAGGCCCAGGAATATATTCGGGATTAAGTGCTGTGTCGTCAGTAAAGTATCCGTCAGCACCTGAACTCGAAACCCATTGAACTGTATTAGGATCGTAATGTAAAGCAGTCACATTACTTAAAATTAGAGGTTGTGTTTCACAATGCTCTAAAGTTGTTTCTGAAATAACAACACTAGGCTGTTTGTCAATTATTAATTCTAATTCATCAAATGAATCAGCACAATCACTGTTGCCAGTAGCAGTCAATCGAAGAGTAACAACTCCGTTGACAACATCAGTCTCCGAAGGAATATAAACTGGTTGTAGTGTTTGCTCTGTAGGTGAGAAGGTACCAGATCCAGAAGTTGTCCAGGTGAATGAAGTAAAGTTAGATGCAATTGCTTGGTCTAATTGATAAGTATCCCCCTCACAAATTGAAGCATTAACAGGCCCTGCATTTACCTGTGGTGCATCTTCAAAATAGATGGTTACAAGATCTGAATATGCTGGACTACATGGAGCAACAGGATTAGCAGTTAATATAAGACTCACAAAACCTTGTCCAATTTCTTCTACGCTTGGGTAATAAGTTGTAATTAGATTTGAAGATACATTTGCTCCAGTTGTTGGATCATCAAACAAGCCATTCCCCCCTGACCATTGAATACTATCTACATCACCCCCTACAACTCCGTTTAAGTTGATTGGACCAGCGCATGTTGTATAACTTTCTCCTGCCTCAGCAGTAGGCTTTTCAATAATTGTAAGACTAACAGTATCTGTTAAAGAATTTACACAAGGAGTTATTTCATCTGCAGTAACCGTAAAAGTAATTGTACCGGTTTCTCCACTTGCTGGAGTATAAGTCGGGATGAGTGAACCTTGTCCGTTTGTAATAGAACCAAGGCCGTTATGTGTCCACTGAATATTTTGAACATTTGAAGAAGAGGCACCATTTGAAAAAGTATATGTTGTTGAGTCCTCACAAATAGTCATGTCAGGTCCAGCATCTAATTCACCAGCAGGGCTTATGTTCAAAGTAACAAATTCTGATGCTGAAGTAGTATTGCATCCATTTATTCCAAAGATCTCAACCTTTAGAATAACGGGTCCTAAAGCACCTACATCGGCTGGATTGGTAGTGTATATAGGTTCGATTTGATTCTCAAAAGCAAGTGAACCTTGACCATCTACGATTGACCATTCAACCAAACCAGCATTTTCTACTGTTGTTCCTGTAACAGTGAATGGCCCTTCACAGATGTCAAAGCTGTTAATTACACTGACTGTTGGTGCTGATGATATTAGAATAACCACATCATCACTTATTGACTCTGTACAAGGATCAATTGGGTCAAGCGTTAATCGTAAAGTAACAGCACCATCAATAATGTCTTGTGGTCCAGGTGTATAAACAGGCTCAAGAATATTGCTATTAATGTTACCGCTAAAATTCCCATCACCTCCAATGATTGTCCATTCCGGACTGACACCATATGAATAGCTAGGTGAGGAATTTGTCAAATCATATGACTCACCTTCACAAATTGAAGCATCTGTACCAGCATCTACAATTGGCTGAGGTTCAAAACTAACTACCATACTGTCGGTAAAGTCTATACATCCGTCAAGTCCAACTGCTGTTAAACTCAATATAACAGAACCACTTGCAATATCAGTTGGTGATGGATTATAAGTTGTACTCACATCATTATTTGGGGTAAATGTTCCTGAGCCAGCAGACCCATCAGCAAGGTTTGCAGTCCAAGCAAAACTTGCTTCATTGGTTACAGCCCCAGATAATACAATTTCGTTATTTGATGTACAAAGGGTTTGATCAACACCTGCATCTGCAGTTGGTGCAGGATTAATCGTAAGAAGAATTTCATCTGTAACGACTTCGGTACATGAACCATTTGATTGAGCAGTTAGGACAAGTGTAACGATTCCAGACTCATCAGCGCCAGGTGTGTAGATCGCAACTGTGTCATTAGCGGAAGAAGTAAGTGTTCCTGTTCCATCAGGTGTTGACCATGCAAAATTGTCGGCATATTGAACAGAAGCAGTTGTGGTAGTATATAAACTATTATTACACACACTTACATCAATTCCAGCATCAACAATTGGGCTTGGAGTTAAGGAAATAACCAAATCATCCGAGACATCGGAACAGCCTGGATTTGCATTAGCGGTTAACCTCAAAATCACTTGGCCATTGACCCAATCTTGGTTGGAAGGGGTATAAGTCGGAGAAATGTCATTTTGATTGACAAGTAACCCACTACCAGTGATTACACTCCAGGTGGGTCCTTCACTGTTGGCAACACTTGCTCCTGCGATTGTGATGTCACCATCAGCTTGACAAGCCTCTAAATCGGGCCCTGCATCGGCAGATGCTTGACTTACATATATAACAGATTTTGTAACAATTTCAGCTGTAGTACAAGGGGCTTGAGGCTGAACCGTTAACACAAAGTCAATTTGACCTGTTTCTCCAGGTGCTGGTGTATAGCTCGGAGTTAATGTTTGCTCACCGCTTAAGGTGCCTAAACCATTGGTTGTTACCCATGATAATGAGGAATATGTTCCTACTACCACAGTTACATCATTAAAGTTGACTACATCGCCCTCACATAAACTAAGATCAACACCCACATCAACCTGAGGATTTCTTGCAAATGTAATGACCACATCATCAGCTGCATTGGTACAATTGATATCTCCAATAGCAGTTGCCGTGAGGGTTACTGATCCAGCTTCCAAATCTTGTATACTTGGAATATAAATTGGATCTTCAATGTTATTGTTATTTCCAGTAAATGTTCCGTTACCGGATGTTGTCCAAGTGATGGTATCGTATTGTGACGCTGTACCATTAAGTTGTACATCTGCAATATCCTCGCAAACTGTTTGATCAGGACCAGCGTCCACTGCTGGTGGCTCTGCAAATGATAAAATCAAACTATCCTCAACTAAATCAGCGCACGGGTCTATTGGGAAACCTACTAGAGTAATGGTTACCTGTCCATTATCGTAATCTTGCTGAGATGGATAATAAGTAGCAGAATTATCACTATTTAGATTTATCTGAGCTGTTGGGTCAGTTGGATCACTCGAAGTCCTCCACTCTATTGCACTAACATTCTGTATGGTTTGTGCGGCTATGGTAATCGGGTTATCAAAACTGTTTGGATCTGGTGAGGTACAATAATCAGCTGTATCAACCCCCAATTCGATAATCGGAGTTGGAATTATTGTTACTTCTTTAGTAGCAATTACTTCTGGGCAAATACCATTTCCTTGGGCAGTTAATGTCAGTGTGAAAGTACCTGCAGCCAAATCATTTGTTCCAGGTAAATATGTAGGAGTCAGGGTGTTTGTATCTTGGAATGTTCCATCTCCAACTGCAGTCCAAGCGTAGGAAACTACATTTTCTACACTGACGTCTGAAACGAAATAATTACTGTCTTCACATACTGTGTCAGATATTGACATTGTTATTATTGGTGCTGGGGTTAAAGTAACCACAAATGAAGCAGTATCATCAACTGCACTGCTACATGGGCTATCAGCAATCGCTCGCATCGTTAACGTAACAGATCCATTTGCAATATCAGTTGACGATGGGAAGTAACTTGGGTTTAGAGAAGAAGTATTGTCAAAAGTACCGTCCCCATCAGAGGTCCATTCCACACTTGACTCAACCCCAGTTGTTGTTACACCATTAACAGGAATATTTTCATCAAAACATATTTCATAATCTGTTGGGAAATTTGTTATTTCTGGATTTGGCGTTACTTGAATAGTGATACTTTCTGTTACAGATTCTGTACATGGATTTTGACCAATGACCGTGGCTTCTAGAACAACAGTGTCACTATCTGAGGATGGCTGATAAATTGGGGTTAGTGTGTTGCCCCCAGAAATTATCAGACCAGTACCGCTAGTAATTTGCCAATTTATTGAACTATAATTTTGAGCAATTGCTGTTAACTGCACATCACTACCAAAACAGACAGATGAAGCAGATGCTGATAAGTCTAATGTTGGCTCAGCAATTACAGAAATAGTAATACTATCTGAGTCCGTTGTACAGCCAGCTGCATCAGCAACAGTGAGAGTTAAAGTCACTGTCCCACTTGATTTATCAAAATCACCGGGTGTATATGTGGGTGCTTTTTCGTCAGCTGCAGAAAATGTTCCATCCCCACTGGTTGTCCAGCTATAAGTGTCTGCCTGACCATCAATAATTTGATCATCAGTGAAACTATAGTCTGAAGAAGCACAAAACTCGGTTGCATATTCCTCCACCCCATCAGAATTTATATCTCCGCGTAAAATAGATACTGTAGATGAGTCAATAAATGTCAGTGTAATTGTGTCTGAAACAATATTACCAGGTTCACATGGTGCAATTGGAGTTGCCGTTAATGTTAAGGTTACAAATCCAAGACTTCGATCATTTATACTTGGTGTATACACTGTGTTAATAACAGTTTGGCTATCAAAAGTTCCACTACCACTAGTTGTCCAATTAATTGCAGACTCATTAGAAACTGATGCTGTCAAGGTTTGATAGCTTGCATCACTCTCACACAATACTGCATTGTTACCGGCTTCTACTAATGGAAGTTGTTGAATGATAAGAGTCATTGTATCTACAACTGGATCAGCACATGGAGAAATTGGTTGTGCTGTTAAACTAATTATCGCTTGGCCAGCTGTAATCTCTGCAGCGCTCGGTGTGAATGTAGGTGTTAATGTGTTTGCGTTGGCAAATACACCACCGCCATCAGAACTCCAACTAAAGCCACTTTCATTTGAAACACTCGCGATATTAGCTAAGAAAATAAATTCTTCACCCTCACATATCGTATTATTACTTCCGACAGAAACCACTGGTTGTGGAGCAATAGTAATAATTACGTCATCTGTAGCTGGAGTTGCGCATGGTGTAATTGGGTAGGCGGTTAAACGAAGGGTTGCAAAGCCATTAGCGATATCTGCTGGTCCAGGAATAAAGGTAGGCGTTAGACTTGAGTTATTGACAATTTGACTACCTGTAGTACCGCTTTCATTAGTCCAAATAAAACTACTGTAATTGGTGACATCTCCGGCAACAATTTCCAAATTGCCCCCTGTCTCGCACATACTAATGTCTGGTCCAGCATTTACTGTTGGTTCAGTCATGATTGTGAAAACAAAATCATCTTGAATTGTTCCGCCACATGGACTCAAAGCATCAGCTGTAAGTGAAATCGTTACCGATCCGTTAGAAATATCGTCTTCACTTGGCGAATAAGTTGGTGATAGAGTATTAACACTGTTGAAGAAACCGTTCCCAGTAGATGCCCAAGCATAGGTACTCGTGTCAACGTGCGCTACGTCAGAACCTGCTGTAAGATTAATAACTAAATCTTCACCCACACAAAGTGTTCGATCTGGACCAATATTCATAATCGGACTTGGTGCAAAAGTCAAATCGATAAAGTCACTAATTTCAGCCTCACATACACTTGTACTAACTGCGGTGAGTGTAAGTCGAATAGGAACTCCAGCCGCAATATCTGCAGCACTAGGGGTATATACAGGATCCTCAGAGGTTTGATTACTAAAGGTTCCTGTCCCAGATGTATTCCAAGTTTGGGATGAAGTACCTGTAACTGTTCCATTGAGTTGGTAGGTGCTATCCTCACAAATCTCAACTGGTGTTTCACCCGCATCGACTGTTGGAAGATCAACAAAAACAACACGAATAACAGCTTCAGTATCAAATGGACAAGAGGTCTCTGTTGCGCTAATAGTCAATAAAATTTCACCACTGTTGATATCGTGTTGTGATGGGGTATAATCTGGATTTAGAACGGTATTATCTGAAAAAGTACCCGAAGCATTACCGGAAGACGAAGTCCATTGAATTGTGTCATAATAATTTGCAGTAACCATATCCAAAGCAATTGGAGAGCTGTCAACACAATAATTAATTGTACTTGGTGCATTAATTACTGGCTTACGTGTAATTTCCAAGAACATCACATCACTTGCTGTGCTTGTACAAGGTGCATTAGAAGATGCTTCAAGTTGAAGGATAACACCTCCGTTTGCCTTATCATTTGGACCAGGGAAATATGTCGGTTTGAGAGCATTGTTGTCATCAAAAGAACCATCACCTTGTGTAGACCAAGTCAAGCTATTGAAGTCAGTTGCAGATACAGTGTTATCAAATGTATATGTCTCATCTTCACAAATGACAATGTCACTTCCAGCACTAACAATTGGCAGAGGCTCAATGAAAATAGAAACATCATCAGTTGAAGGATTACCACAGTCAACTCCATCAATTTGCAATGGGTCAACTGTTAATCGCAATACGATTTCCCCTGTTTCTCCAGCCGATGGCTGGTAAACTGGGTTTATATCAGTTTCATTTTGTAATGTTCCAGCACCTGAAATTACAGTCCAAATGAATGTTGTATTTGGCGTAACCGAAGCACCTGCGATTATACCACTACCATCCTGACAAATAGATAGATCAAGTCCTGCATTTGCACTGACCTGAGGAACAATAGTCAAGATCATTTCATCAGACTCATCAGGGCAACCATTTTGCTCGACTGTTAAGGTTAATACTACCTGACCAGCTGATATATCTGCAGTGCTTGGAGTATAAACTGGATTAACCATGGTTGCATTGTCAAATGTCCCTGATCCACTTGTTGTCCAAAGTGTTGAGGTAGGGCTTAGAGCACCTCCTGAAGTATCAGTAATAGCCGCACTTCCAAATATATAAGAGTCACCCTCACAAACCTCTGCATCACCGCCAGCACTAACCACAGCTTGTTTGGAAACAGAAAAATTAACAGTATCCAAAACTGGGTTTGTACATGCCCCTTGTGGTGTGGCTGTCAGGGTGAGTGTGACCGCACCAACCGTTAAATCGTTTGGCCCAGGAGTATAAAAAGGAGATATTGAATTGGCTGTGGTGAAAAATCCATCTCCAGATGTTGACCATGTCAAAGTATCTGCAAAATCTGCTGTTGCACCAGATATCGGATTCAAACCTTCACATAAAATTTGATTACTAGGACCGGCATCAACAACAGGATTTTTGTTGATGACAACTGGTAGTGTTACAGAGTAACTAGGATCATCTGCACACGGAGAAGTTGGCGTCGCGGTTAAAGTCAATACTGTTCCTCCATTATCAATAGCTGTTTGATTAGGTTCATATACCCAATCTGCTGGATTTGGTCCTGTCACGCTAAAACTTCCTCCACTACTGTCAGTCCATGTAAAGCTTGAAGCATTACTAACCGTTGCTCCAGTAAGTGGCACGTTTTCACCTTCGCAAATTGATAATCCCGTTGGAACACTTACACTAGGTGCTGTGACTAGATTGATCGTAACCGAGTCGGTTATTGGGCCGCTGACGTCACAAGGAGAAAGGGGCAATACTGATAGTGTCAAGGTTACAGATCCAGCGGCGACATCACTTGCAGAAGGTGTATATATTGGGCTAAGTGTGTTATTACCCGTCATTGTACCAGTTGTCCCTGAACTAGTCCAAGAAATGGAGTTTGGATCATAGTACTGGGCAGCGGCACCTGATATTTGTATAGACTCGTTTTCGCACAATACAAGAGCACTAACCCCAGCGTCAACAGATGCTGAAGGTGTTATAATCAGGGTAAGTTCATCTGTAACAGGGGAAGTACAAACACCCGTAGTAGAAGTAGCTGTAAGTTGAAGAACTACACTGCCATTAGAAATGTCTGTTGTACCAGGAAAATAAGTAGCATTTAGATCCGAGTCATTATCAAAAGTTCCATCTCCACCCAAAGCTTGCCAGAGATAGGTTGCATTTGAAGACGATGAAGTCGCGTCATCGAAGCGATATCCAGTAGCAACTTCGCTTTCACAAATAGTTGTATCAATCCCAACATTTAAATTAATAGGCTCTTCAACTGAAATAGTTATTGAACTTGTAGCAGTACATCCGGGTGTAGCATTTATCGTTTCTACAAGCGTGTAGGTTGTAGTTGCACTTGGTGATACAGTTGGATTAGCAATCGAAGATGAAAATCCAGCAGGACTTGAAGTCCACTGATAAGTATGACCAGGAACTGAAGCAGAACCTATCTGAACATTATCCCCTTCACAAATCGTTACATCAGCAGCAACAGTAGCCAACGGTTTATCAATGACGGTAACTACAATAACATCTGAACCAACTAGAACTCCTGATTCATAAGCACTTAATGTAAATTGCGTAGTTGTAAATACAGTTACTTGAGTGACTGGTGTTGTTGGGTTATTGAGAGTTGGTCCATTTGCAGCAGTTGGGTCAGGTGAGGCTGTCCATTGGTAATCATAAGACAAATCATTGGAATTAGAGCCAATATTGATTGTGGCTTCCACACAAACAGTTATATCAGATCCCGCATTGACATCAGGACCAACATTTACTGTTCTTGAAACCACTGGGGCAGCGTTTCCAGATGAGTCAGAAACATTATAGTTAACATTATATGATCCAATTGTTGCAGTATTTACACCATTAGTGGTTACTATTAGCGAAGAAATGTCTCCATCATAATTATCTTCGGCTGTTGCACCTGCATCAATATATGATGAACCTTTTTCAATCGATACATTTGTATCACCAATTAATGTAATTGTTGGTGACTGAGTATCAACGACCTGTACTTGTCTAATTTGAGTTATTGCGGCATTCCCAGAATCGTCACTTAGGTTAAACGAAATTGTGTAGTCACCAACAACATTTTCATTTATGTTGTCAGTAACTATTACATCAGAATCAGTAAGGTTTTGGTCATAGTTATCACTATAGGTAAATGTTGTCTGATTTACATATTCAGGGGAATTTACTTCGATTGTAATTATTGAAGTATCATCTAACACAAGTACTGGAGGCGTGGTATCAACAACATTTACAACACGAGTTGCACTAGTGATATTTCCATTTATATCCTCAACTGTATATACAATATTACTTTGACCAAGTTGGTTTTCATCAACTGCACCTGAAATCTGAATTTGATTCGTTAAATCTCCTTGATCATCATCCAAAGCTGTTGCACCAGGTTCTACATAAGCAGTGCCAACCTCTAAAGTCATTGGGTTGTCACCATCTAGTGTAATTACAGGAGGAGAGCCAACAATTACTGTCCTAGTAACTTGTTGAGCTACATTTCCTTGGCTATCTACAACTTTATATGTTATGGTATACACACCTGCAACAAAAGTATCAACACTGCCCTCTATAATTATTGAATTTGTTAAATCACCATCCAAGTTGTCAAAAGCAGAAACTCCTGGATCAATAAAGGTTGAACCTAACTCAACATTCATTGTTTCATTTCCTTGTATTGTGATTAATGGTGATGTATTGTCATCGACAGTAACGGTTCTTGTTTTTTCAACTGCAGCATTTCCTGAACTATCAGAAACGTTATATCTTAAAATGTAAGTTCCTAAAGTCTGCATATCAACTACACCTGAAGTCACAACTGAGGGCGTAATATTTCCTTCATATGAGTCTGAAGCCGTGAAACCTGGTTCATCAAATTGAGACTGGCTTGCTTCAACGTTCATAACTGAAGATCCAATAATGTTAATTACCGGTAATGTTGTATCGATAACCTCAACAGTACGATAGATCGGATCTGCTTGGTTTCCAGAACTATCAGTTGCTGAATAAGTTAAAGTATATGTTCCAAGTGTCGATGTATCAACAACGCTGAGATCAACATTATATGTCAATCCAGAATCATAGTTATCAGAAACCGTTGCTCCAGAATCTATATAAATTAATCCAGATTCAATGGTAGTGGAACTATTTCCTGATAAATTAATGACAGGTTTAGTTGTATCAACTACATTTACAGTTCTTGTAACAGTAGTCGCAGAGTTGCCACTCGAATCAGTTATATCGTAATCAATTGTATATAATGACACAACAGATGGATCAACAGAACCTGAAACTTGAATAAGTGAACTTATATTACCATCATAATTATCTATTGCACTAGCGCCACTATCAGAGTACGAACTTCCAACTTCAATAGTGATCGATTGTGATCCAAACAGACTGATTGTAGGAGGAATTTGATCACCAACATTGATTGTGCGAGTCATAGTAATAGCATCATTTCCTTCGCTATCAGTAACATTATATTGTAAATAGTATGTACCAATGGTAGTAGGATCTACACTTCCTAAAACAACAATTAGGTCTGTAATATCCCCGTCATAGTTGTCAGTGGCAGATGCACCGGGATCAATGTAAACAGAACCAACATCAATATCTTCATTTGAATTCCCTATTAATGTAATTTCTGGAAGTGTAGTATCTACAACATTCACAAGACGTTGAACAATTGTTGTGTTTCCAGACGAGTCCGTAACACTGTATTGGATATTATAAGTACCAAGAATAGAGGAATTAACAGATCCTGTAATTGAAATACTTGATGTTAAATCTCCGTCCTCAACATCTGAGGATGTTGCTCCGAGTTCAGTATATGCTTCGCCATACTGTATTGTCTGGGGGTTATCACCCTGAAGATTTATTGAAGGTGGTGTTCCTACAACAACAGTTCTTATAATTTGAGTAGCAAAATTACCTTGGCTATCCGAAACATTATATGCAATAGTGTATGAGCCAGCAATATTTACGTCTACTGTGCCTGAAACAACTATGTTATTTGTTATATCTCCATCAAAATTGTCTGCTGCTGTAGCTCCAGGATCGTTAAAAGAACCTCCCAATTCTAGTGACATATTGGAATCCCCTATCAATGATAATATAGGTGCTGTCGTATCTTCTACTGTAACCGTTCTTGTGACCTCTACCGCAGAATTTCCAGAACTATCAGTCACATTATATCTAATTGTTGTAACTCCAATAGATGAAGTGTCTACCGTTCCGGTTGAAACTATGGCGTTTGTAATATTTCCATCGTAATTGTCAGAAGCGGTTGCTCCTTGATCAATATAGGAAGAAAAGACCTCAATTGAAACCGATGCGTCACCAATGAGAGAAATAATTGGCAAAGTGTTTTCAACAACATTAACTATTCTAACTAATTGATTTGCAGCATTGCCTGCTGAGTCTGAAACATTGTAAAATAATGTTGTCGATCCGATTGTTGACGTATCAACATTTCCAATTATGTTAACTGACGAACTGATATCACCTTCATAACTATCAATTGCTATGGCACCCGGATCTACAAAAACTGAATTTAAATCAATATTTAGATTTGAATTGCCATTTAAAGAGAATTGTGGTGGAGTAGTATCTCCAACAATAATACTTCTGGTTACAGAATCTGCAGAATTACCAGCGCTATCACTAACATTGTATGTCAAAGCATAAGTGCCAGTGGAATTTAAATCAAATGCTCCTGATACAATAATCGAAGATGTAATATCACCATCATTTGTGTCAGATGCTGTGGCACCTGGATCAATAAAACTGCTTCCTACTTCAACAGAAATTGTTGAGTCACCAATCAGAAGAATTGTTGGTTTTGTGGAATCGACAACCTGTACAGTTCTATTTAAAAACGTCGTATTTCCTTCACTATCCGTTACACTATACTGTATTTGGTAAGTCCCTAACACATTTGTATTAACAACACCGCTGATTGAAATACTATTTGTTAAATCTCCGTCCTCTGGATCTGAAGCAATTGCACCCAACTCTATATAATTTGAACCAATCTCAATTTCCGTTGGATTATCTCCCTGAAGTGTAATCGAAGGAGGTGTTCCTACTAAAACTGTTCTTGTTACTTGAGCAGCTTGGTTACCATTAGAATCTGATACGTTATATGATATGGTATAAGTTCCAACAGTTGAAGTAGTAACTGTTCCTGATGTGACAATAGCACCCGTCAATACTCCATCATAATTATCATTTGCTGTCGCGCCATCATCAACGTATGAATCTCCAATAGCAAGATAAACAACCGAATCTCCTGTTAGGGTGATCACTGGAGGTAAATCATCTAGTACTGTTACTTCCCGAGTAACAGTAGCTGCAGAATTCCCAGAACTATCATTAAGATCATATAATAAATTATAGGCACCTAATGTATTTTCATTGACTGAGCCAGAGACAACAATTAAAGATGATAAATTAGTGTCATAATTGTCACTTGCAGTAGCACCAGGATCAACAAATGAAGTTTGATATGTATGATTAATTGATGAATTACCATTAAGTGAGATTATTGGCGCTGTTGTATCAACAACTTGAACTGTTCTATCCACAGGGTCAGCTGAATTCCCAGAACTATCAGAAACAGAATATGTTAATAAATAAGCTCCTAACTCGGTTGTATCAACCGAACCAGAAACAGAAATTAAGCCAGTGAGTGAAGAGTCATTATCATAATTGTCAGATGCGACCACACCCGGATCTGTGAAATTGGTACCAACTTCAATTGTTACATTAGTATTACCAAGCAAAGTTATAACAGGCTTAGTATTATCTTCAACATTTACGACTCTAGTTATAGGGATTGCTTGATTATTTGATGAGTCTGAAACACTATAAGTTAATGTGTAAGAACCAACTATCGTATTTTCAACAGTCCCTGAGAGACTTATAAGTGTTGTTATTGATACATCATCGTCATAATTGTCACTTGCCGCAGCACCAGCATCTGAATATGTTCCATTTAGTTCTATACTAACAGGTGAAGTACCCAATAAAGTAAGAACAGGAATTGTTGTATCTACTACATTAATTGTTCTAATCAATGTTGGAGCAGAATTTCCAGATGCATCAGTAACATCATAAGAAACGGTGTAAGAACCTAGGGTAGCAGTATTTACGGATCCTGAAATTGAAATATTTGATGTAATGGTAGTGTCGTCATCATAGTTATCAGTTGCAGTGGCTCCGAGTTCATTATAAGTAGTGCCAACTTCAATAGAAATAATGCTATTACCATTTAAATTAATTTGCGGTGGAGTAGTATCAATTATTTCAACTGTACGGTTAACAGAAACAATATTGCCATCAGAATCAGTAACGCTGTACTGAACAGTGTATGTACCTACAACATTAGTATTAATTAAAGAAACACCATTAATAACAATTTGATCCGTTAGAGGCCCGTCTTCAGTGTCATCCGAAACAGCTCCTAACTCAATATAACTATTACCTAGAGTTACAATTTGAGGGTTTGGTCCATTTAAAGTAATTGTTGGGGGAGTGTTTGTGTTAAAAGCTTCTGCTTGATCGGTAACAGCAATTGACATTGGATATTCAGTGGTATTAGTCGAACTATCTGTTGCAATTACAATTAATTCATATACATTATCAGAATTACTATCAGCTGGCGCCTCATAATTTGGAGCTGAAATGAACGAAAGTTGGGCTGAATTTGAATTGATACTAAATGTGCTCCCTGTTTCTGAAGTTGAAATACTAAATAATCCGCTATCAGCTCCTGAAATTGACCATGCAACTTGCTCATTAGAACTGAAAGTTGCTACATAAGTTTGATTCTCATTTACTGAAGGAGTACTCGTGCTTGCTGAATTAGTGATTGTTGGACCAACCTCATCAATATTTATTAAAGTTATTGATACAGATATATCATCAGAGTTGCCGGAACTGTCTGTAGCAGTCACTATTACATTATATTGATTATCTGCTCCATTATCTTCTGGCGACTCAAAATCAGGAGAGGAATTGAATGATAGCTCACCTGTGTTTGAAATACTAAATAAACTGCTATCAGTACCTGATAATGACCAAGTAACAGCTTCATTTGAACTATAAGTAGAAACTACTGTTTGGTTCTCCTGAACTGAAACTGTAGTATTACCAGTAATTACTGGATTACTATCATCGACATCAGCTACAGTAATTGTTACAGAAAAATCACTTGTATTACCAGAGCTATCCGTAGCATTTACTGTTACATTATAAATATTGTCTGTTCCGCTGTCGCCTGGTGATTCATAATCAGGAGCTGAATTAAATGATAGCTCCCCTATGTTTGAAATACTAAAGAGACCGCTATCATTCCCTGATAATGACCAAGTAACAGCTTCATTTGCAGTGTATGTAAAATTAGCTGATACATTCTCTTGATAATCTATAGTAGTAAGTCCTGAAATTACTGGACTAATTTCATCAATATCTGTAAGTGTTACTGTTACTGGAAATTCACTTGAAATCGTATTATCTGAAGTATCAGTAGCTACTACATTCAAACTATATTGGTTATTATTAACTGGGGTTTCAAAATCTTGAAGTTCTTTAAAATACAATACGCCCGTTGTTGTAATAGTAAAATAATTACTATCATTTCCTGAAACTGACCAAGAAACAGTTTGATTTGCCGTATAAGTTGAAACCACTACTTCGTTCTCTGGGACAGAAACAGTATCTGATCCAGAAATAACTGGACCTGTATCATTAACATCCAGAACATTAACTGTTACAGCTTTTTGTGCTGTAAATCCAGAGTTGTCTGTTAAATTAATTGACAAAGAGTATTGATTATTTGCATTAACTGGGTTCTCAAAATCAGGAGCAGTTTTGAATTCCAAATCAGCATTAGTTGATGAAGTAGATGTTATATCAAATAAAGCATTATCATCCCCTGAAAGTGTCCAGCTTGCTACATCTTTATTTGATACATAAGTATATACAAATGTGATGTTCTCATCAACATCCCATGAGCCAGGACCAGTTATAAATGGTTGAACCTCATCAATATCTTGAACCGTAACAGAAACAGGAATAGCTACTGCGTTACCTGCAGCATCAGTTGCAACAACATCTAATTCATAGATATTATTTGTATCCGTATCAAGTTTATTTTCAAAATCAGGTGCAGTTATGAAACTCAAATTAGCAGTCATCGCTGGTCCAGAAGGTGTAATTTCAAATAAAGCATTATCTGGTCCTGAAAGTGTCCAAGTAACTTCTTCATCCGCTGCGTAACCGTCAACAGCTGTTTGATTCTCATCGATTGTAACAAAGCTTAGACCATCTGTGATAGTTGGATCAATTTCATCGACATTTGTTACGGTAACTGTAAGAGGAAACAAAGTACTTTCGTTTCCTGCCGTATCTTCAGCGAAGATTGATATATCATAGGTATGATCATTATTATTATCATCAGGGGCCTCAAAATCTGGTGCAGAAACAAATGACAATACTCCATCATTTGATATCACAAATTTATCAGAGTCTGGCTCAGTATCTGAAATTGCCCAAATAACATCTTCACTAGCTGTGTAAGTTTCTACGACTGTTTGATTTTCAGGAACACTTATAGAATCTGAACCACTATCAATTGTAGGAGCAGTTTGGTCATTGAGTTCATCTCTAGTAAATCGTACAGAAAACCCATAATTCTTACCAATTAATAGAAAATTAAGTGTGGTGGTGGTGTGGTGTACTGTAGCTATTTTTCCATTATCACCTGACTCACTATCTGACATCCAAAAACCTGAACGCTGGTTTTGTTGATAATGCCCACCCGCATCGCCGCTATAAAATCCATATGGAATAGCACCAAAACAGGTAGCATTATTGGGAGTATTATAATCACCGGGAGATCCCGGAGAAGTTGATGCATCTGTCCAAGCAGCATGGGTGCCAGTTATGTAGCAATTGTTTTGCGGTGTGTCAGGTTGGTAGGCTATAGCCTTAGCAACTTCTGTTGATTGATAACCCGCTGTTGTTGTTAAATGATTTAGAAAATTATCCCAATCCGCCTGTGTAGGAACTCGCCAGCCTTCGGGTGCAAATTCTTTTCTTAAACTAGTTTCAGTCAATGATGCAGCATCATGAATACCCATAATTGCGTACCAATTATAAAGTTTTCTTTGTGGACCTTGACCATCCTGAGCCCAGACCCAGGCACCCGTTGTTAGATTAGCCCAAGTCTCTGGCGTGCCAGTATGTTGTGGAATCGGAGTTCCGTCTCTATAAGTTGTAACCTCGGCATTTAAAAGACCCCAGTCCAAATTCCCAAAACTCATTGCAAAAAAATAGTTCCCGTTTTGGTCTCGTCCATAACCAGCATTATGATGGACAATACCGTCCAAAGATTCAGGCTGACTAAAATTTGAAGAAGATTCTGTAGCTGATGATTTAACGCTTTTTAATATGTCATCATTGATATAATTGCCATAGCTCCAAGAATGATTGAGGCTGGCAACTAAAACAAAAGCGTACAATAATGAACGCACAAAAACTTTTGAAATTGGTATAAATTTCATCAAATCCTTGGTTCAAATTTCAGCTAAATTAGTTAATATATTTGTTATATAGAGTAAAACCTTCGTATTAAACAGGTCTATCCCACAAAAAAAGCCCTCCATTTTCAGGAAAGCTTCTCATTGGCTCTCTTACGAACCTCTTGCAAACCGTAGGTTTGCAAGCAACACAACATTTTTAAATCTTTACTTAATAAATAAGCTGCGGTCTGGACGGGACTCGAACCCGCGACCCCATGCGTGACAGGCATGTATTCTAACCAACTGAACTACCAGACCAAGATCTTGCGGCTGCAAATATACACCGCATTTTTCATTACACAAATACTCAGTACAAATATCCTATAAAGCACTGTCAATGGCCTCTGCGTAAACTTGTTTTGGGGATACACCTACTTTTCGATCAACAAGTTCCCCATTCTTAAATAACAAAACAGTTGGGATATTGCGAACTCCATATTTGGCAGCAAACTCTTGGTTGCTATCAACGTCCACTTTACCGACAATAGCTTTACCATCATAGTCGTTGCTTAATTCATCAATGATCGGTCCAACCATGCGGCAAGGACCACACCAAGCTGCCCAAAAATCAACCAAGACAGGTTTTTCGGATTGTAAAACAATATTGTCAAAAGTTGCATCTGTAATTTCTAAAGCCATTTTTTTATTTTTAAGTATCAAAAGTACGGTTTTAAAATCTTTTCAAAATCATATGTTAATGGATTTAACAGTACATATCGATTTCCAAAAACAACTAATTCAGCTTAAAATGGATTTGTTGTTCATCTAAATCCGCAAGAAGCTCCTTACTAATGTTCACCTTCTTCTTTCGGCTATGCATAACAAGTTTGATTTGTTGGTTTAGATCATAAAAAGCAATGTCCAATTTGTGATCACCCTTATGAGCTTTGATAGTTTTTGTCAATAGTGATAACTTCTCTTTTTCAAACTGATTGATATTGATTTTCAATGTCAGTTTTTTGGCATAAGTGCTTATGGCGTCTTGCAACTGCCGAAAATCGTTAAATTGTATGCGTGGATCTCCCGTCTTTCCTGTCTCCTGATTAACCCAACCTGGCCGGACAAACGCCTTCACATGCACAAAATTATTCTCCACCAATTGGTGACGAAACTTTAGATACTCTTCTCCAAAAATTCGAAAGCTAAACGTGTCTTCATAATCCTCCAATTGGAAGATCGCCCAACCCTTGCCGTTTTTTGAAATCCTATGTTCGACTTCACCAACAATTCCACCAAATGTCAATTCTTTGTTAACCAATGGATCAAGGTCGTTAAACAAACCAACACGCGCATTGCAAAAATGATTAAAGCTGTACGTGAAATCATCTAAGGGATGACCAGACAAATAAATCCCTACTACTTCTTTTTCTTGCTTAAGTTCGTGTAAAGTCCCCCATGGCTCACATTCTGGGATTTCAGGTTCATTAAGCGATGCTTCACTATCCTCACCAAACAAACTAACCTGTGACGAGTTTTGATGTTCTTGAAAATTAGCGCCGAACCGGAGTGCTTTTTCCAAAAAAGAAACCCCATCCCCTTTATCCTGAAAGTATTGCGCACGATGATTGTCCCCAAAAGAGTCAATACCACCTGCCAAAATCAAACTCTCAAATGTTTTTTTATTTGCAGCACGTAAATCCACTCGTTTTGTCATGTCAAAGAGAGAAACATATGGCTTATCTTTTCGACCATCGACAATACTATCTACAGCACCTTGACCAACCCCTTTAATTGCACCCATACCAAATCGGATTGCTTTGTTGTTGTTTACAGTGAACTTGTAAAACGATTCGTTAACATCGGGTCCAAGAACTGGAACACCCATTCTTCGGCATTCCTCCATAAAAAAGCTAACTTGTTTGATGTCATTCATGTTATTTGATAACACAGCCGCCATATACTCGGCTGGATAATTAGCCTTTAAATACGCGGTTTGGTACGCAATCCAAGCATAGCAAGTGGAGTGCGATTTGTTAAATGCATAAGAAGCAAATGCCTCCCAATCCTTCCAAATTTTTTCAAGAACATCAGGATCATGACCTCGCTTTTTTCCTCCATTGATAAATTTTGGCTTGAGTTTTTCAAGTAGAGAAAAAATCTTTTTCCCCATTGCCTTTCTCAAAACATCTGCCTCACCCTTGCTAAAGCCAGCTAATTCCTGAGACAACAACATTACTTGCTCCTGATAGACGGTTATACCATAAGTCTGCTGCAAGTGATGCTTCATTTCTGGCAGATCATACTGGATTTCTTCATCACCATTTTTGCGGCGAATAAAGCTAGGAATATATTCCAAGGGACCGGGTCGATATAAGGCATTCATCGCAATTAAATCTTCAAATTTATTTGGTTTAAGTTCTCGTAAATAGCGTTGCATCCCAACACTTTCATACTGAAATATTCCAACGGTTTCCCCACGTTGAAATAAGTTGTATGTCGCCTCATCATCCAAAGGAAAATCATCAGGGATTAGAGTAATATTGTATCGATATTTGATCAACTTTACTGTATCCTTTATGAGTGTTAAAGTTTTGAGTCCTAAAAAATCCATTTTCAACAGACCTGCACTTTCCACAACTGCATTGTCGTATTGCGTAACCACCAAATCCGAATCCTTTGCCGTAGCCACTGGAACCAAATTACTGATGTCTTCAGGAGTAATAATTACCCCACAAGCGTGGGTACCTGTGTTTCGCAGTGACCCCTCTAAAATCTGTGCCTGTGTTAGCGTTTGAGACTCTAGGTCATCCCCTTTTGCAATCTCTTTCAATTGCTCCACCCGTTGAAATTCATCTGCTCTTAGATCTTCTTTGAGAGTGGTGGTTTCCGCCGTAAGAATGGTATTGAGTTTTAAATTTGGAATCAGCTTGGCAAGGCGATCAGCATCAACAAGTGGAAGATCCAATACTCGAGCCGTATCTCGTACTGAAGATTTTGCAGCCATGGTGCCATAAGTTACAATTTGTGCAACCTGATTTGCTCCATATTTCTCAACAACATAATCCATCACTTTTGAACGACCTTCATCATCAAAATCGATGTCGATATCGGGCATACTCACACGGTCCGGATTCAAAAATCGCTCAAAAAGTAGATCGTATGCAATAGGATCAATGTTTGTGATTTGTAAACAATATGCGACCACAGATCCAGCTGCAGATCCTCGACCTGGACCAACGGAGACATCCAAAGAGCGAGCAGCTGCTATCAAATCTTGTACAATCAAAAAATACCCTGGATATCCAGTGTTTTCGATAACACTCAGTTCAAAGTCAATCCGTTCCTGAATCTCTTTGGTTAGCTCAGCATAGCGTAAATTTGCTCCTTGCAATGTAAGATGCCTCAAATAGGCATTCTCCCCTCTTTTACCACCATCCTCTTTATCCTCAGAAACAACAAATTCTGAGGGGATATCAAACTTTGGGAGTAAAACATCTCGAGCCAAAGCAAAGGGATCTATTTTTTCGATTACCTCATGAATATTGTAGATGGCTTCGGGAATATCTGAAAATAATTGGGTCATCTCCCTAGGAGATTTAAAATAATATTCCTGATTTGGAAGACCATATCTGTAACCACGACCTCTTCCTATGGGCGTTGACTGTTTTTCGCCATCCTTGACACACAACAAAATATCATGCGCATTTGCTTCCTCCTTTTTCAGATAATAGCAACTATTTGAAGCAATCATTTTGACACCGTGCTTGTTTGCCAATTCAACCAAAGTTGAATTGACTCGAGTTTCGTCCTCCTGATTGTGACGCATCAATTCGATATATAAATCTGATCCAAAATGTTCTTTCCACCACAGCAGAGAATCCTCAGCTTGTTGTGCACCAACATTGAGAACCTTGTAGGGCACTTCTCCGTACAGATTTCCAGTCAAAACAATAATATCTTCCTTGTAGTTAAGGATCATCTCCCGATCAACACGAGGTACATAATAAAACCCTTTTGTGTGGGCGATTGATGTAAGCTTGGCTAGGTTGTGATAACCATTTTTGTTTTTTGCAATCAGAACAATTTGAAAGCCATCATCTCGATGAGATCTATCGAGGTGGTCCGCACAAACGTTAAGGGTGATTCCAATAATTGGTTTAATGGGCTTTCCAGCACTTTCTTCAAGGGATTTGTTGTGTTTATCTACTTCTTTGACAAAGTGAAAGGCGCCCATCAGATTACCAATATCTGTAATAGCAACCGCTGGCATATTCATCGACGCCGCTTCTTGAACTAGTTTTGGAATGGAAATAGTAGATTGAAGAACCGAAAACTGTGTATGGGTATGAAGGTGGCAAAACGGTAGGGTCTGTACTTGGGTTTCTTCAAAGCTAAGATCTGGTTTTTGAGGCGAAAGTAAAGCAGCTGTTTCCTTGTGTAAGTTTCGGTGTTCCAAGCCCGCTAGTGGAACAGTGTCAACATAAGTATTTTTAACGTCTTGCGTAGATTGTAGCAACTCAGTTTGTGTGAATTTGTTTTGTCGTATCAACTCGATAAAAACCCGAGCAGTTGCTTCAACATCAGCTGTTGCGTTATGCGCTTCTTCAAACGAATCCTGAAACAAAAAATGGTACAGTTCACCAAGGGTTGGGAGTTTAAACTTCCCTCCTCTCCCGCCAGGGAGTTCACATAATAAAGCTGTGTCTTCAGTACAAGTATCCAAAATCGCTTTTTCAGCGAGGGTATTTTCCATCCCCAATCGCAATAATTCGGCTCCCATGATATTAAGATCAAACTTTAAATTGTGACCCACCAGAAAATCAGCTTGATCTACAACTGCTAAAAAAGATTCTACTACAGTTTTTATTTCTGTACCATCTCTTTTTGCTAGTGCTGTGGAAATTCCATGGACTTTTTCAGACTCAAAAGGAATATCAAATCCATCAGCAGTTATGATAAAATCGTTATGAGAAATCATTCGCCCGTTAGGAGCATGTAATTGCCATGCTATCTGCACACAACGAGGCCAATTTTCGCTGTCCGAAAGTGGTGCATTCCAATTCTGGGGTAGGCCTGTTGTTTCTGTGTCAAAAACTAAATACATCCTTGCTTAAAAAACTTCATAAAAATAAATAACTCAACCTCCAAAATGCTGCTGAAAAACGAGAAGTTATTAACGCTTGTATATTTCTAAAAAAAATGTACATTTGCCCCTCATTAATAACAGAAGTTTAGAACTTCACAAATTAATTTGAAATGCCAGTACGTATTCGTCTCCAAAGACACGGAAAAAAAGGTAAACCCATTTATTGGATCGTAGCAGCAGACTCTCGCGCAAAAAGAGACGGCCGATATCTTGAAAAATTAGGAATTTATAATCCAAATACACTTCCAGCTACTGTTGAGTTGGATTTAGATCGTGCAGTAAATTGGTTGCAAAATGGGGCACAGCCCTCCGATACAGCTCGCAACTTACTTTCTGAAAAAGGTGCCATGCTTAAAAACCACCTTATCAATGGGGTGCACAAAGGTGCGCTCACTCAAGATGATGCCAATGCAAAATTTCAGGCTTGGCTTAAAGACAAAGAAAGTAAAAACGAAACTATCCTGAAAAAAATTAACTCCGAAGCGGAGAAGTCTCGTGCTGCTGTTATAGCTGCAGAAAAAGAAGCGAGTACAAAACGTAAAGAAGCTGCAGCTGCTGCTGTTTCTGAAGCACAGGTAGAAGCGCCAGCTGCTGAAGAAGCACCAACTGAAGAAGATGCTCCTGAAGCCGAAGCACAGGAAGAAGCGACAGCCGCTGAAGAAGCACCAACCGAAGAAGTTGCTCCTGAAGCCGAAGCACAAGAAGAAGCGACAGCCGCTGAAGAAGCACCAGCTGAAGAAGCTGCTACTGAAGACGAAGCACAAGAAGAAGCGCCTGCTACTGATGCTTCATAAATGGATAGCCAAGACTAAAAGAACATGCGTAAAGAAGACTGCTTCTATTTAGGAAAAGTAGTCGCTAAATACAGCTTCAAAGGTGAGGTGTTGATCAAACTCGACACGGATGATCCAGAAACTTATCTATCACTTCAATCGGTTCTTTTAGAAGACAAGTCCTGTCTAATTCCCTATTTCACAACCAAGGTTCAGTTCCATAAATCTCAACTCCTCCGCGTTTCTCTCGAAGGTATCAACTCTGAAAAGCAAGCCGATATGATCATTGGAAAATCAGTGTATCTTCCTCTTGATCAGCTTCCTAAACTCGCTGACGACCAATTTTATTTTCATGAAATCATTGGTTTTGAAGTTATCGACTCACTGCAACGCCCTATTGGAATAATAAAGGGCGTTAATGATGCCTCATCACAGGTTTTGTTAGAAGTCGAACACAATAACAGGCAAATCCTGATTCCATTGGTAGACGAGCTTATCCAAAAATTTGACAAAAAAGAAAAACAACTTTATCTTTCCATCCCAGAAGGCTTGCTAGATTTAGATTCCTAAAGGATGTTGAGAACATTATTTTTCATTGTGATATGTTTTGCGGTCACCTCCGCACAAGACACGCTTGACTTGGAAGAAGTTGTTGTCAAATCTTCCTTACTACTCACTGGTGAGAATGCACTGCCAGTAACGATAAGTACTTGGTCTAACAATGGTAATTTTCGTTCTATTGAGCAAGAGCTCAACAATGTGCCTGGTGTATGGCTGACAAACAATAGCAATGCAGCGCAAGACTATCGAATTTCGATACGCGGTTTTGGGTCACGGGCATCCTTTGGCGTACGTGGGATTCGGATTCTTTTAGATGGTATTCCCCAAACAACCCCTGACGGACAAAGTCAAATCGACCATTTGCCCCTTCATCTTATTCAACAAAGTGAAATTATTCGAAACCCAGCTGGATCCCGACATGGGAATGCAGCAGGTGGTGTACTTTCCTTTTTTACGGATAATACAAATCAAAACCAAGCAAATATCCGCCTTCAACATGGTAACTACGGCTTATTTTCTACAGATGCAACGATCCATCATAATCTGTCTGACAATTCTAAAATCATGGGTTCTTTGAACTATCACAAGTTAGATGGTTATCGCAAGCATGCAGGTTTTGAAAATAAAAGTACCTATGTCAAGTTTACTCACCAAAAAAACGAGGTTTTACACAAGCTGTCTATACTCCACTTTGACAGTCCCTATGCTTTCGACTCAGGTGGTCTCACGCTTGAGGAAGTCAATCGCAATCGATCACAAGGGCGAGAAAGAAACATTATCTTTGATGCTGGAGAGAGCGTTCGCCAATCTCAAATTGCATGGCATTACAAAACCCCCTACCAAAGTGGAGAACTAGAAACCACTTTGCATTTTAGCCCCAGAGTTTTTGACGGAAAGCTTCCCTTTGAAAACGGGGGCATAATCAAACTTGAGAGAGATTTTTATGGGGGAATGGTGCTGTACCGTACCTCAGCAAAGAACCGCTTTGGTCAAGGAATTTTGGGACTTGATTTTCAAAATCAGCGAGACCATCGCAGGCGATATGCAAATCGCACAGGAATGAAAGGAGAGCAAACCATGAATCAGATTGAGCGTTTTTCCTCTGCCAGCGGATTTGCTATTTGGTCAGTTTCTGTTGGGAAGTCTATTTTTGACCTTGGCATTCGATATGACAACAATCAAGTCGCACTTGATGATTATTTTGCGATAAGTGAGCAAAGATATGAACGTCAATTTAGTCGATTTTCACCCCATCTTGGCCTTTTGTGGAAGTCAAGCCCTAAAACAGCATGGTTTGTTTCTTTGGGATCGGGGTTTGAGGTCCCCTCTCTGAGTGAACTTTCAGCCAATCCTTATGGCAGTGGTTTTAATCCAGAGATTCAACCCATGTCATTTAACAGCTTGGATTTTGGCTTTAGAAAACAAAATCCTTTCTGTCGTTGGGAAGTAGTTGCCTTTTACACAACCGCAACAAATGAGTTGATTCGTTATGAGTTGGAAGATTTCCCTGATCAAAATTTTTATCGGAATCTAGGAGAATCTACGCGTTATGGAATCGAGGTTGATGCTTCATTTATTACTTTTAAAAATCATATGCTAAATGGCGGCGTATCATTAGCTTCCTATAAATTTTTAGAAAAGGGAGTCTTAAAAAATCTGCCTGGGTTACCTAACACAACCACAAACCTACGTTGGACATACAACAAAAACAATTGGAAAATCTTCATTAATAGTAGTTTTATCGGTGAATATTTTGCAGATAATTCCAATGAGGTTAGTATTGATCACTATAGTATTTCAAATTTGGAAATCCAAAAACAATTTAATCTTGAATATACTCCCATTACAATTGGGTTCTCTGTGTACAACCTTACTGCCACAAATTATTTTGACAATATTAGAATCAATGCATTTGGAAACCGGTTTTACGAACCTGCACCAGGAAGGCAAATTCTATTATCGTTAAAAGCTGGATTTTAATAAAAAATTAATAATAAAACGGAGCTACACAAGGTCCCCCTTAGACAATCAAATATTATTTCAATTTATTTAGATTTGTTGGATGAATAATTTAATTATAAAAAAACTATGCCTCCTTTCCGTTTTAATCTTATCTAATTTTAAAGGAATCGTCCTCTGTCAATTCCCAGAGAAACCAAATGTACTGTTGATATATGTAGATGATTTGCGTCCTGAACTGTCCAGTTATGGGGTAACTTACATACAATCTCCTAATATTGATGCGCTGGCAGAAAAGGGCATTAAATTCACCAACGCATATTGTAATGTGCCGGTTTGTGGGGCATCTCGCGCAAGCATGTTGACGGGAATGTTGCCCACAAAAAATAGATTTTTAGATTACAACACCTTTGTTGAAAGGGAAACACCGGACGTCATAACCCTGCCTCAATTGTTTAAAAACAATGGCTACACAACCATTTCAAATGGAAAAATTTACCACCATTTAGACGACAGAGAAAGCGACTGGGATGAAGTTTGGCGACCATACGCTTTTGATGAAAATGATAGTGGCTTGGTGCCTACTGATTATTGGCAATCCTTATGGAAAGATTATCATGACCCTGAAAATCGGATGCACTATAAGGCAACTGACACAGGTCCTGCTTATGAAAGTGCAGACGTTTCTGACAGCACTTATATTGATGGTTTACTAACCGAAAAGTTAATTCGAGATCTCAGACAACTAAAAAAAAATCAAAAGCCATTTTTTTTAACCGCAGGATTTATTAACACACATTTACCTTTTAATGCTCCTAAAAAATACTGGGATTTATACGACAGAAAAAATATTAAGCAGCCGGAAAATTACAATTACATTCCAAAAGATGCCCCAAAAATAAGCATTAGCAACTGGGGTGAAATGCGTAGTTACTCAAACATCCCAAAACAAGGGCAGGTCTCCGACAGCTTGGCCATTGATTTAATACACGGTTATTATGCCACGGTATCTTACACCGATGCTTTGATTGGAAAAATTCTAAAGGAATTAGAGGATCAACAGTTATCCGAAAGCACTATTGTGGTTTTAGTGTCAGACCATGGATTCAACTTACAAGAACATACACTGTGGGCTAAGTTTACAAATTACAACACAGCTACACAAGTACCACTAATTATTTACAATCCATTGTCAAAAAATAATGGAACAACAAATGCGTTAACATCCTTGATTGATGTTTATCCAACATTGGTTGAACTGTGCGGACTCAAAGCCCCTAAAGAACAATTGGACGGTACCAGCCTTGTACCCATTTTGAAAAATCCAGAACTGGAAGGCAGAAAACACGTTTTTATCAAAAAAACAAATGGATATACATTAAAAACAAATGCCTTTAGTTATACCGAATTTATAAAAGCAGCGGACAACTCGATACTGGACAAAATGCTTTATGACCACAGGGAAAGCAAAGCTGAAAATATAAATGTTGTTAACAAAAAAGAGTTTTTAAGCATTGCTGCTGAAATGAGCCAAACACTACACTCGGCCTATGAAAAAAATATTGAGGGAGAGTGAATAAAATCCAATCTCTACAAATTGGACTTATTGTCTTTTTAAAAAAAAATAATGATGGTCAAACCCCAGGAATTAACCCCATTTTTTACAAAAAAGCTCATTTTTAAGATCGTAAACCGAAAAAATAAAAAAAGGGATAAATCTTAAAAATGAAGATTTATCCCAGTGTGTACACCCTATTAAGCTATTTTCGAAACTATACCTACAATCTTTATTGATATCAACTAAAATTAAATTTTTTAGAATCATATTCATATTAAAAAATAATGCCTTAAAAAAAATTTAAACCCTAATCATTGTTAAAAAATTAAATATTTAATACAGTTAAATTTCAGAGTAATTCTTTTCAAGAAAGGATAGAAAAACTCAATTAAGCTGAACAGTATTCACACTTTCCCTGAAACATAAAATGAGAGGAAGAAATATTTCGATTAGGGATTATAGGAATTTCAATTTCCATTTCCAAGCAATCTATTTTTCCACACCCAGTACATTCAAAGTGTGGGTGAATATGGTTCGTGTTTTCTTTTGAACGACATCTGCATTTGGCGTAGTATTTTGCACCATTAGCGGCAATGAAGGAATATAAAATATTATCATCCTCAAGTTTATCCAAAATACGATAAACAGTGCTCTTGTTAATTTTTAAAGAAAGCTTGTTAATTAAATCAGTCACTGAGATAGCAATAGTTTCACTTGTGAATTCACCTAAAATTAATTTAATGGATTTTGTTTTTCTAAGGATTCCCATAATAAATTTATTGCGACATAGTTGCAATAACAAATATACATATTTATGTTTGCAAGCAAATTATGTCTTAATATGAAAATAGTTAAACCGTCTATTCAAAATATTGATATCTATGGCATCATCGTTTGTACACTTTGCCTACTTCATTGTATTGCTACCCCACTAATCTTTTTTTCCGTAGCATTATCCAATGATAATAAAATTCTCCCCCCGTTTTTATGGAAAAATTTAGATTATTTGTTTTTAGCAATTTCGTTATTTATTGTCTATAACTCAGCAAAGAATACAACAAAGTCGATCATGAAATACCTCTTAGGAATGAGCTGGCTGATGCTTTTTTTAGTTTTAACAAATGAAAAAATAGGTGTTTTTCATATACCTGAGCTTGTCACATACATTGCATCAATAAATCTTGCGGTTGTTCATTTATATAACTACAAATATTGCAGATGCTAACCGAATTTAATTTTCATAATTATGGTTGATAAAAAACTTCCTGTAACAGTTTTAAGTGGATTTTTAGGCGCTGGTAAAACAACCTTACTTAACCATATTTTGCACAACAAAGAGGGTTTACGTGTTGCTGTGATTGTAAATGACATGAGCGAAGTAAATATAGATGCTGAATTCGTAAAAAATGAAAATACTCTTTCAAGAACAGAGGAGAAGTTAGTCGAAATGAGCAATGGTTGTATATGTTGCACACTTCGTGAAGACCTGATGATTGAAGTAGAGAAACTTGCAAAGGAAAATAGGTTTGACTATCTACTTATTGAAAGCACAGGTATATCAGAGCCAATTCCAGTAGCACAAACCTTTAGTTTTGAAAGTGAAGACGGGGCGATTGATTTAAGTAAATTTAGCTATGTAGATACTATGGTTACTGTTGTAGATGCATTCAATTTCATGAAAGATTTTTCAAGTTCTCAATTTCTAAAAGATAGAGATTTGACTGATATTGAAGGGGATGAGCGTACTATAGTAAATTTAATTACTGACCAAATTGAATTCGCTAATGTAATTTTATTAAATAAAACCGATTTGGTATCACAATCGGACCTTAGAAATTTAAACGATATAATTAATAAGTTAAATCCAAAAGCACAGATTATTAAAACTGAGCATTCAAGGGTTGATATAAATGAGGTTGTTGGTACTGGACGGTTTGATTTTGAAGAGGCTGAAAGTTCAGCTGGATGGATTCGAGAGTTGGAAAATGAGCATACTCCTGAAACGGAAGAATTTGGTATTGGTTCATTTGTGTTTCGTTCAAAAAAGCCTTTTCATCCTGAACGATTTTTAAATTTTATACAAAATGACTTCCCTAATAATGTTATTAGAAGCAAAGGATTATTTTGGCTGGGATCAAGGTCAGATCAAGCACTTATATGGAGCAGTGCAGGAGGATCTATAAAATCTGACCCAGCAGGTGTGTGGTGGGCATCAATGCCTTTTTCGGAAAGAATTAATTACACTGCTTTTGTCGATAATCAAGCATCTATAGAGTCTGACTGGGAGTCGCCATTTGGAGATAGAAAAATTGAATTGGTTTTTATTGGACAACAACTTTATCCTGATATAATTAAAAATCAGCTTGAAAATTGTTTACTAAATGATGAGGAGTTACTGCAATGGAAAGAAGGTAAATTTCAAAAAAATGACAATTGGCCTGTGCCAACAAGCTAACAGAACAGCTGATGTCTATAGAATGAACTAGATTCAACGAATCATGATAAACTTAAAATCTATAGTGTTTGTTTTGTTCAGCTTCTCGTTGTTTAGCCAGTCGGTAGGATCAAATAGAAACATTGAAAAACATCATACTCACCATCATCATTATATAAATTTACATCACTGGGAAATTCCAAGTCAAGATCCAGACCGAATCATTCTGACTTTTAATGGTGATCCATCCACAAAACGTGCTGTTACTTGGAGAACAGATAGTTCAGTATTGAGTGCAAAAGCACAAATTGCTCTAGCTGGACCAAACAAAAATTTTGTAACGGATGCTTCCACTTACCATGCGATAACCGAAGTTTTTGACTTAGGGGCATATAAATCCAATAACTCTTTTGATGTTCACTATCACAGCGTTATTTTTGAAGATTTGACGCCCAATTCGCTTTATACATACAGAGTAGGAGATGGAGAGATTTGGTCTGAGTGGATACAATTTAGAACCGCCAATAAAGGTTATGCTCCTACCGAATTTGTATACTTTGGGGATGCTCAAAATGACATTTTAAGTCACTGGTCGAGAGTAATACGGATGGCATATCAAACAGCACCAAATTCTTCTTTTGTAATTCATGCAGGTGATTTGGTTGATGATGCTCACCTAGATTATGAATGGGCTCAATGGTTCAAAGCAGGAGGTTTTATTCATAAACAGTGGACAGCCATTCCCGTAGTTGGAAATCATGAATTTAAAAAAACGAGTTTTTCTAGCCCCCGTAAACTTTCGATTCAGTGGAGACCTCAATTTAATCTGCCAGTTGAAAAAAATTTAGATCAATCACTTCGCGAAACAGTTTATTCAGTCAATTATCAAGGTATTTTAATTCTTGTTTTAAACTCAAATGAGTTTCTAGAAAAGCAGACAGAATATATTAAAGAAACATTACGAAATAGCGATGCGAAATGGAAAATAGTTACATGCCATCATTCAATTTTTTCTCCTGCAAAGGGAAGAGATTTTGAATATGCTAGAAAAAACTGGAAACCTTTGTTTGATGTGTATGGAGTTGATTTAGTACTCAATGGTCACGATCACTCTTATGCGAGAGGTCATGTTCCGATTAAATCGACAGTGAAAGGTGTATCAGGAAATATAAATACATTGTACATAACTTCAGTTAGCGGTCCCAAACAATATGAAATAGACTCAATTCAAATGAAGAATTACAAAGCGGATGGTTACAAATCGGATAAAGTTGGAGAACAAACCCAATTTTTCCAAGTTATTAAAGTTGATAACCAAACACTTACTTATACCGCTTATACTGCTACAGGAAATGAGTACGACAAAGCAATTATTACCAAAGATTTTAATACGGGTTTTAAAACTTACCAGTAACTCACGTTAATGTTAACTTTTAAACACTATCTCCCTCCAGGAGGACAGTTTTTTCTCAAAAAATCTGTAAACATCAATTTCAAATGTGGAATGGCATTATCTTCTCTCAAAGAATGAGAACGATTAGGGTAAGGCAACATATAAAAAACTTTTTTATGCTTAATCATTTCATTAGCAAGTAACTCAGCATTTTGATAATGAACATTGTCATCGCCTGTTCCATGGATGTAGAGTAAGTTTCCTTTAAAATTTTCAACATAAGTCAACGGGGATCCGGCAATATAGTTTTGTACTCCCTCAGATGGGTCACCCATATATCTTTCTTGGTATATATTATCGTAAGTGAGTTGATTTGTAACTGCAGCAACTGCAATTCCGGTGTGAAAGATATCCGGATATTGGAATAAACAGTTTAGTGTTGCTGATCCACCACCGCTCCAGCCGTGAACTGCAACGCGATCTTTATCGATAAAGTTGAACTTTTCAAATACGGCTTTTGCACCCATACCCATATCCCTTACATTGATTTTTCCAATATTTTTATAAATAGATTTACGCCAAGCTCTACCCTTAGGAGATGGTGTTCCTCTTCCATCAAATGTCACATAAACATATCCATCCTCCTGTAAGCTCCCGTCATAAAGAGGGTTATATCCCGCACCATATCGATTTAAAGCAGTCTGACCCGCTGGTTCACTGTAAAAATAGAAAAGGACAGGGTATTTTTTGGTAGGATCAAAATTTGTAGGTTTAACAATCCAACCATCCATAGTTACTTTATCAACAGTCGTAATCGTAAAAAATTCAAGAGGATGAGATTCTTTCTGTTGTAAACTGATGATGTCTGATAACTTATGATCCTCTCCAATGAAGGAATGATCAAATAGAGATACAATAGCTCGAAATGGACGTGTGTAGTAATTTGAAAATGTATGAAAAGCATATTTTGATTTGGGGCTAATTTTATAATTATGATATCCTTCTAATGTTTTAGGAGTAACTCTGGTGGGCTTATCATTTTGACGTACAGAAACACAATAAAGGTATCTTTCTGTGGGATTATCAGGAGATGCTAAAAAGTATAGCTTGTCATTTTTTTCGTCATAAGACAATGGCTTAATAACATCATAATTTCCTGCAGTGACGACCTTGTCTAGATGAGATTTGATATTGTATTTGTGTATGTGAGACCAGCCATCTTTCTCAGAAACATATAAAAACTCTTTTCCACTATTGATAAATTTCCATCCTGCTTGTGGTTGATTAGGCCATGACGTTCTGACATCTACCCAAGCAGAATCTTTATCTTCAAGCAATAATTTTGAGTTTCCGTTAACTGCATTTGAAATAAAAATTTTGCTGTGATTTTGCTTTCGATTTAATTGTTGAATCATCAACTTGTCCTTTCCTGGTATCCAAGTCATTCTTGGAATAAAAAACTTATCCTCAGCGCCAGGAATACTCATCCATGTGGTTTTCTCTTTATTTAAATCAATTACCCCAATCTTGACTGCCGTGAGTTCTTCACCGACTTTTGGATATTCAACGGGAATTGTATAAGAATAAATCGAGTCTGTGTTATTAATCATGTGAAAATCTTTCACTTTATTGGCATTAACTTGCCAAAAGGCAATTTTGGTACCATCTTCATTGAATAAAAACCCATCCCGGCAGCTAAATTCTTCCTCATAAACCCAATCAAAAGTTCCGTTAATAAGCTTTTCTGTACCTTTTGAGCTAGTTAATTTTCTAATTGTGTTGTTCTCAAGATTTTCGATATATATGTTTGCTTTGGTACTTCGGTTCCTTACACTTGTATTAGTATTTTCTTTATGTACATAGGCAACGTGATCTTCATCTGGTGAGATTTTGGCAAACATTAAACTAGAATCATCGAAACCATCTCCGAGTTTTTCTATTTCTTTTTTTTCAAAATCATAAACCCAATAGTCACCCCTTGTATTGTAGCGCCATACTTTTTTTGAATTTGTAAATAGTAAAACCTTGTTTTTATTTTTTGAAAAGCTGAACGATTCAATATTAATATTTTCAATTTCATCTGAAGATAAAATAAGTTGCTGATCAGCTGATTCAAAATGGGTTAGTACAATATTATTTTCTTTTATTTCATAATATGCTGTTTCGTCATCATTCCAAATTAAGTCTGAAGGCAAAGTTTGTGCAGAAACATCTATAACCGGTAATATCAATGTGAACAGTAGGTAGACTGTATTTTTTTTCATAAAAGTGTTTAAAAAAGCTAAGTTAATTTTCTTCATTGCATTGATTATCGTGCCACTAATTTAAGAAAACCCTGGGTTAAGTATGAATGGGATTTATATTTAATGTGAACTAAAAAAATATTCCCAAGAATAAAAAATTATTCTTGGGAATAAAATCGTACACCCAATTGAGCTATTTTCGAAACAATCACTTAATATTTTGAATAACCTTTCTAAACCATATTGAAATAATAGGATTTATTATTTACTCCACTTATTTTTTCTTTTAGAGTATTCAAACACATCATTACCAGACGCAATGTGCCATTTTACAGCTTTTTGATTAGCCTTTTTGATTAGATTAAGTGCTTCTGATCTTGGATTTCCAAAAGGATCAAAAAGCCCTGATTGTTGCTTGCCTGTATCATCTAGTCTACTACCAGTCCATTGTTCTAGATATCCACAATTGTGCCAACCCAGCATAAAAGGAAGATTCATGATACCTTTTAGATAGACCGCATATTCTTCTCCCACAGCTGCATGACTTTCCACTTGCAATCCCTTTGATGCTTTTTGTTCTTTTACCGTAACCGCATAGGATGCATCACCATTTAATACAGGTTTTCCAGAAAGACTATGGTATCGCTCTAGCTCTTTGATGTGTGTAGGTTTTAACATTTCGTAATCTTGTATGAGCAAAACGTCGACATACTTACCAACTATTTCAAACACCCAATCGGGGTGTCCTTTTCCATGACAAAAGATTTTGTCCCCAAAAATCAAATGGTTTGGGTCATACTTCAAAATACTTTCACGGTTTATTTTATGCCAATTTTCGAGAATTTGTTTGCTCATTTCCTCTTGGTCGACTAGCCACTTTTCCTTGTTATTTGGCTCAGGCCAATAACAAACAGAAGCAATGTCGTCCCATTTATTTAACGTGATGTTGTAATTGTCAGCTGCCTCAGCTGGAGTATTGTAGTTTTTCTTTAAAATTGTAAGCCATACTTTCTTGCCATTGGTTAACCCTCTTTTGTTAATGATATCAGCAACCCACGGAAGGTATGCGAAGTTTTTGTTGCTTCTTAAATGAACTTGTTTGTACATCTGAAACTCATAAGCTGGCAAATCTTCATAGGTGTATCCGAGAAAATATTTGTTGCCTTTATGTTTGGAGCAATATTCGCTAGCAATACTATCGGCACTAAGTTTAAATTCCTCGCTAAAAACATCTGGGAATTTACCATCATGAGATAAAGATTTGACACGATTTGCATGGATGATTCCTGTCTTTATTTTCCCAAGGTAGAAAATCTCTAGTTCTTCAAAATATTCATCTGGAATGTTTAACTGTCTGTGATAAGGAATTGTATTAAATCCATAGTCTTTGTGGTCTTTGACAGTTCGCACCATCCACTTTTTGATAGCGGAAGTCGCTTTTCTATTGAAACGACCATTTTGAAGAATTTCCTCACCAAATTCTTTAGCCCAATATTCTTTGTTATAATTAGCAAATCTGATATTGGATTGCATGTGATTCATCCCAGTTGAAACAAATTTTTGCCCATTACCGTCTACAAACCACCAAACATTGTCAATTTTTTCTAGATGAATATAAGATTTGGATCCTACTAATTGATTTTGTGCATGAATATTTGTTAAAGCTAAGAAGATGATGCAAAGACACTTTGGAATTAAATTGTTTAAAAATTTTAAACTAATAATTTTTTTCATTGCATTGGTTATCATAACTCTAATTTA
>CACAZM010000001.1 GCA_902536935.1 uncultured Bacteroidota bacterium | reverse complement strand
TACATGCCTTTAACCTCTCTCATCCCCTTGTGATTGCGGGTCCTTGTAGCGCAGAGACCGAAGAGCAAGTGATGGATATCGCACACCAACTCAAGGATACCGATGCCACAATTTATAGGGCTGGAATTTGGAAACCAAGAACTCGACCTGGAAATTTTGAAGGTGTTGGAGCCATCGGATTAAAATGGTTGCAGCGCGTCAAAAAAGAAACGGGAATGATGACCGCCACAGAAGTAGCCAATAAAGATCATGTGAAGCTTGCTTTAGAGTCAGATATTGATGTGCTTTGGATTGGTGCTCGATCAACGGTAAGCCCGTTTATTGTACAGGAAATTGCAGACGCACTCCAGGGTACAGACAAAATCGTACTTGTAAAAAACCCAGTAAACCCTGACTTGGCGCTTTGGCTTGGTGGGATTGAGCGTTTATATACAGCTGAAATAAAAAATTTGGGCGTGATTCACCGCGGGTTTTCGAGCTATGCAAAAACAAAATATCGCAACAATCCCGAATGGCAATTGGCGATCGAATTACAAAACCGATTCCCTGACCTTCCTTTGATTTGTGATCCATCACATATTTGTGGACGTCGTGATATTTTACAAGACGTATCGCAAACAGCTCTGGATTTGAATTTTGACGGCTTGATGATTGAATCCCATCGCGACCCTGATAATGCATGGAGCGATGCGGCACAGCAAATTACTCCAGAAGCTCTAGTTCAAATGATGAAAGATCTTCGCATTAGAAAAACAACAGCTGATTCAGAAAGTTATGTCAACAAGCTCGATACCCTTCGTGCTCAAATTGATGTGATTGACCATAGTTTGCTTGAAACGTTAGGTAAGCGGATGAATATTTCTGTCGATATTGGTACTTTGAAGAAAGAGCACAATGTAGCTGTTTTACAGTCCAAACGTTGGAATGAGATTTTGGGAAAGATGATTCTTCAGGGAGAAGGGCATGGATTGAGTGAAGAGTTTGTGTTGCGCATGTTCAAAGCAATTCATCAGGAATCGATTAATCATCAAGAGAAGGTGATTAATACTTAAGATTGAAAAGTCTTACCTTGTGAGCTGTGGAGGGAACGGTTTATAAATCGACAGGAAGTTGGTATACTGTTAAGACAGATACAGGGATATCTGTTTCGTGTCGGATAAAGGGCAAATTCAGAACTGATCAGATATCTAGTACTAACCCTGTTGCGGTTGGTGATCGTGTGACCATTTCGGTAGCTGAAAATCGGGAAGAAGGAGTCATCCAAGTCATCCATGATCGAAAAAACTATATTGTCCGTAAATCGGTAAACCTTTCTAAACAAATCCATATTCTTGCAGCAAATATTGACATTGCCTTTTTGTTGATTACGCTGAACAATCCTGTTACTTACCCTGCTTTTATTGATCGATTTTTAGCAACCGCTAAGGCCTTTGGAATTGAAGTTGTTTTATTGTTTAACAAAGAAGACACTTACTCGAAAAAGGAAATGGATGATCTCCGTCAGTTAAAAGTAGTTTATCAAGACATCGGATATCATTGTGTTGAAATTTCAGCACTGAATGGAACCAATGTTGATCAGGTAAAATCGCTAATGAAATCCAAAACTTGTATGCTTTCTGGGCATAGTGGTGTTGGAAAATCAACTTTAGTAAACACCCTGGCTCCGCAGTTAAATATCAAAACCAAAGCGATTTCCGATCAGCACCAGCAAGGTCAGCACACGACAACCCATGCTGAATTGCATGAGTTGGATTTTGGAGCTAAAATCATCGATACACCAGGGATTCGTGGATTTGGAATGATCACATTTTCACCACAGGAATTAGGCGATTATTTTGTTGAATTTTTTGAACGAAAAGTCCAATGCAAATTCAATGACTGTCTGCATATAGACGAGCCAAAATGCGCTGTAAAATTGGCGGTTGAGTCAGGGGGTATTGCGAGTTCACGATATAAAAGCTACACCCAAATTCTTGCTGGGGATGACCAACATTACCGAATGGATTTTAGGGAATCATGAGAGTGGTTATACAACGTGTTAGCAAAGCAAATGTTAGGGTCGATGGAAAGCTAGTGGGTTCGATTTCCAAAGGTCTTCTGGTTTTTTTGGGCATTACACATGACGACCAGTTGGAGGATGTATCATGGTTGGTAAAAAAAACTCTCGCACTCCGTATTTTTAGCGATACAAACGATGCGATGAATTTATCTGTACAGGATGTAGATGGAGAAATATTGATAGTGAGTCAATTTACACTCTACGCGCTGACCAAAAAAGGAAATCGACCGTCATATATAGAGGCGGCCAAACCAGAAACTGCCTTACCTTTGTATCGTAGCTTTGTGGAACAGTGCGAAAAGGCCCTTAGAAGGCCAGTAGCCACTGGCATTTTTGGCTCTATGATGGATGTAGAGCTTCACAATGATGGCCCAGTCACGATTTTGATAGACTCAAAAAATAAAGCATAATGAATTTAGACAATGCACAACAAGCGGTTGATCAATGGATCAAAAAACACGGAGTTCGTTATTTTGACGAACTGACTAACATGGCACAATTGACCGAGGAGGTCGGAGAAGTTGCGCGGATCATTGCACGCCGTTATGGTGAGCAATCCGAAAAAGAAAGCGACAAAAAAAAAGACTTAGGCGAGGAACTCGCCGATGTTCTTTTTGTTGTACTCTGTTTGGCTAATCAGACAGGAGTAGACTTATCAAATGCATTTGCTAAAAAACTAGAGCTTAAAGCCAAACGTGATCACGATCGCCATCACAACAATCCTAAAATCAATCAATGAAATATTTGAGAATTCGTCATCAATCGGGGAATTTACACGGAAAAATCCAGATTACCGGGTCAAAAAGTGAGTCCAACCGGATGTTGCTTCTTCAAGCACTTTTTCCTCAGATTACGCTCACCAATCTATCAAATTCTGATGATACTGTTTCGATGAAGTCTGGACTGGAAGGTGATAATGACTTGGTTGATATTGGTCATGCAGGCACCAGCATGCGGTTTTTGACAGCTTATTATTCTAGTTTAGAAAATCAAGAAAAAACATTGACTGGTTCGCCGCGCATGCAAGAACGCCCAATAGGGATATTGGTCGATGCGCTTCGCCAACTCGGAGCGGACATAAGCTATCTTAAAAAGGAAGGGTACCCACCTTTACTGATTAAAGGCAAACGGCTTACTGTCAGTGAGGTCCGCCTTACAGCCAATATCAGTAGCCAATATATTACGGCACTGATGCTGATCGCTCCAAGTTTACCTCATGGGTTATGTCTTCATCTCAAGGGTAAAATCACTTCAGTCCCCTATATCAAAATGACGCTTTCTCTTTTGCATCAAATCGGTGTTGAAGCTACTTTCTCTGGACAGTGCGTTCAAGTTTACCCTAAAAATAACATTGCTCAAACTACCCATGCTGTCGAGTCTGATTGGAGCTCGTCGTCGTACTATTTTAGTATGGTATCACTTGCCAAGGAGGCAGATATTACTCTTTCAACTTATAAAGAAAACAGCTTGCAAGGAGATAAGGTCCTAATGGGTATTTACGAGCAGTTGGGGGTCAAGTCTATGATCAAAAACAACACACTATATCTAAAAAAGCAAGCCTTGGGTTCCAAGCCAGTAAAATTGGATCTTTCTGATGCACCAGATATTGCCCAAACCATAGCGGTTACTTGTTATGGATTAGGATTCGCTTGTGACTTAACAGGATTACACACACTGAAAATCAAAGAAACAGACCGTCTATTTGCCTTGCAAAACGAATTAAAAAAGTTAGGCGCAAAAATCGAAATCACAGATAATAGTTTGCATTTACGGAAACGCACAAATCCAATTCAGCCGAATGTTTTGATCGAAACTTATCATGATCATCGAATGGCGATGGCATTTGCCCCTTTGGCTTTGTTGGTTCCTATGAGAGTACAAGATGCAGATGTCGTCACAAAATCCTACCCAGATTTTTGGGAAGATCTAGAGCAGAGTGGGTTTTTATTAGGGTCATAATGTAAAAACATGCTCAATAACTTGACAACCCCCCTGTTGAGAATGTATATTTGCCGCCTTAATATTTGTAATGAAACTTTCACATTTTAATTTTGATTTACCAGACAACCTGTTAGCTGAGTATCCTACCGATCACCGAGATGAGTCTAAACTCATGATTTTACATCGAGAAACCGAGACCATCGAACACAAATATTTCAAAGACATCGTAGATTATTTTGATGAAGGAGACATTATGGTTCGAAACAACACTAAAGTGTTTCCAGCTCGTTTGATTGGAAATAAGGAAAAGACAGGGGCTAAAATAGAGGTTTTCTTACTTCGTGAATTGAATCAGTCACAACGATTGTGGGATGTTCTTGTAGACCCTGCAAGAAAAATAAGAATTGGAAACAAACTCTATTTTGGAGGAGGAGAGGATTTGGTTGCTGAAGTCATTGATAATACGACTTCACGCGGACGAACACTACGGTTTTTATTTGATGGTCCTTATGAAGCTTTTCGAGAAAAGTTGCACGAGATGGGTCAAACACCTCTTCCAAAGTATATCAAACGTGATGAGGAGGAATTTGATCGGGAGCGTTACCAAACAATTTATGCCAGACACGAAGGTGCCGTTGCAGCACCGACAGCTGGGCTCCATTTTTCAAAGCATGTTCTGAAAAGACTCGAAATAAAAGGCGTTGATATGGCTGACATCACGCTACATGTTGGGCTAGGCACTTTCAGCCCTGTTGAAGTGGAAGACTTGTCCAAACACAAAATGGATTCGGAAGAACTGCATATCGATCAGATTACTGCCGATATGGTAAACAATGCTAAGAGCAATAAAAATCGGATATGTTCTATTGGAACAACATCAATGCGTGCACTTGAAAGTGCGGTATCTTCAAGCAAAACACTCAATACCTATCGGGGTTGGACACATAAGTTTATTTTTCCACCCCATGAGTTTAGCATTGCAGATAGCATGGTTACCAATTTTCATTTACCAAAATCAACGCTACTGATGATGGTTTCTGCTTTTGCTGGGCACGAATTTGTAAAAAAAGCATATAAAGAAGCTGTAAAGAAAAAATATCGTTTCTACTCTTATGGCGACGCGATGCTAATTCTCTAATCATGGAGAGTCCACGTCGTGATGTTCGTGCGTTATCCTTGGACGAATTACGCCGTTTCTTTACTTCTCACTCAGTTCCTGCTTTTAAAGGGGATCAGGTTTATCAATGGCTTTGGAGCAAGGGTTCCCATAACTTCTTGGGAATGACCAATTTATCAAAGTCACATCGCGAGCTTTTAGAAAAGCATTTTGTAATCAATCATATCGCAGTTGACCAACTGCAACGAAGCGATGATGGTACGATCAAAAATGCTATTCGCCTTCACGACGGATATCTCGTAGAATCTGTATTGATACCTACCGATACACGTTCTACAGCTTGTGTGTCAAGTCAGGTTGGGTGTAGCCTGGACTGTCATTTTTGTGCGACTGCTAAGCTTAAACGAATGAGGAACCTCAATCCCGATGAGATTTATGATCAGGTTGTGGAAATTGATAAACAAAGCCAATTGTATTTCAATCGTCCACTTACAAATATCGTATTTATGGGAATGGGCGAACCTTTGATGAACTATAAGAATACCCTGACTGCCATTGAAAAAATTACCTCAGCTGACGGGTTAGGGATGTCACCCAAACGAATTACGGTATCAACATCTGGAATCACTAAGATTATTCGGGAAATTTCAGACCAGAACCCAAAGTTTAAATTAGCAGTTTCTCTTCATTCAGCAATCGAAGAAACACGAAACCGACTGATGCCATTTACCAAGACTTTTCCGCTTGATCAGCTATTGGAAGCACTTAAGTATTGGTATAAAAAAACAAAAAGCAAAGTTACTTTTGAGGTAGTAGTATGGAAAGACATCAATGACAAAAAAGATGACATTGATGCACTTGTTGCCTATTGTAATCAAATACCATCTAAAGTAAACTTAATTGAATATAATGCAATTGGAGATGTCCAGTTTGCACAAGCAAGGCCAGAAGCGATATCGGCATATACGACTGCATTGGAAAACAATCGAATTTCAGTTACCGTACGTAGGTCCCGTGGTAAGGATATTGATGCTGCCTGCGGTCAGCTGGCAAATAAGAACAATGAATTCACAAGCGGTCAAGATGTTTGACAATATCCAGTGAAATTGTATATTTAATTTAAATGAAAGTCACTGAGCAACTCAAACGCCCCATACGCGAGGAAATGGAACTCTTCGAAGGAAGATTTTCTAACGCAATGTCTTCCAAAGTAGCATTGTTAAACCGAATTACGCATTACATTGTCAATCGTAAAGGAAAACAGATGCGTCCAATGTTTGTTTTTCTTACTGCAAAGTTGCTGGGGAAAACCAATGAGCGTACTTACCGAGCAGCATCCGTAATTGAATTGATTCATACTGCGACTTTGGTTCATGACGATGTGGTCGATGATAGTAACAAGCGTCGAGGTTTTTTTTCAATCAATGCCCTTTGGAAAAATAAAATTGCTGTTTTAGTCGGAGACTATTTGTTGTCCAAAGGACTCTTGCTTTGCATCGATAATAAAGACTTCGATTTGCTTAAGATTATTTCAACTGCTGTGCGTGAAATGAGTGAAGGGGAGTTGTTGCAAATCGAAAAAGCTAGAAGTCTCGATATTACGGAAGAGGTCTATTATGAAGTCATACGAAAAAAAACCGCTACACTAATAGCGTCCTGTTGCTCTTTGGGCGCGTGTTCTGTTGAGAGTTCTGAGGCGGAGGTGGAAAAAATGCGAATGTTTGGCGAAAAAATTGGGACTGCATTCCAAATTAAAGATGATTTATTTGACTATGGCAAACAACGAATTGGTAAGCCTGTAGGGATCGATATCCGTGAACGCAAAATGACCCTGCCTTTGATTTATACCATGCAACAGGCAAGCCCGTCAGAACAAAGATGGCTTAAGCGAAATTTAAAAAAGTACAACACTAACAAAAAGAAAGTAAAAGAAGTAATTGCATTTGTTAAAACTAATGGTGGATTGGATTATGCAATACATAAAATGCATGAATTCCAACACGAGGCAAATCTGATTTTGGATTCATTTCCGGCCTCCGAAGCCAAAGATAGTTTACAAAAACTGGTCTCTTATGTAATTGATCGCGAGTTTTAATTGCTTTTTTTTCTATTTTTAATCTTTACAATTTTCCAATTTTGATTAGTAAGTCTACCGTAGATCTCGTTTTTGAAACCGCACGACTGGAAGAGGTTATTGGTGACTTTGTACAGCTCAAAAAGTCTGGTTCCAATTTCAAAGGGTTAAGTCCATTTTCCAATGAAAAAACACCGAGTTTTATGGTTTCTCCTGCCAAACAAATCTGGAAAGATTTTAGTAGTGGAAAAGGGGGTAACGTCGTTTCTTTTTTGATGGAGCATGAGCATTTTACATTTCCAGAAGCGATTAAATTCCTCGCAAAGAAATACAATATCGAGGTTGAGGAAACTCAACAAACCAATGAACAAAAAGAAGCAGCATCACTTCGCGAAAGCATTTATGCCGTTACAGATTTTGCGCAATCTTTTTTTTCAAAAATGCTCACTGAAAGTCTAGACGGAAAAAATATCGGGTTGGCTTATTTTCAAGAAAGAGGATTCACTGCAGAATCGATTGACCGATTCCATTTGGGATATTCGCCTGACCAGTGGGATGCTTTTACCAAGGCAGCATTGGATGCCGGATTTCAAGACGGGTTTTTGGTGTCGAGTGGCCTGACGATCCAAAAAGGAGAAAAACAGTTTGATCGTTTTAAAGGGCGAGTCATGTTTCCAATTCACAGTATGTCCGGCCGTGTGATGGGTTTTGGGGGACGCATCTTAAAGCAAGACAAGCAGGCGGCAAAATATGTCAATTCTCCAGAGAGTGAAGTGTATCAAAAAAGTAAAGTCCTATATGGGCTTTTTCAGGCAAAACAGCATATCGCTAAACAGAGCAACTGTTTTCTTGTGGAGGGATATACGGATGTGATTCAGATGCATCAAGCAGGAATTCAAAATGTTGTCTCCTCTTCCGGGACTGCATTGACTCCTGATCAAGTTCGTCTAATTCGAAGATTGACAGACACCATTACATTGTTGTTTGATGGAGATACAGCAGGTCTTCGCGCAGCCATGCGTGGGGTCGATATCATCTTGGAAGCAGGGATGCAGGTTTCCATTTGTACGTTCCCCAATGGTGAAGATCCTGACAGTTTTGTCAGAAATCATCAGCTCTCAGAGGTCAAACAATTTTTGGAAAACAATACTGTTGATTTTATTCAATTCAAAGCAAAATTACTCGCAGAGCAAGGAAAAAACGAGCCCATCAGAAAAGCCGAAACTATTCGTGAAATTGTACAGAGTATTTCAATTATTCCAGATCCCATTCGCCGAGAGGTCTATGTACAGAGCTGTGCTTATTTGATGAATATCAGTGAAGATGTACTGTTTTCGACCCTTGCCCAGTTGCTTCAGAAAAAGGGTCAGCAAGCACCACAAGCTCGAAAATTAACTGAGATGCAAGTGGTCAATGTTCCGAAACAAAAAGTTGATCTCCGTTTTGAACTCGAAAGAAATATCATCTCTCTCCTATTACTGTATGGACAGGAAGAAGTCTCATTTGAAGATGTCGTGATGCAGTCTGATGACGAAGGTAAAATTGTTCTTACTTCAACTGAAATTAGTGCCAAGGTGTATGAAAAAATTTATCTCGATCTCCAACAGGACGAAGTCGAGCTATCGACCCAAAACTTTCGGGAACTTTACCATTCTTTATTGTCAATTTATAATGCTCAAAAACCTCTAGTCATTGATACGTTTCTGCAAGAGCTTTCTCCAGAGCAGTCCAAATTGGTTAGCAGTATTATAATGAATAATGAAAACAATGTTCTCCACGATTGGGAACGAAAAAATATAGTGATTAAGGACAAAAAGACTGAAATCGGAAGGTGGTTACAACAAACCATTCTTAACCTCAGGTGTTTGTTAATCCAAGAAAAAATAGGGGAATTACAAAATCAAACCACAAAGAGCCATATTGAAACCCATCGGGAGATTTTAGAGGAGGTCAATGATTATGTTGGACTTAAAAAGAATTTGAGTAAGCGCTTGGATCGTGTTATCTTTTAAAAGGAGTCTACTTGAATCGATTGGGCTTTTCGAACGAGCTCAACGATGTTTCGAACGCGTAATTTTTTCATTATTCGACTACGGTATGTACTCACAGTTTTTTCGTTTAGTTCTAGTTCCAATGCAATCTCTTTGTTCCTTCTGCCATCGCAAAGCATCTTAAGGACCTCGACTTCACGCATAGATAGCTTTTTAAACATTCTTCTTGGTCTTCCTGTAGACTCGTCAAATGCAATAGTTTGGGCAAGCTCATTGGTGATGTATACTCCCCCAGATGCAATTTTCAAAATTGCATGACGAATTGCAGTAGGGTTGGCCTTTTTGTTCAGATAACCAGATGCACCTGCTTTTAATGACGAAATAGCATAGACTTCTTCAGGCTGATTTGAAAAGATCAAAACACGAACCTCTGGGTGCTCATTTTTAATTCGTCGCATTACCGTTAATCCATCTGATTTTTGCAAATCGAGTTCCAGGACGATAATATCAACCATCTTACGCTCAAGAATATCGAAGAGATCATCTGGAACCAGGGCTTTTCCAGTGATTGAAATTTCTGTGGAATTTTTAAAACTGGCTTTGATCCCTTTATGGATTATTGGATGAGAATCAGCTACTACAACTTTTATCACAGACTTAAAATAATATGTTTAATTGTGTTGGTTGCCTAAAGAAACAACAATTGAAACAAACTACAAAGAACGTAAGTAAATTCTTCAAAAAAATAACAAAAAATTATTTTAAATGCTGCGGTATCACACAAACGGGGATCGGAACCATTTTGTGTTTATTCATTGTGTGGTGTTTTTCATAAATAGTAAAAACGGTCTGCTCTCGATCTGTAAAGTCAGCTACGTTTTTTCCGTTTTCTTGTTGTTTCATTGCCCATTCAAGCTCATCATAGGTTGCACCTAGTTGGTCTTCATCAGTTCGATTATCGTCCCACAACCCATCAGTTGGAGCTGCCTGAACAATGGAACCATGTACCCCCAAATGTGCAGCGAGTTCTCTCACCTGACTTTTCATCAAATCTGCTATAGGACTAACATCAACTCCGCCATCTCCGTATTTGGTGTAAAACCCAACCCCAAAATCTTCAACTTTATTACCCGTACCAGCTACAAGAAAGCGTTCTTGTGATGCGAAATAGTATAAAGTTGCCATTCGTAAACGAGAACGTGTATTTGCTAAAGAAAGGGGGGTGTTTGTGTTGTCATTCCTTTCAGCGTCCAACTGGCAAAAGCTATCATACAAGGTATTTAGCGCCACGACTTTTACTCTTACATTACTGAAATTTTTTGCAAGCCAATTTGTATGACTATTGGCTCGACTAACTTGATCTTTCTCTTGGTGTATTGGCATTTCAAGGCAAAGTGTAGGTTTGCCTGTATTGGCACATAAGGTAGAAGTAAGTGCGGAATCAACACCACCGGAAACTCCGACAACAAAGCCGTATAGCTTTGACTCTTCTGCATAGTCATTTAACCAATTTATAATATGATGGGCAACGTCTTTAGTTTTCATAGCATAACTGAATTATCGTCTAAAAAAATAGTAGCTTCGTAAACTCTAATTTTACTTTCAAAGGTAATGTTTATGCACGGATTCAGAAACAAGTTTTGTTCAATTTTACTTCTTTTGATTATTCCTATCCTATTTTGGAGTTGCTCAAACCGAAAAACATCAAAGGCTTCTCCCCAATCCTATGAACTCATACGTTTTGAAAGGATTTTTTTTGATACCCATCCCGACTCCCTTAAACAAGTCGAGCAAAGGTTTCCTTATTTTTTTCCAAAAAGCTATCCCTTTTCTGTATGGGTCAATCGACGTACAGATTCCTTACAGCTAACTTTGTATGAACAGACCAAATCGATTTCGAATTCGGATATTCAAGACCAACTGAACCCTTTTATGGATGGTCTTCCTCGTGTTTTTGAGAATGCTCGTGTGCCCAAAAGGGTGTTTACTATTACTTCGGACGTTGACTACAACAATAAAGTCATTCTCAACGATAGCATGGCATTGATTGCAATTGACAATTTTTTGGGTATTAATCACCATATGTATGAGGGAATTGCCTTGTATTTACGTCAGCAAATGGAGTTGAAAAATCTATCAAAAGAACTAGCAGAATCATTTGCAAAAAATCGAATTGAATTACCCAAAGACCGTACCTTTTTAGCACAATTGATTTATTCAGGGAAAATTCAGTTCTTGAAACAATCGATTTTATCCGATTATTCAGAAAATAAAATTTTGGGCTACACCCCTGACCAGCTCGCTTGGGTAATGACGAACGAAAAAGAAATCTGGAATTTCTTTGTTTCCAAAGAGTTGCTTTACAGTACAGATCCAGAGTTGATAAAACGTTTTATTTCGCCGGCGCCCTTTTCAAAATTTTATTTGAATATTGACGTAGACTCTCCAGGTCAAATCGGTCAATGGCTAGGTCTTCAAATCGTTAAGGCCTACCAAATGAAAGAACAAAAATCCATTGCGCAGCTCCTTAGTACTCCTTACAGAGAATTGTTTGAAAAATCAAAATATAAACCTCGAAGAAGATGAAAAAGACCAGTATCACCATAGATGTCACCCTTGATGATAATCATGTACCAGAAAAGCTAAGTTGGTCTGCCACAGATGGTGGTATTGACCAGCAAGAAACACACGCCGTTTTTTTAAGCACCTGGGACAAAGAAACCCAAGAAAGTGCACGCATCGATTTATGGACGAAAAAGATGCCTGTTGATCAAATGCGTGTATTTGTTCACCAAACGCTTGTCGGGATTCGCAGCTCGTACATGAAAGCAACACAAGATATTGAAATGGGCGAGGCTTTTCAGCAATTTTGCGATTATTTTTCAAGTGAACATAACCTGGGCAAGGCCCAAAAAACTAAAGATTAGAATTGATTGTTTCGATATAGTTGAGAATTTCTTTTTTTCCTTCTCCAGTCTTAGCTGAAGATTCAAATAATGGCGGAACATTTTCCCATCCCTGATCCAAAAGATGCGATTTATAAACTGATATATTGTTTTGACGTTGTGTGTTGGAGAGTTTATCAACCTTCGTAAAAACTATAGAGAATGGATATTGTTTAGCACCTAGAGTATTGATAAAATTGACATCGATGTCTTGCGGTTTGTGCCGACTATCGATCAAAACAAAAGTATTGACCAATTGTTTACGTTTGGAAAAATATCTTTGGATCAGTGTTTTAAGTTCCTTTCGCTCATGTTTAGATATTTTGGCATAACCATAACCAGGTAAGTCAACCAGGCACCATGCTCCATTGATCAAAAAGTGATTAATCAGCTTTGTTTTTCCAGGTGTTCTAGATGTTTTTGCTAGTTTTTTATTGTTGGTCAAGGCATTGATTATTGATGATTTTCCAACATTTGATCGGCCGATAAACGCGTACTCAGGAAGAGAAGACTTTGGGCACTGATCAACAGAAGAGTTGCTAACCAAAAAACGGGCAGTATGAATCATGGCAACTCAATTTGAATGAGAGTTTAGCCAAGCTTCCATATGCACATTGAAAAGATCTGGATGTTCCATCATGGGGACATGACCACATTTTTCAATCCAAAATAAAGAAGAATTTGGTAGTAAACGATTAAAGTCATGTCCAACCTCAGGGGGTGTTACAATGTCATTTTCTCCCCATATTATGGCGGTTGGAACATGGATTTTGGGCAAATCTTTCGCCATATTATGTCGAATTGCACTTTTTGCAATGGCTAGAATTTTAACCAATTTTTTTCGATCATTGACGGTTTCAAATACTTCATCAATAATATCGTCAGTAGCAACTTTAGGATCGTAAAAAACCTCTTGGCACTTTCGTGTCATATAGTCTTTATCTTCTCTCTTAGGGTAGCTTTCACCCATTGAATTTTCATATAACCCAGAGCTTCCTGTGATGATAAGTCCCTTGATGTAATTGGGATATAATAAAGAAACAAGCAGCCCAATATGCCCACCAAGGGAGTTTCCAAGCAAAGTAACTTCTGATAAATTCAGATGGGAAATAAATTGATTGACATAATTGGCAAACTCTTTGACGTTGGTTTTCAGCAAGGGGAGGTCGTAAATGGGTAACATGGGGATTATCACCCGATACCCTTTGTCAGGAAAGTAGTTAGTAACACCTTGAAAGTTACTCAAGCTTCCCATAAGTCCATGAAGAATTACGATTGGCTTTCCAGCGCCTACTTCAAGGAATTTGAATTTCCCCGATGTTCTTATTGTTTGTTTCATCTTATTGAAGCCAATATAGTGCGCAAATATAACCATTTCAAGTCAGTTGCCTTATTCATTTGACATAAAGTGAAAGCAAATGGTTTAGAATTCACAATCTCAATTGAAATTGCTTAACAAAATGGCAACAACCTCATTATAAATGATTTAAGCCACACTTAAACGGAAGGTGTTTGAATTTATCAACAAAGTGGTAAAAAGTGGTAAAAAGTGGTAATTTATTGATATATTTGACTCAGTTCAAGTCGTAAATGCACGTAGTTGGCACATATGAATGCAAATTAGACCCCAAGGGCAGGGTAAAACTTCCCGTGTCTTTGGTTAAGCAACTCAAAGGAGTTGAAACCTTTGTGCTCAAACGTTCTGTGTTTCAAAAGTGTTTGGAGCTTTATACGTTAGAGGAGTGGTCAGCCATGATGGAGAAAGTGAATAAGCTCAATCGATTTAGAAAGAAAAACAACGATTTCATTCGTCGATTTACTGCTGGGGTGAAAATGATCGATATAGACGCTGCAACTAGGATATTGGTCCCAAAGGATCTTCTTGGAATTGCTTCTTTAAATAAATCGCTCGTTCTGTCATCCGCAATCAACATGATTGAAATCTGGGACAAGGAATTGTACGAACAAGCCATTGACGATGCTGCTCTTGACTTTGCTGAATTGGCAGAAGAGGTGATGGGAAATCATGATGAAGATGTATCATAATCCTGTTTTATTGGAAGCTTGCCTTGAGGGGTTGGCTCTCAAGGAATCAGGCACTTATGTCGACGTGACTTTTGGTGGCGGTGGACACACTAAAGCTATTCTAGATGCGATTGGGAGTGACGGAAAGGTGATTGCTTTTGACCAGGACGAAGATGCGATTGAAAATTCATGGGTGGATGAGCGATTGATTTTCATCCATCAAAATTTTACCTATCTACAGCGTTTTTTACGATTTCATAAGGTTGATAAAGTCGACGGAATTCTTGCGGATTTAGGTGTTTCCTCTCACCAAATTGACACACCAACTCGCGGGTTTTCTACACGATTCGACGGACCACTTGATATGCGAATGAACTCGTCTGAGGGAACATCGGCAAAAGATGTGATTAATACCTACACAAAAGAGCAGCTGAGTGATATCTTTTATCAATATGGGGAATTGACGAATGCGCGCAAGATTGCATCAAAGATCGTTGAGTCCAGAGAAGAAAACCCCATCGAAACAACTTTGGAATTAGTTGATCTTCTTCGCCCTATTGTTCCAGTAAAGATCCAACACAAAGTATTGGCCCAAATTTTCCAAGCTCTACGCATTGAGGTTAATCAAGAGTTGGAAGCCCTAAAATCGCTTTTAGAGCAAAGCGCAGAAGTTCTCAACCATAACGGAAGACTTTGTGTGATCAGTTATCACTCTTTAGAAGATCGTCTTGTTAAGCGCTTTATTCAGCATGGCTGCTTTGAAAACGAGCCAGTGAGAGATGATTTTGGGCGTTCATACAAGCCACTGAAAAAGGTGGGAAACATGACACTGCCTATGGAAATTGAGATTCAAAACAACAAACGTGCACGTAGTGCAAAACTTCGAATAGCTGAGAAAATATGAGACAAAGTATGTTAGAAATTCTTCGAGGTTCTTTCTTGGTACAGCAAGGTGCCTTGCGGAACTGGCGACTCATATTTTTCTTCTTTTTTCTGGCGGGTGTCATGATTACATCCTCTCACAATATCGATCAAAAGGTTATGCAGATTTCGGCTTTAAACACTGAAATCCAAGCGTTAAAAAGTCGGTTTGCAGAAACGAGAACCCAAGCCATGTATATGCGTTTGGAAACGGAAGTAAAAAGCAAATTGTCCAAACGTGGATTTGTATCCTCTATCACCCCTCCCACAAAAATCATAATCGAATAAGATAAATGGAAAAGCAAAAAAGACTGATTTCTAGATTTTCATTTGTGGTGATTGTGCTTTTTCTGCTCGGGTTCGGGATTGGGTATAAAATCATTCACATCCAGCTAGTAGAAGGAGACTCCTACAAACTTCTTGCTGAAAAAACAACCGTCCAAAACTTTGATATTCAACCGATTCGCGGAAATATATATGCGCATGACGGCAGTCTTCTTGCCACTTCAGTTCCGAGATATACCATACATTTTGATGCAGCTACAGTGACTACTAGTCGTTTCGAGAGTCACGTGGATGTACTTGCAGACTCACTTGCTTCTCTATTAGGGAATACGCCCAATCATTACCATAATCTCCTCCTTGATGCTCATAAAAAACAGCATCGGTACAAACGTATTGCAAAGGATCTGAGTTATGGGCAAATGAATCGTTTGAGAACTTTTCCATTATTTCGATTGGGGGGCATTCGCGGGGGCTTGGTTGTAGAGCGAAAGACCGTGCGCGAAAGACCTTTAGGTAAAATAGCCGAGCGGACTATTGGCTATGAACAAGAGCAGCCAAACGGGAGCTACCTGCGCGTTGGGCTTGAAGGAGCTTTTGGAGATGAATTACGCGGGATTCCAGGGCTACAAATGCGTCAAAAAATCGCAAATGGAGAATGGAAACCTTTAAGCAATTCATATCTACAAGAACCACAAGATGGGTATGATGTACAAACAACACTTGATGTCAACATTCAAGATGTCACTCACCATGCTTTGCTTGGAGCTCTCGAAAATTTTGAAGCCGATCACGGAACAGCTATCGTAATGGAAACCGAAACAGGAGCGATTCGTGCCGTGGCAAATTTGGGTCGTACCAAAGAAGGAAAATATTACGAAAAACTCAACTACGCTATAGGGGAGTCTCACGAACCCGGTTCTACCTTCAAGCTCATGGCACTCGTAGCTGCTCTTGAGGATCAAGTTATCGATACGACGTCAGTTTTTGATACGCAAAATGGAGAACTGACTTTTTACGGTAAATACAAAGTGCGTGATTCTCGAAAGGGGGGCTATGGCAAAATTCCGATTTCCGAAATTTTTGAGCGTTCCTCTAATACAGGAATGGTACAGGCAATATACAATGAGTATAATTCAAAACCAGAGCAATTTGTAAATCGTCTGATGAATATGGGGCTCAGCGAACCACTGGGATTACCAATTGTAGGCGAGGCAAAACCAGTCATCCCACATCCCGATAAAAAAGGATGGAGTGGGATATCTCTCCCATGGATGGCTTATGGGTATGGGGTGTTAATGACACCAATGCAGACGCTTACTTTCTATAACGCCATTGCCAATGACGGCGTCATGGTGAGACCCAGATTTATCGAAAAAACTCAAAACACCAGGAGCCAAATCAAAAAGCAGTCCGAAGTCGAAATTATAAACCCTTCCATTTGCTCCAAGGAGACAATTGGCAAAGTCAAAAGCATGTTGAAAGGAGTGGTGGAAAAACCTTGGGGTACAGCTCATAACATTTATGATACCAATTTTGCGATTTCTGGAAAAACAGGAACCTGTCAGCTGGACTACAATACAGAGGAGGTACAATACGTGGCGAGTTTTGTAGGATATTTTCCCTCAGACCAACCCAAATATTCCTGCATAGTGGTCATTCACCGCCCTGATAAAGAAAAAGGATATTTTGGAAACCAGGTAGCTGCCCCAGTTTTTCAAACAATTGCACACAAGCTATACAGCTCAATTCCAAGAGAAACCAAACTCAGCAGAGATCGCTATTTGGAAATCACGGGGAATAAGAACGGGACCAACCAAAGCTTGGTCGAACCCGATGTCAAAATAGCCAAAACACAAAAGAAATCCTGATGCAACTGAAAGAATTACTTTTTGGCGTATCCATAGAGTATGTTTTCGGGACTACATCTGTTTCGATTGGGAACGTGACTGCTGATTCACGTCAGGTTGAACCTGATGCATTGTTTGTCGCCATTCGAGGAGAGTTTCACGACGGGCACAGCTACATTGATGATGCTGTAAAGAAGGGTGCTATTGCAATCCTTTGCGAAGAATTACCCATAAAGCAAGTGGAAGGAATTACCTATGTGCAAAGCTTTCAATGCCGTAGTGCTTATGCTGTTATCGCGTCTAATTATCACAACCGACCTTCTGCCAAACTCAGTCTTATTGGGGTGACAGGAACCAACGGCAAAACATCGATTGTTCAATTGTTGTTTGAAGTATTCCAGCACCTTGGGTTTTCAGTTGGTAAGTTATCCACAATTGCCAACGCCATTAACGAGCATCACTACCCAGCAACACACACAACACCCGACCCAATGGAGATCAATTCCCTTTTGGCAAAAATGGTCGAAGCGGACGTTTCGTATTGCTTTATGGAAGTCTCGTCTCATGGGATCGACCAGCATCGAATAGAGGGGCTTCATTTTTCAGGTGGGATATTCACCAATCTTACGCATGACCACCTCGACTATCACAAGACTTTTGAAAGTTATAGAGATACCAAAAAGAAGTTTTTTGACAAACTTCCAGCAACCGCTTTTGCACTGAGCAATCACGATGATAAGAATGGCAAGTATATGTTGCAAAACTGCGCTGCAAAGCAGCATTCCTACGCGTTAAAAAACACAGCTGAATTTAAAGCGAAAATCCTTGAGCATGACTTTTCGGGAATGCAACTTCGGATAGACGGGAAAGAAACATGGGTGGCATTGGTTGGTGACTTCAACGCATCGAATATGTTGGCGGTATATGCTTGCACACAGTTACTTGGAGAGAATGTAGACCAGAGCCTAAGTGCTATGAGTGCGGTAGAGCCCGTGTCAGGAAGGTTTAATGTTGTAAGTAGAGGGCATCCAGTCCGAGCGATTGTTGATTATGCGCATACACCAGATGCATTAAACCACGTATTGGATACGATTAACAAAATCAGGACTGGAAATGAGATGTTGATCACCGTCTTTGGTTGTGGGGGTGATCGCGATAAGGCAAAACGCCCACTTATGGGACGGATTGCCTCAACACTAAGTGATAAAGTGATTTTCACTTCCGACAACCCGCGCAATGAAGACCCTGAAAAGATTATTGAGCAGATCGAATCGGGTGTACCAGCAGAATATTATAAAAAATACATAAGTATTTCAAGCCGGTTACAAGCGATAAAAACGGCTTGTCAGCTTGCCCATAAGGGAGATATAATTTTGGTGGCTGGTAAGGGTCATGAAACCTATCAAGACATCAAAGGTGAGCGTTTGGAATTTGACGATGTAAAAGAGTTAAAACAACATTTACAAAACAAGAACTAGTGCTGTACTATCTTTTTGAATATTTAGAACAAGAATTCCAGCTTCCAGGAGCTAGTTTATTCCAGTTCATCACTTTTCGAGCTTCCATAGCAATTATTTTTTCGCTACTTGTCTCTTTGATTTTTGGGAAACAAATCATACAGCTCTTAAACCGCAATCAAATGGGGGAGAGTATTCGAGATCTGGGCCTAGAAGGTCAAAAAGAAAAAGCTGGTACACCTACTATGGGAGGTCTCATCATCATTTTGGCAACCCTTGTGCCCGTATTGTTGTTTGCCAAACTCGACAACATCTACATTATTCTTCTCATCATCACGACCATTTGGATGGGAGGCATCGGATTCATAGATGATTATATTAAGATTAAACGAAAAAATAAAGAAGGTCTTAAAGGAAGGTTTAAAATTATTGGTCAAGTCGGTTTGGGTCTTATTGTCGGGATCACGCTCTACTTCCATCCTGATGTCACCATAAGAGAAAACGCTACACTAGGACTAGAGGTTGTTGTCAATGAAAAATCGACAAAAACCACAATTCCCTTACTGAAAAATAATGAATTTGACTATGCCCAAGTGATTACATGGATTGACGAATCTTGGTCTGTGTATGCTTGGTTGGTCTTTATTCCATTTGTGATTTTTATTGTGGCGGCGGTTTCAAATGGTGCAAACCTCACAGATGGCATAGATGGATTAGCCGCAGGAACAGCAACCCTAATCGTATTGGTATTAGGGGTTTTTGCTTGGGTTTCGGGCAACATTATTTTCTCAGATTACCTCAACGTCATGTACATCCCCGATGTGAGTGAACTCGTGATTTTTATCGCGGCATTTGCTGGGGGTCTGGTCGGATTTTTATGGTACAACACCTATCCAGCTCAAGTGTTTATGGGCGATACAGGAAGCTTGACCATTGGCGGCATTATTGCCGTTCTGGCGCTTTCGGTTCGCAAAGAATTGCTTATTCCTGTTCTGTGCGGTGTTTTTTTCATTGAAAGCTTGTCAGTCATCCTTCAAGTTGGGTATTTCAAGTACACCAAAAAGAAAACTGGAATTGGGAAACGAATTTTCTTGATGGCACCTGTCCATCATCATTTCCAAAAGCAAGGGTACCATGAGAGTAAAATTGTAACTCGTTTTTGGATTATCACCATCGCTCTTGCGATTATCTCACTTGTAACCCTAAAAATTAGATAGCCAATGTCAAAAAATATGATTGTATTGGGTGGAGGAGAGAGCGGAGTTGGCGCAGCACTTCTTGGTCAACAACTTGGCTATCATGTCTTTTTGAGCGATATAGGATTAATTGGCGAGTCCTTCCAAAAAGAATTGGATGATCATTATATAGAATGGGAGCAAGGACAACACACTTACGAACGGATTACAAAAGCCGATTTGGTTGTAAAAAGCCCTGGGATTCCCCCAAATGTACCAATCGTTGAAGAAATCAGGTCTGCTGAGATTCCCTTGATTTCAGAAATTGAATTTGCTTCACTAAACACAGATGCGGAGCTGATCGGCATCACAGGCACAAATGGAAAAACGACTACGGCCATGCTTACGCATCACTTGCTTGCATCGGCAGGAAAGTCTGTCGCTCTTGCTGGGAATATTGGGTCAAGCTTTGCCAAAGCAGTAACGACAAGTTCACCCGATTACTGGGTACTTGAACTCAGTAGTTTTCAATTGGAGGACATCCATTCGTTCCACCCTCGATATGCTGTGATGACCAATCTCACCCCCGACCATTTAGATCGCTATGACAACAGTTTTGAGCGATATGTTGACGCCAAGTTTTGCATGCTGAGAAACCAAACGAATGAAGACTATTTCATCTATGATGATACAGATGATGAAATCAATTTGGCAATCGAACGACATAAGCCCAAATCTCAACGCATACCCTATACAGATAAAACAATTAAACACGAACGATTTAACACAACCGATATGATCAGGATTGACAATCCCTCGTTGGAGGGAATTCACAATGCCAAAAATGCAATGGCAGCAGCGACCATTGCCCAATTGGTCAACATTCGCAAACAAACCATACGGGAGAGTTTGCGAACCTTTCAAGGTGCTCCGCACCGATTGGAGAAGGTGCTACGTATTTTAAAAGTAGATTATATAAACGATTCCAAAGCAACCAATGTCAATGCAACATACTACGCACTCGACAGTATGACACGCCCAACAATTTGGATTGTAGGTGGTGTTGACAAAGGTAATGACTACGCCAAACTCATGCCTTTGGTTCGTAAAAATGTAAAAGCCATTATTTGCCTTGGGCTTGACAATGAAAAAATCATCGATTGTTTCTCTCCTGTTGTAAACCTTCTGGTGGAAGCGGGGTCAATGTCTGAAGCTGTTCAGGCATCCTATGACTTGGCAAAGCAAGGAGATGCGGTACTGTTGTCACCAGCTTGTGCAAGCTTTGATCTATTCAAAAACTATGAAGATCGGGGAGATCAATTTAAACAACTCGTTCGTCAACTGTAATTTATGCGTTTTATCACAAAACATATCCACGGAGATCGCGCCATATGGGCTATTGTAGTCTTGTTGTCTGCGTTTTCGTTTTTACCCGTTTACAGCGCAAGCTCTAACCTGGTATATGTTTTAGGGATTGGCTCTGTTACAGGTCATTTGATCAAGCATGTCGCCATTGTCTTGATTGGAATCAGTATTATGTATGCGACGCACCGTATTCCATTCAAATACTTTAGCGGTTTATCTGTAATTGCGCTACCTATTGTTTGGATATTGTTGGTTTACACCGCCCTGCAGGGCAATATTATAGAAGGAGCAAACGCAAGTCGTTGGATTAAAATTTCGATCCTTGGCTTGTCTTTTCAAACATCAACATTAGCTTCGGTTGTACTGATGGTGTATGTGTCTCGTTACCTCTCAATCAATAAAGACAAAGACATTCATTTTTGGCGGAGTTTGCTCGTTCTATGGTTGCCTGTCTTGTTGGTGATTGCAACTATCTTACCCGCAAACCTATCAACGGCAGCTTTATTGGTTGCTTTGGTATTTGTGTTAGCATTTATTGGGGGCTATCCCAAAAAATATCTGTTTTTGATGTTGGGTGCTGCTGTAGTCTTTCTAACCTTGTTTATCATGACAGCAAAAGCATATCCAGATGCTTTCCCCAACCGCGTTGATACATGGATGAGTCGAATTGAAAGTTTTACTGGAGATGGTGATGCAAATACTAACTACCAAGTGCAACGTGCCAAAACGGCAATTGCTACTGGCGGTATCCTTGGAAAAGGAGCTGGTAAAAGTGTGATGAAAAACTTATTACCCCAAAGCACATCTGATTTTATTTATGCCATTATCACTGAGGAGTACGGTATGACTGGCGGCTTGAGTTTGTTGTTTTTATATCTGCTGCTTCTATTCCGTATTTTCATGAGCGTATATAAAACAGAACACTTTTTTGGTCAACTTCTGATCGTAGGAGTTGGACTTCCGATCATTATCCAGTCTTTGGTGAATATGGGTGTTGCCGTTTCTATTTTCCCCGTAACGGGGCAACCATTACCATTGATTAGTAGTGGTGGAACTTCCATATGGATGACATTTTTTGCACTCGGTATTGTTCAGAGTGTGACTGCATGCCGCATGGCAGAAAGCGATGAAAAAAACCCTTTAGCAATTTTGAGTGAAGCAGTTTAAAACCATATTGTCTGGCGGAGGAACAGGGGGGCATATCTTCCCTGCACTAGCTATTGCAAACGCGATAAAAAGCGAAAATTGCTCTGCTGAGATTTTATTTGTTGGTGCAAGTAAACGTATGGAAATGAAACGTGTTCCCAAAGCTGGTTTTCCAATCAAAGGGCTTTGGATATCAGGGATTCAGCGTAAGCTTTCAGTTCAAAATCTATTGTTTCCACTCAAGTTAATTGTGAGCTTGTGGAGTTCCTATTTTATTTTAAAGCGATTTCAGCCAAAGGTTGTTATTGGTACTGGGGGTTTTGCAAGCGGACCATTGTTATATATGGCCACACGTATGAATATTCCATCACTCATTCAAGAGCAAAATGCTTTACCTGGGATAACCAATCGACTGCTTGGCAAATATGTGCAACGAATATGTATCGCTCATGCAGAATCAGAAAGATTTTTTCCGAAGCATAAAACAGAACTTACAGGAAACCCTTTACGATCTGAGTTGATTAAACTGAACATCAGTCCCGCAGAAGCAAAAAAGAAGATGGGGTTATTACAAAAGAAAACAACCCTGCTCGTTGTCGGTGGAAGTCTGGGCGCAAGACGAATAAATCAGCTTATGGCCAATCACCATGTTAGACTTTCCAAGATGGGGGTTCAAATTGTGTGGCAATGCGGTTCTCTTTACGAAAAAGAATATGTAAAACTTCAAACATCACATGTTCATATCACGCCTTTTATTGATGATATGGCAGTGGCTTATGCGGCGGCGGATGTGATTATTTCACGAGCTGGTGCACTTGCCGTTTCAGAGCTTTGTCAGGTCGGCAAAGCGGTTTTATTTATCCCATCACCCAATGTTGCAGAAAACCACCAATATAAAAATGCACTTGCTATAGCCAGAAAAGATGCAGCTTTCGTTATAGAAGAAAATGAATTGGATCAAAAATTCAAAATCCAACTAGATATTCTTATTTCGGATAAAAAGAAGAGAGAAAATCTTGGGAAAAATATTAAAAACTTGGCAAAACCAAATGCGACTCAATCGATTGTGAAACAAATTAGATCCCTTGTCAATGATTAAGCAACAGCTGTACTTTTTGGGGATTGGTGGAATCGGAATGTCCGCATTGGCACAGTATTTCATTAAGCAAGGGCATGAGGTATATGGGTATGACCGAATCGAAACAGAGATTACCGATAAGCTCATTCAATTGGGTGCAAAGGTGTATACATATGACCGAGTTGATCGAATTCCATCCGTATGCAAGAACAAGGCTAACACGACTGTTGTATTTACCCCTGCAATCCCTCAAAACTCTCCACAGCTCAAGTTTTTCAAAGCAAATGGGTTTGATATTTTTAAGCGTTCTGAAGTTCTTGGTGAATTGAGCAAAGACCTACACTGTTTGGCTGTAGGAGGAACTCATGGCAAAACCACAACATCCTCAATTCTGGCACATCTACTTCACGAAAGTGGAAAAAAAATCACTGCGTTTTTGGGTGGAATTTCGTCTAATTTCGGTTCCAACTTTATCAGCGAAGGCAACGATTATATGGTGGTAGAGGCAGATGAGTTTGATCGTTCCTTTTTAACGCTTCACCCTGATCTTCTCTGTATAACATCAATGGATGTGGACCATTTGGACATTTACCAGAATGTGGAAAATCTCGAAGCGAGTTTTCAATCCTTTGCCACTTTGGTTTCAAATCCAAACAATCGTTTGGTTCGAGAAGGACTTGATGTTTCAGGGGTTTCATATGGCATGAGCAAATACGCAGAGGTTCGTGTCGAACATGTCAGAATCGAAAATGGTCATTACGTTTTTGATTTTCACAGTAAAGATCAAATCTTAAAAGGGCTTCAGCTTCGTCTTCCTGGGGAGCATAATTTGATGAATGCCACAGTAGCTATCGCAATGGCATTGTCTGTTGGTTGTGATTCACAGTCAATCGCGACGGCCTTGCAACATTTTCAAGGAGTTGACCGCCGATTTAGCGTTCGAACCGAGGAACCCGCGGTGGTCATAGATGACTATGCTCATCATCCAACTGAAATAAACCAAATGGCGGATGCAGTCAAGCAGTTTTATCCTTCTGCCAAGCGAATTGCAGTGTTTCAACCTCACTTGTTTAGTAGAACGAGGGATTTTTGCAAGGGTTTTGCGGAGAGTTTGTCTCAATTTGACCATACCATATTGCTCGATATCTATCCAGCACGTGAGTTACCGGTTCCAGGTGTTAGTAGTCAATCTATTCTTGAAAAGATGAGTGGGTCGGTTGAAATTGTTTCTAAGGGCCAATTACCAGAAAAGGTAGCTGATGCTGGTGCAGACGTTGTTGTGGTTATGGGCGCAGGCGATATTGCTGCTGAGGTGCAACCAATTGTAGAACATCTAAAACGAACGTCCTATGTGGGTTAGAGTGATGTCATTTTCTTTTTGGATTGTGCTCTCAATAGCTATGATTGTACTGTCCTCACATCGAAATTCTGTCAGGTCTATACAAGGATTTTATGTGCACATAGATGAGAATTACCCACAGATGATCTCTAAAGATTCGGTTGATAACATGTTGAAAGTTGTTTTCAAAGACTCAACAAGTAAACAAAAATCTGAAATACATTTAAAGCATCTTGAGTTGCAACTTGCTCAAAACGATTTAATCAAAAAAATAGAAGCATTTTTAACGTTGGACGACGTTCTTCACATAAAAGTCCTACCGAGGATTCCAGTGGCTCGCGTAAAAGGTAAATCAGAATTTTATCTTGACTACGAAGGCAAGCCGATTCCGCTTTCACCCACTCACGATTCGGAGGTTCCAACAATTGTCAACGATCCCGATGTCGATCGATACGAAGCCCTCTCTGCTCTCTCAGTTGCGATTGCTCAAGACGGCTTTTTAGCATCCCATATCAAAGACATACAAGATCACGGAGATGAGGTGTCTATGCATGTGATTGATCAGAAGTACCAGATCAAAATCAAATCGGTGGATGATATTCAAATAAAATTTAAAAAGTATAAAGCTTTTTATGCTGTAGCTACAGATCAAGGTTTGATTCGAGACTACACAGAAGTCGCATTAGATTATAGCAACCAAATCATTTGTAAAAGAAACACGTTATGAAGCCAGAAAACAAAGGGGTAGGACTTGATATTGGAACCACAAAAATTGTGGCCATGCTTGGGCGTAAAAACGAGTACGGAAAACTCAAAATCATCGGAGCTGGAAAATCCGAAAGCTTAGGCGTTCACAGAGGAGTCGTCAACAATATTACCCAAACGATCCAATCCATACAATCTGCCGTACAAGAGGCAGAAGTAGCCTCTGGTGAGACAATCCGCGAGGTGGTTGTTGGGATTGCTGGTCAGCACATCCGCAGTCTTCAACACAGTGACTATATAACAAGGCCAAATCCAGAGGAGGTCATTCAGGAATCGGATGTGGAAGAGCTGATTAACCAGGTTTATAAACTTGTAATGCTTCCTGGGGAAGAGATTATCCATGTTCTTCCGCAAGAGTTCAAAGTTGATGGGCAGTCAGAAATCAAAGAGCCAATCGGGATGTATGGGGCGCGCTTGGAAGCCAACTTTCATGTCGTTGTTGGACAAATGTCGTCGATTCGCAATATTGCGCGATGTGTAAAATCAGCTGGTTTAGAGTTCGGCGGGATTACATTAGAGCCCTTGGCATCATCCTCAGCGGTATTGAGCAAAGAAGAAAAAGAAGCTGGGGTTGCGCTAATCGATATTGGTGGAGGTACAACGGATCTTGCCATTTTTAAAGATGGGATTATTCGCCACACATCGGTAATTCCCTTTGGTGGAAACATCATAACAGAAGACATCAAAGAGGGCTGTTCGATTATTGAAAAGCAAGCAGAGCTTCTCAAAACAAAATTTGGATCTGCATGGCCAGGGGAGAATAAAGACAATGAAATTGTTGCCATTCCGGGACTAAGAGGACGAGATCCTAAAGAAATCACACTAAAAAACCTTTCTAAAATCATTCATGCACGTGTTACCGAAATCATAGAAAGTGTTTATACCGAAATCAAAAACTATGGACACGAAGAACAAAAGAAAAAGTTGATTGCAGGTATCGTTTTAACAGGCGGAGGAAGTCAATTGAAACACCTCAAACAACTTGTTGAATATATAACTGGGATGGATACTCGAATTGGATTTCCAAACGAACATTTGGCAGGGGATGAGCATGCAGAATCAACCGCAAGCCCGATGTTTTCAACCGCTGTTGGTTTGGTAATGAAAGCAGTCGAACAAATGAGCGCGTATGAAGAATTGGTGGTTGAGGAGCATGAATCCGAAGAGTCACAGACAGGTGAATCTTCTGAGCAACAAGAAGTAAAAAAGCGAAGATCCATCTTTGATCGCTTTACAGAGGGCATACGAGAATTTTTAGATAACGCAGAATAAATAAGCACCTATGGAATTAGATTATCAAAAAATAGATTTTGACTTACCTAAAAACCAAAGCAATGTCATAAAAGTCATTGGAATTGGTGGCGGTGGTAGTAATGCGGTAAACTATATGTACCACTTGGGGATCAAGGGGGTAGATTTTGTGGCTTGCAATACCGATGCGCAAGCTTTGCAAAACAGTCCACTACCCAATAAGATTCAACTCGGAGTATCACTAACTGAGGGGCTGGGAGCAGGTGCGAATCCCGAAATTGGAGAGCGTTCTGCGATTGAAAGTGTAGATGAGCTATCCCGAATGCTTGCTACCAATACGAAGATGATTTTTATTACCGCCGGAATGGGCGGAGGAACTGGAACGGGTGCTGCGCCAGTGATCGCCAAGATGGCACGTGATATGGGAATTCTCACGGTTGGAATCGTCACGATGCCCTTCCAGTTTGAAGGAAAAACGCGCAACGATCAAGCGGAAGTGGGTTTGGCGAAGCTCAGGAAATTTGTCGATTCAATCATTGTAATCAATAACAACAAACTTCGAGAAGTATATGGAGACCTTGGATTCAAACAAGGGTTTGCAAAAGCCGATGAGGTGCTGGCAAATGCATCCCGAGGAATTGCCGAGGTGATTACGCATCATTATACCCAAAACATAGATCTTCGGGATGCTAAAACGGTATTGGCTGACAGTGGAACAGCGATCATGGGATCGGCGACGTCCTCTGGGCCAAACCGAGGGGAGGAAGCAGTCGCTAAAGCGCTTGATTCACCACTACTCAATGATAATAAAATCATCGGAGCAAAAAATGTATTATTACTTGTCGTTTCGGGAGGCGATGAAGTGACTATAGATGAAATTGGTATTATCAATGAACATATCCAACGCGAGGCAGGTCATGGTGCTAATATCATTATGGGAATCGGAGAAGACCCATCACTGGGTGAGGATATTGCGGTAACGGTTATCGCGACTGGATTTGATGTCGAACAACAAGAAGAGATTGTTCATGCTGATCCTAAAAAAATCATTCATACCCTTGATGATGAACAAACGGTAGTACACACCCTTGAAAGTGATACAATAGAAACGGATTTATTTTCGGAGTTGTCTCCAAAAGTCGAGGACAAACAGCAAATGGAGGAACTTGTAGAAACAACGGACGTAATTCGATCGATTGAGGTTTCTCACGAAGATATTTCTGAGCCAACTCATGAGCCCCTTCCGGACGGTGAAGAGTTTATTATCCATGAATTACCAAGTGAAGTCAATGAAATTGATGTTGTTGATCATGAGGAAATTGTTTCTGATACAAAGCCATTTGATGTTCCGATAGAAGAGACCAAACAAACAAATGAGCACCACGAAAATGAGGTTCCAGTACTTTTTCATTTGGAAGAGCAACCCCAAACACAAGCACTTCATGAAAGTAAATCGACCTCGGCTTCAGTAGAAGTGGAGGAAGAGATAGAATCTCCAGTATTAAAAAAGTACAATCTAGAAGATTATATTGAGCCGGTTTTCGAAGAGCAGGAAATACAAAATATTGTTGAGTCAACTCCAAAAGAAAAAAAAATAACAGAAGATTTAAGTGAAAAGGAAGAGGAGGAATTAACTCCACTAAACAGTACGATTACCCAAGGACTGGCACATCGTGCTGAAGAAAGGCGAAAGAAACTCAAGTCATTTAACCATAAATTTATGACAAACCGAATCGATGAGCTCGAAAAAGAACCAGCTTACAAAAGGGCTCAAGTTGATATGAATGCAGATCAAGATTTATCTCGTCTTTCTGTCGATACAGATTCTAATGATGAGATGCGAATACGGACAAACAATTCTTTTTTACACGATAATGTAGATTAAAAATGAACTTTCAAGACCAATTAAATTTCAAACTTAAAGCGGCCATGCGTGAAAAAAATAAAGTTGCTTTAGAGTCATTACGTGCGATCAAATCAGGCATATTATTGTTACAAACACAGTCGGGTGCAAAAGAAAATCCTGACGATTCTGAAATCACAAAGCTATTGCAAAAACTCGTTAAACAGCGCAAGGAAAGTGCCTCGATTTTTAGGAAGCAGGGGCGAGTAGATTTAGCAGAGCCCGAGGAAGCTCAAATTGAGGTTATAAGTCAGTTTTTACCTGAGCAGCTCTCAGTGGAGGAAGTAGAGAAAGTTATTTATGAAGTAATTCATTCAGTGGGTGCTACTTCGATGAAAGAGATGGGTAAGGTCATGGGCATGGTAAACAAAAATTTGGCTGGTAAGGCGGACGGTAAACTAATCGCTGAGATTGTAAGAAAACACTTGAGTTAGCATTACTTTTTATCAAAGTAAAGTTATTACATTCGCAAACACAAAGGCCCAGTAGTTCAACTGGATAGAATATCAGATTTCGGCTCTGAGGGTTGGGGGTTCGAATCCTCCCTGGGTCACTAATTACCCCCAAGAATAATAAATTATTTTTTGGGGATATTTATATTTTATTGAATATCAAAAATTAAAATATTATGCCCTTAATTATTGAAGATTTGGGACATAATTAGCTGATATTAACTTCTTTTTCCAGTAACCATCTAATGCATCAATTTTGATATTTGATTTTTTATTTGGAGCGTGAATAAACTTATGATCTCCAATGGCAATACCAACGTGTGAAATGTCTTTACCACTTGTATTAAAAAATAAAATATCGCCAGGACGAATTTTATCAAAGTTTAATCTTTTATGATTTGATAAGAAAAGAGACTGTTGGTAAGATGTTCTTGGTAATAAAATATTAATGGCTTCATTAATTACCCATTGTACATATCCTGAACAATCGAAACCTCGAGAGGGATTATCACCACCCCATACGTACGGAACTCCAATATATTTTTTTGCTTCATTCACAATCAGAGAGTTAAAACTTTTATTTTCAATTATGATGTTAGTAGTTTTTTCTCTTTTGGCTTCAAGTTTAAATTCTTTATCAATAACGGCTTTATAAAAATCATCATTTAAATTTGGGTTATTTGCTCTTAAAGCAGTTACTACATCAGATAAATCAATTTTGTAAACCCCCCAATATTCATAAGATAAATCATCAAACCTTATTAATTTTGTATCTACAATACTAATTTTATTTAAAAAAAAATTTGATTTCATTATTGTTTTTGAGGACGACACAACATCTGAAAATTGGTTAACATTTTTTAGATTTATTTTATTGTATCCCTCAACTAAGTATTCTACTCTTTGACTAATACTAGCAAGTGCATTTAAGTTCAATGCTGATTTAAGTGAGGATAGATTATAATCCCCTTTAGCACTGACTATAACAAATAATGATTTTTCTGTGTCAGGATAGTCGAACTTAGAAAAAGGTAACTCTAACTCTAGAATTTTATTTTTTTGGGTAAACTTAAAAGAACTACAAGAACTTATTGTAAAAAAAAATAGAAGAATTATTATTCTCATTCAATATATTTTTCTTTTATAACTTTTCTATCTTGGGATTTTAGTTTTTTGAATTGTAAATTATAATTTATTCCAATGTTTGCATTTAGGTATTTATAACTAACATCGGAATTGTCAGGTACCATAAAATCAACAGATGCAGAAAATGAAATTCTTTTTTCTGTATTGCCAAGAATAAATCGTGGTGAAAAAATATAAAAATAAAATTCTTCAATGTTATTAGTATTTGTTGAATATTCGAATGATTTTAAAGTTTTTCCAGCACTAAATTCCAAGTCAATAAACTTTCTAATAAATCTTATTTTTAAGGATAAACCTGCTATACCAAAATTTTTATCAAAGAAATCATTAGATTCATCAGAATTATTTAATGTTCCATCCACAAAATAGTATTTTAGGTAGGGGCCAGCACGTAAACCACTATCACCAAAACCTAAAAAATATTGTGTTTTGGCAGATATAAAAAAGGAATCGAAGTCAAAATTAATTTCATTTGACTCTGTATTATTAGAAATATCTAGTGGAATTGTTTGTGCAAAAAAACTAAAACCGAAGTTATTGAACAAGTCTGAATTTTCTCTAGCTTTTTTTAACTCAGCTTTTTTGAGAATTTTGCAGCGGCTTTTAATTTTTGAGTTTAAAATATTTAAGCGAGTTTTATATTTAATTTTCGATGCTTTACTCAACAGATTCTCTAATGTTATGAACTGATTCTTAGCAGTCACACAATCAAGATTTAAATAATAGCGTTCTAAATTTGAGATATTCTCATCAATTGAGACCAAATAAAATTCTATTTTAGAAAGTTTCTCATAGATTGATTTTAATCTGAACCCAAAGCTTGATGATGATATGTTTTCTGCAAATGGTAAAAAAAGATCAAGATCGTCTAGATCGTTTTTTAGTAGATCATACCTTTCAGAAAAGTAATTACTCCCGCTGAAGTTTTTATTTGCTAATAGATCTGAAGCAGTTTTTTCAGTAACAGAAAGCTTATTTTTAAATTTTGACAAAAAAGTATTATTGAAATCAGACTTCTTAACATAAACAATTACGCTACCATTATTACAAAGTTTTTCTTTTGCATTAAATAAAAGTCCCTCAGATTTTGTAATTGAAGATTGGTAAAACTTACTTGAGGACAACTCATTAATATTTTCTAGCTCTAATCTAGACTCAACACTAATAAAATTGATAATTGATTCAACTAATTTTTTTCTTAAATCAGAGCTAGATATTTGAGCTGACCTTTCAATTACAGAGTAATGAGTATCATTGAAATCATCCTCTAGTTGGCATGTTATATTTTGATTATTTTGAGAAAAAATAGGGTTGAATAAAAAGAGAAATAAAAAAACGATAAAATTGTTTTTTACATTCATTAAAAATCATCTAAAGTTAAATTAAAGTTTAAGTTTGCCATATTAGCTGACTTAACAACTTCATTTAGATTTACTTTATATACTGCCCAGTAATCATATTTTGTTGGTGCATTTTTATCAGAATTTTCTCTCATAAATATTTTTGAGTCAACAATCATAATTTTAGAAACTGAAGAGTTGCTTACGGCTACTAACTTTTGTTTAAATACTTGCGTGGAAACTTCGTTCGAATTTGACAATTTAAGGCTTGCAATATTCTGCAATGTGTTTTGGATTCGCTGTGCTAAATCTGCTTGAGCTGCTGAATTAGCTTCGGCTTTAACAGCTGATAAACCGGTACCTACAGCATTTCTAATACTGTAAAATTCTCGATTGGTGTCTCTAAAATCTTGTGCTTTAAACGGTTCCTTCATCTCAACTGCTCCAGTTTCCTTAACATACTTAGCCTTAGAGCCACATGAAATTAAACACATTGTTATTAGAAAAAGAGTAAGCGTTTTGTAAGTATTCATAATTATTTGTTTTTTTTAAATATAATATTTTTAATTAAACAACCTTTTTAAGAATTTCTTTTTTATTGTGTAAAACAAATTTACTTCTTCTTAAATTTTTTTTGAAAATATAACTAATTATATCCAAAAAGTCTAAACAGCTCAAGCTTAGGGTCACAGATTATTACCAAAAATAATTTTTATATCTGGAATTTTTTTTTTGAATATATATCACTAATTCCACTCAAAAAGTCCGAACTACTGTATGTTTGGTTTACGAAATTGGAGAATTGATTCACTAGAATTGATTCTCCTTTTTTTATTCTTTATATCTATCAATAAAAGTGAAATTGAGCCAAAAATAGCTTTCACATTTGGGGTTTCAACTATAAACTTTATTTTATAAAATTTTAAAAACTAGAATTTTGTTTCAAAATATGCTTTAAAATTTACAGTTCAAAAAAATTTTATTTAATAATTTTAAGTATGCTAAAAATCAAAATTATTTTTCTCTTTTTAACTATAAACCTATCAGCCCAAGACAATGCAGAGTTAAAAAAGGGGGTTGTTTTTAATCTCTTATATGAAAATAGTTGGCAAGAGCGTTTTGAAAAACTAAAACCTCATTGGCACTACTCTTGGAACTGGGAGCTCAGAGAAAACTATCCAGATGGAATTGAATTTGTTCCAATGATATGGGGGCGTGGAAGTGCTACTCAATCAAAAATAGATTATTTGAATAACTTAGCAAATACAGGGAAAATCGGAAATGTATTGTTATTTAATGAGCCTGACCTAGAGGGTCAATCAAACATGTCAGTTAACGAAGTTATAGATCTTTGGCCGTTAATTGAAACACTAGATGTACCCATCTCAAGTCCTGCAACATCAGCCCCGCTAAATAATTGGATGAAAGATTTTATGGAGGAAGTATCAAATCAAAACCTTAGAGTAGATTTTATTGCGATACATATTTATCATAAAAATGATCCAGTTGAATTTATTGAGCTTTTAAAAGAGGTCTTCCAAACTTATGGAAAACCTATTTGGATAACTGAATTTGCCGTACGCGATACAAATGCAACCGAAAATAATCCAAATATCTATTCTGAAAGTTACGTACTCTCATTTATGCAAAATGTATTAGATGAAATTCATGATTTAGATTATGTAAAAAGATACTCTTGGTTCGATCCAAATGCCAATAATGAAAAATACCCAATGCTTCAAACTGCTGATATTATCAGTGAAAATAATCAACTAACAACTTTAGGTGAGTATTATGCGAGTTACAACCCAAATAATAACCTTTCAAATCATAAAACAAAAATCGATGAGACAAAAATATATCCGAACCCCTCAAATAATTTAATTTACATAGATGCTTATGGTTCTAGAAGTTTGAAAGCAAGTATTTTCGATTTAAATGGAAGAATTCTGATGAAAAAAATTATTAAAACCCAAATGGATATATCTGAGCTAAAAAGAGGTATATATTTAATTGAATTAAGTGATGAAATAAACAAAACAACTCACAAATTAATAGTTAAAAAATGATTTATTTTAGATTTTTTTGGGATTATATATATGAGTTAAAGTACAGTGGATTGATATTATTGATTTTATTAAATCCTCAATTAAATTTCTCTCAAAATTCCGAAAAATTTAATGTTTTAATGATCATAGCAGATGATTTAAATTGTGCCATTGGTGCGTATGGTGATCCCCTTGCTGATACTCCTAACATTGACAGGCTTGCTCAAGAGGGTGTGTTTTTTACAAATGCTCACGTTCAATATCCGCTTTGCGGTCCTTCCAGAGTTTCTTTTATGACAGGTTTGTATCCAGATCAAACAAAGTCCAAAGAGTTAAGACTTCATGTTCGCCAAACAATCCCTGACGTTATAACTTTAGGGCAAAAATTCAGGATGGAAAATTATCATTCAATTAGAGTCGGTAAAGTTTATCACTACCACAACCCAAGAGATATAGGCACAGCCAGTTATGATGATCAATATACTTGGGACAGAACAGTAAACCCATATGGAAGAGATAAAATTGAAGAACATAAAATAACATATCTCAAACCAAGATTTAATGGCGGTGTTTTAAGCTGGTATAAGACCTCTGGTAAAGATGAAGAACAAACAGATGGAATTGGAGCAACTAGCACCATTGAATTTTTAGACGAGTTTGCTAAGAGTGGAGAAAATTTCTTTTTGGCTTTTGGATTATACAGGCCTCACGTACCATTTGTTGCACCTGATAAATATTTTAAACTGCATAAGAACAAAGGTTTTTCAGTCCCCGAAAATTCAAATCAATATTTAAATTCTATTCCTGAACCAGCTGCAATTTCAGTTCGTGCAAAAAAAGAACAGATTGGATTAGATTCTGAACTGGCTCAAGAAATTATACAGGCATATTATGCAACTGTTAGCTTTGTGGATGCTCAAATAGGTCGTGTTTTGGACAAACTAACAAAAACAGGTTTAGATAAAAACACAATAGTTGTCTTTACATCTGATCATGGCTATCACCTTGGTGAGCATGGACATTGGCAAAAGCAAACATTATTCGAACACTCAACTAGGGTTCCCTTAATTTTTTCAGGGCCTGGAATATCCAGTGGTTTGGATCCCATACATGACCCTGTTGAGCTAGTTGATTTGTACCCAACAATTATGGATTTATTAGATATGGAAATACCGAATTTTGTACGTGGCAAAAGTTTAAATCCATATTTCATAGGATCTAAGATTCCGATTAGAAATAGCGCATTGACCGAACTTTTAATCAAAACTCCCAAAGGAATGGCACAAGGCTACTCAATAAAAACAAAACGATACCGGTTAAATCGATGGAGTGATGAAAACTATTATGAGTACGAACTCTATGATCACAAATACGATCAGGAAGAACTAAATAATTTGGCAAGTCATCAGCAATACACTAGGATTCTCGATTCACTTACAAAAGTTCTTAAAAAAAGAGTTAAAAGTGCACAAGAGTATCCAAAAGGCCTTGGAAGGCAAATACATGAAGTCAAACCCTGGCTTGAACCTAGAATTAATCTACATCAAAGAAAATTTAGTAAAACGAATTAATCTCTTCAATAGATTCGAATTTCCAATCTATCCCTTTTTCCCACTTCACCGTTTTGTATTTTTTAAAATAGTCTTCCATTTTGGATTCTAGTTTTTTTGCTCTTAGGGGAAACTCATCAGCAATATTGTTTTTTTCTCCAATATCAATAGTAAGATCAAATAAATTTAGCTCATTATTATCATGAAACTTAATTAGCTTATAAGAGTCTGTTATTATGGATGAGTGAGGTCTACCTAGGGCGATGTTATTTATGTAAGGTACATGAAAATAAAATCCTTTATCCTTTCTTTTAACTTTCCTATTACCAGAGCTAAATAATACTTTTTTTATGGTGCCGCCATCAATAGTTTTCATCAATCTTCGGCCGCTATGCCCTGCTAGATCTGCGATCGTTGGCAAAAGGTCAGCCAAAGAAATAGGAGTATCAGAAAATGAATTGGGTTCAATATTTGGTCCTGAAACAATGAAAGGGATTCTTATACCGCCCTCCGTCGCATCCCATTTACCTCTGCTTAGAGGGTAGTTGTAACTGTTCTTATATTTTCTTCTTGGTGGTAGTGTTGGGACTGCACCATTATCCGAACAGTAAATAACATAGGTATTATTTGCGATACCAAGCTCTTGCAGTTTGTTGAGTAAAATCCCAACAGAATCATCCAAGTCTTCTGTGAGCGCAGCAAAATATGCATTTTTATGAATTTTACCTTTTTCTTTTTTCTCATATTTCTCCAAAGAGAGTTTTGTGGCCTCAATATTAGAATGAACAGCATAATGAGACAGTTGCAGAAAAAAAGGAGTTTTAGATTGTACTTGCTTCTCAATAAAAGCAATAGACCGCTGTGTGAGTGAGTAGATTTTTTTTGGGTCGCTTGAAGTAGAGAATTTCCATTCTGGTGGTTGGAAACCTCCGTCCTTATTTCCTGTTTTACCATCAGAGTAATCATATCCAAGCACCGACGGATGAACCCCGAAATCAATCCCCATTTTTGAATTGCCGATACCCATCCCCCATTTACCATAATGAGCAGTAATGTATTTTGGGTTTACTTTTTTTAAAATCTTAGGGATGGTCATTTTAGTTGTGTGATCAATGTGATCTGTGTTCATTTGAACTCTTATCATATTGAGTCTGGCTGCACTTTTACCAAATTGTAAACTATATCGAGAAGGTGCACACACAGGAGAGGATGAATAGGCTTGGGAAAAACGCATGCCATTTGCTGCTAGTTTTTCTAAGTTTGGCGTATGATGATAATCACTCATCGAAGACGCATCACCTTTTTTCATTTGAACTGAAGTCCCATTCCAACCTTGATCATCAACTAAAATAACAATGAAATTTGGAGAAGAGTTATTATTCTCTTTTTGGGAAAACACTAAAGTAGAACTAAGCACCAGTAGTATCGTCCAAACAACCCTAATTTTTCTAATCAGATTTATTGGAGTCCAGAAAAGGTTAAAAATAAGTTTCATAACAAAAATGTACTTTAAATTTCTTGTACATAAAATTAATGAGAAGTTGCTTGTTTTATCAATACTTGTTCAGGTACTGCTCCCAAATCATTTGTGTTTAGCATCCATTTTTCCAATTCAACTTTGAGTAATTGAATATGATCTTGATAATCGGAATTATGGATTTGATTTTTCATCTCATACGGGTCCGTTTGCAAGTCATAAAATTCATATTCTTCTTTCAGACCAAACCACTTTTGTTGGTCTTGATTTAATTGTCCATCTACATGAAGCTTCAGTAGCTTTTGCATCATTGGCATATTTTTTCTGTAGTGAACATCAAGATGGTGTGACTTATCTAGGTAAAAACTTCTAATGAGCTTAAACCTCTTATCTTGAATTGCTCGAATTCTATCATATTGTCCATCAAATCTATCTGATGCGGTGATTAAGTAATCTCTCAAGCTTTTGTGCAAATATTCGCTGATTGGTTTTCCCTGCATGTGCTCAGGGATTTCAATTCCAGCCATTTGCAAAACAGAGGGTGCCAAATCAACAAAGCTCAGTAGCCTTTCATCTTTTTCTCCTGCATGAAGTGATTTTGGGAATTTTATAAAGAAAGGAACTTTTGTGCCTGTTTGATAAATGGCCCTTTTATGTCTTGGAAAAGGTCCGCCATGATCAGAGTAAAAAAATATATAGGCGTCATCGTATAACCCTTGCTCTTTTAACTCTGAAATTATTTCACCTACTTCCTTATCCATGCGAACAAGGTTTGAATAATTAGTTGCCATGTCTCGCCTAATTACAGGGTCATCGGGGAAATAAGGTGGAATAAATTCAATATCATTTGGGTCTAAAAATATTTTTTGTTGTTGCTTCCAAATCTGTGATTCATGTGTGATTTGGAAGTTGAAAACTGCGAAAAAAGGCTGGCCTGCATCTCTTTTTTTCCAATGAATGTTTTCTTTCTCTTCTCCTTGACAATAACGACAACTTTGATCCCAAGCATCACTCCTAATTTCAAAATTGTAATCTTGCTTGTTGCTGTTGGTGCAATAATATCCCTCTTCTCTCAAGTAGACAGTGAAGGGTTTGATGTGGTTTGGGAATTTTGGAGAGTAGCTGGGTATTCCAAGTTGAGGCTGATTGGTTTTTCTTCCTTCATTGTAAGTACGCATGTTGTGAGTCCCCAAACTCGTGGGGTACATCCCAGTAATTATGGCACTTCGGGCAGGAGCACACACTGGGGTTGTTGCATGCATATTTTCAAAAAGAACGCTGTCTTCTGCTAATTTTTCAAGGTGTGGCAATGAAACTGTTTTGTCACCATACATCGGAAAAAATTGTGCTGATTGGTCTTCACATACAAGCCATATAATGTTGGGCTTGTTCTTTTGAGCAAAAACAAACATAATACTTAAAAGAAAAAATACAGAATTTACGAACTTACTCATTGTAAAAGATTTACGTAAGATGCTTGATAACTTTCAAAAAATAGCTGCCCAATTTTTTTCATCCCCTCATAGTTGTAATGTCCCACTGACTTGTCTTTCCATTTGTGTGTGTAAATTGGTGTATAGTTCCTCTTATTTACGTCTTGACTTCTCTCAATAAAGCTTACATTAGTTAATTTTTTACTTACCTCAACCATTGCTTTTTGAACTTTTTTACTACCCACACCTAATGTCAAAAAAGGAAGATTAGGAATATCATAATGACCTCTCACTGAATTGACTAAATTTTCTAAATTAAGATGGTACGTATCTGTAGCTACTGATCCATTACTTATATTACTGTCAGTCTCACCTTGCACCCATAGCATACCAACAATTTCATAACTGTCAGGATTTAATTTCGCAAGCTCAGCATCTACAAGATTTATAAAATCTTGATAAAGTTTTGGTTTATCTTGTTCGTTAAAAAAACTTGCCTTTTCAAAAGACCAATTAGGATTCCAAGCGCCATACAAAGACGTTCCGCCCTGAGATCTTTTAATAAAAAGATATTCCTGTTTGGGATGATTTTTCACAAGCTCAATGCCAAAAAAAAGCTCAGGACCAAAGCATTTTTCAATTCTGAATTTTTGTTTCACAAAACTCCATGGATTTGTAAAGTCTAATGCACCTTCATATTGGATGGCATTTCCTTCTCCCACAGTCCCCTTATAAACAAAATGTATTTTTTCACTTGCATTGGCTAACAATTTCATTTCCGCTTCGGATAGCTTTGATGCGTCACCTCTACCATCCATGTTTGATTGCCCAGCAAGAATAAAAACTTTTGTTTTTTCAGCAATCTGACCCAATGAAACGCCAGCAAATGAAAAAAATAAAAGAACAAAAAGAGAAAACTTACTAATATAAATATTTTTGAGATAATTCATCCGAGTCTTTATATTTTTTACGAAGTTTTTTCAGCTTCTTTTTCATCTTTTGAATGATACTTTGATATTTTGGGTCATCGTAAAGGTTTGTCATTTCATTCGGATCAGCTTTTCTGTCAAAAAACTCCCATTCATCAATATCATAGTAATAATGAACCAGTTTATATTCTTTTGAAACGATCCCATAATGACGCTTTACCATGTGAACAGATGGGAATTCATAGTAGTGGTAGTACACAGCTTCTCGTGTCCATTTTTTTTGATTCTCAAATAGTAAAGGAAGTAAACTTTCACCCTGCATATCGTTGGGCGCCTTTATACTTGCTGCATCCAAAAATGTTTGTGCAAAGTCGAGGTTTTGCACCATTTCATCATTTGTTATTCCTGGTCTTATTTTATTAGGCCAGCGTATAAGCAGTGGGGTTTTAAAAGATTCGTTATAAATAAACCTTTTATCAAACCAACCATGTTCACCTAAATAAAACCCTTGATCTGAAGTGTAAACAACAATCGTATTGTCTTTCAAGTCATTTTCTTTCAGATAATCTAATACCCTACCAACATTATCATCTACCGACGAAATCGTTGCGAGATAATCTTGCATGTATCGCTGATATTTCCAAATGGTTTTTTCTTTGTCAGACATATTTGGCCATTTGTTTTTAAAATCAGCACTGATTTTATCTAATGTTTTTCTGTATTGCTCTTCTTGTCCTTTGTTTGCTCGTCTAAAAGGTCTTAAAAATTCGCCTGCTCCTGCTTTTTTTATCTTTCTACTCTCTCCAGTATAAGTTATGTCTTTGACCAAATCCCCCATTTGCTGTATTGTCTTTGGATAGACCTTATTGTCTTGCATCAAATGCATGTGTTCAAAAATATTCATTTCGGCACTTGAAGCAGCTGAAGCTCTGTTTGAGTAGTCATCAAAAAGCGTTTCTGGCAATGGAAATTCTTTTTTGTAAAATTCCTCAAATTTTTCAGGACTTGGCCACCAAGCCCTGTGTGGTGCCTTGTGAAGATACATCATTAAAAATGGCTTGGATGCATCTCTCTTTTCTTCAAACCAATTTAGAGTCAGATCTGTAATAACATCTGTTACATATCCCGTAATGATTGTGTCTTTTTCCTTCCCGATAAATTTGGGATTGATATAGTGACCTTGTCCAGGCAAAATTAAGAAGTCGTCAAAACCTTTTGGGTTGTTTCCAAAGTGAAGTTTACCAAACATTGCCGTTTGGTATCCTGCTTTCTGAAACAATTGGGGAAATGTCATCTGAGTCGTATCAAAAGGAAAAATATTATCAACTTTTCCATTGATATGGCTAAACTTTCCGGTTAAAATCGTCGCTCTAGATGGAGCACAAATAGAATTTGTTACACTCGCGTTTGAAAATAAAATCCCCTCCTTAGCAATCTTATCGATATTGGGGGTCTGAATTAGTTTGTCGTTGTATGCACTAATCGCTTGATAAGCATGGTCATCAGACATTATAAACAAAATATTTGGCCTTTTATCCTGCGCTAAAACAAACGAGCTCCAAACTAGTAATAAAATAACTTTATAATTTTTCATATTAGTAAATTTTCTTTGATTTGATGTTATTGCTTAAACTGTCCATAAGGGTCTCGTATTTTTCGAGATGCGACAAGTTTTCCATCTGCAATGGGTCATTTTTCATATTATAAAGCATTCTACCCACGATTTTGCCCTCTTCAGAATACTTCCATTCAGAGTAGGCATAATTGTCAGAGATATACATATCGCCATTTGTGTAGCGCGAGTATGTGTTTGTTTTAGAAATTAGATTTGGATTTTTAATGTTTTCAACTAAGGACATACCCTCTAGTTGTTTGGGTTTTTCTATACCCAACAAGTCACAAATTGTGGGGTATAGATCGATGAGCTCAACAAAGCTATCAGACTTTCCAGAATTTGAAAGACCTGGAACCCTAATAAATAAAGGAACATGGTTTTCCACCTTGAATAAATTATGTTTTGACCATCTATTGTGGTCAGACAAACTAAAACCATGATCACTAGTAATTATTACAATCGTATCTTCGGAAAGACTAAGGTCATCAAGTGCCTGCAAAACATTTCCGATTTGTTGATCGATATAACTCACACATGCATAATATCCATGAATTAAATTGTTAGTCATTTCTGCATCCATGGTAAATGTCTTTGCATTCAATCGCGTATCATCTGAATAACCTTTTTGAATTCCCTTGTATTTAGATAACTCATACCAATTCCCTGCACCCACATATGCGGTTGCTGGAAATTTATTATTTACTGGAGGGGCAATATTGTTTCTGTCATACATTTCCCAATATTTTGCAGGAGCATTAAATGGGAGATGGGGCTTTAAAAAGCCTGCGACTAGAAAAAATGATTCTTTATTCGCTTTCAATTTCTTTAAATCTCTGATTGTCTTTGCAGCAATTTTCCCATCCTTGTATGCTTGGTCTTCAACATTGGCCTTTTCATAAGGCATATGATTATTTTTATGTGGAAGCTCGCTAGATTCGATATTTTCCTCCAAAAGATAATCTTTTGGGGTTGTTGACCCAGGTCGCCATAAATCATCCCAAGTAGAAGCTTTATCTGATTTGTTATGCGAAACCTTTCCATTGCTAATAGTAGTGTAGCCCTTGGCTTGCAACAATTCCGAGATGGTTATGGCTTGTGGCATATCTTCATCAATAGATGTGTAATACTTCTTATAATATTCTCTTGTTGGTCTAATGCCTGTAAGGATACTTGCCCTTGAAGCACCACAAGTGGGAATGTTCACAAAAGCATTATTAAATTGTACTGCATCTTTTGAAAACGCTGTAATGTTGGGAGCTACAACCTGAGTTTCCCCATATGTTGGTAGAGCAGGCCGTAGGTCATCTACGATGATCAAGAGAACATTTTTTTGGTTTGATTCTTGAGCTATTGCTGATAAGCAAAAGAAGCTAAAGATTATAAGTAAATAAATATTAGTTTTCATTTATGTAAATGTTTTTGGTTAGTTCGAGTGGAGCCTTTTTGAGTTTAGACAAATTTGCAGCGTTACCTACCAAAATATTGAAATCACCTTTTTCAGCTTTATACTTCATTTCTCTATCATAAAATGCAAAATCATCTAGGGATAGGCTAAAGGATACGCGTTTCGTTTTCCCAGAAGCAACATTTACTTTTTTGTATTCTTTGAGTTCCAGTACCGGTCGAGTAACGCTACTGAATAAGTCTCGAACATAAAGCTGCACAGTTTCCATGCCATCTCTTTTGCCAGTGTTTTTAACATCCACCTCAACAAGCACCTTTCCTGTGCCATCCCATTTGGATCTAGACAAGGTTGGTTTTGAAATAGAGAATGTGGTATAACTTAATCCAAAACCAAATCGATAGAGTGGTTTTGTTTTCTCAAAAGCATACTTATGAATATAATTCGTGGGTTTGTGATTATAAACCATCGTGAGTTGACCCACTGATCTTGCAGTCGTCATGGGCATTTTCCCGCTTGGATTTATCTCTCCAAAAACGATTTTACCCATAGATTTACCTCCCATGCTTCCTGGTTCCCATGCATGAATGATTGACTTAATATTATCTTCTATCCATGGCTCACTGATCGGTTTTCCACTAACATAAACTACTGTGAGGTTTTTGTTTATTTCATAAATGGATTTTACTAAATCAAGCTGTTTTCCAGGAAGACCTAAAAAACTTCTCGCTTTGTTTTCTCCTGCTGTCTTTTGAAAGCTTTTACCACCTTCCCATGTATACCTTAGAGAATTGTCGCCAACAACAACAAATACGTGGTCATAATCTTTTGACATTTTAGCAGTAGCTTTGATCTTCGAATCTTGAATATTTCTAATCTTGATACCAGAATCGAAATAATCTACTTTATGATTATAATTATCTCCAACTTCCTGTATGCCTTCAAAAATAGTCACAACATTTTCCTCTGGCTGCTCAAAATGCCAATCTCCCAAAATGGTATGATTATGCGCATTAGGTCCAGTTACCAATATCCGCTTTGAGTTTGAATTATTGATCGGGAGTAAGTCGTTATTTTTTAAAAGTGTGATCGAATTGTCAGCTATTTCCTCAGCTTTATTTAAGTGACTTTCAATAAAAACATTTTCGTCTATTTTGGAGTTGTCAACAAGGCGGTTTTCAAATAACCCAAGTTGGAATTTTGCATATAATATCTTTGAACAAGCTTCATTAACTCTTTCTATTGACAATTTTTTTTCTTTTACTAAAGCAACAATAAAATCAAAAAATTCAGGTCCATGCATATTCATATCCATTCCAGCATCTACAGAAAATAATGATGCTTCCTTATAGTTTCTAGCGACTTTATGATATGACCATATTCGCTTGACATCATACCAGTCACTAACATAAAATCCATCAAAACCCCACTTATTTCTAAAAAGCTCAGTCATAAAACCTTTATGCATATGACATGGAATTCCGTTGAGTTCATTGTGAGCTGCCATAATTGAATATACACCTGCATCAATTGCCTTTTTATAAGGTGGTAAATGAATTTCATAAAGTGACCTTTCAGAAACATCCATAGGAGAAATATTTAAGCCGTTGAGCGGTTCTCCTCCAGCAATCATATGTTTTGCACAAGCAATAACATTATTTGGTTTACCAAAATCTTCTCCCTGAAAACCTTTAATCATAGCTTCACCCATTTCTCCCACCATAAATGGATCCTCACCAAAAGTTTCACCGACACGTCCCCATCTCGGGTCACGTGCCACATCAATATTTGGCATAAATGTCCATTGGGAGCCAGTAGCTCTCATCTCCCTTGCGGTTTGTTTTGCTACTTCATAAGCAAAATCATTGTTGAAAGTTGCAGCAATTGATATTGGAGATGGATAAACCGTTGTTCCACTAACCATAGCATTTCCATGAATCGCATCAATTCCAATAATAAGAGGAATTTTTAACCTAGATTTTAAAGTGAAACTTTGTAAATAGTTTACTTCCTTTGGATCAAGAACGTGAAGAAAAGAGCCGATTTTTCCATCAATAATTTCTTGTATTATTTCATTTTCTGATAAGCCATACATCGCAAAAGCATCTTTATTAAGCTTAGATACATCGCCAGAGGCTTTTTTGTTTCTCTTTTGTTTTTTTAAATACTCTAACCCAACATATTGGCACATTTGACCTACTTTTTCCTCAAGAGTCATTCGTGCCATCAAATCGCTGAGACGATCCTCTATGTTAGCATTTGATTCCAAATACAAAGGATTATTCTGAGCAATTAATGAAAAGGTTGTAAAGAAAATAAATAACAATAGTCTCATATCTTACTTAATTTTTAATTCATTATTAGGGTTTAAAATTGTGTTTCTCAGTGAAAAATATGCTGGCTTAGGATTGTTGTTTTTATCAAAAATAAAGCGATGTTTATCGTGATGTTTTCCTTTTTTACCATCGACCATTCCCCAAGTGTTAAAAGTAACTACACCACTGTCTCGCTTTGACAATAGAACACTAAGAATATTTGCATACGCATCAGCTTGATCATTAAGAGCTTTAAAATCATTATTTCTATCCCAAATTTTATAGTCAATTTCGGTAACATGAAAGTCTAAATCGTTTTGATGAGCCCAATCAATAAGAGAAGAAAAGTATTCGAGCTGTTTTTTGTCTAAAGCCAAAGGAATATCACTTCTCAAATGTGCTTGCCACCCAAGTCCATCTACACGATACCCTTTCGCTTTTAGATAGATTATTGTCTCTTTAACCTTCTCCCACATTTTTGGCTCCATTCCTCCATGCTGATTAAACACCTGGCTAACATTTGGAGCATACTTATTTGATATTTCGAATGCCTTAGTTATGTATAGTGGTACGTCATTTTCATCTCTTCCTATTTGCTCCCAAGGATTTTCCCATTGTGTGACTCCTGGCTTCTCTTCAAACCAATCTCCTTGTGGAGTTATTGTTTCGTTAACAACATCCATCCACTTTACAGAGGGTTCTTTATTCATGCGTTTACAAAGCGCAGTAAAGTACTCCACCATATTATTTTCTAATTCTTCTTTTGTCCGATTATCTGCCTTTGCCCAATGAGAAGCTTGGGGACTGATTGGTCCATGAATGCGAAGAGTAATTTTGTTTTTATCTGCAAAGTCTAAGTAATCATCAATGCGGTTCCAGTCCCAAACACCTGGTTTAGGGTGAATTCTTGCTTGTTTTGCGCAGTTCTCCGGGGTTGAATAATTGAACTCATTGAGAAATAGATCAGAAACTTTTGTATTGAGTTGCGAGTGATTTAACGTGGCACCAACATAAACTTTATTTGTATTATAATCTGATTGCATCAACAAGTCTTTAATACCAGTCGAAAGGCCTGTACTAATAGAATTCGTTTCTATTTTTTGGGCTGGAGATAAAAATAGAAGTGCTTGCTGCTTTAGGTCATTGTAAATATTTTTATACCCTGTTTTACCAATATGATTTTCTGTTTCTAATGGATCACTGCTGTAATCAAATAGCTCTTCTTGTTTTATATCATTCTCATTAATTTTAGAGCCAATCTTTTCTTTTTCTATCCATAGCGTATAGCGATGATTTGCAGTTCTAAAACTATATCCCATAAAATTACGTCTAGGATATTGACTAACTGCAAAATCCTTTACCTTTTGTTGTTGACCAAGCATCAAAGGAGCAAGAGAATTACCATCTAGGTGATCAAGTGGTTTTAGTTCCGCCATTTCTATTAATGTTGGAAAAACGTCTACAAACTCTGTTGGAGTTACAATTTTCTGAGCGGTTTTTGTTTTAGGGTTATAGATGATAAGTGGTGAGCGAGTAGCCTGCTCAAAATTGGAGTGTTTGTTCCAAAGCTGGTGGTCTCCAAAGTGATACCCATGATCTCCCCAAACTACGATAATTGTGTTGTTCATTAATCCACTTTGGTTTAATTTTTTTATAATTTTTCCGATTTGAAAATCAATGAATGTGACACACGCATAGTAACCGTGAATCAATTCTCTTTCAAAATTTTTATCAAGTTTGAGTTGTTGATTTGAGTCCAAAATGTATTCTCTTCCATCCTCTACATAACTTTGTAGTTCACCAGAATTATGATAAGCAAGCTCTCCAACATTTTCTGCACGTTGTCTAAATGGTTCTATTGGAATTTTATTAGGGTTATATAAATTAAAATATTTCTTAGGTGCTGAAAATGGCAAGTGAGGTCTCTTGAAGCCAACAGCAAGAAAAAAAGGGTTTTTGTCTGAAGACAAGCGATCAATCAAACGAATTGCTTCTTCAGCAATTGCTCCATCCGTATACGCTTGATCAGGAGCATTACTATTGGAAACTGGAGGTTTGTATTTATTTTTGAAAAATTTGCCCAAGTTACCTCTTTTAAGATTATTTTCAACAATCATCCTATCGATCTTAGCTTTGATTTCTGGGTTTTGATAAAACCCTAGTTTTGGTTGACCAAAATCGTCAGGGTAAGGTATTTTATGTGCTTTTAGAAAAGGTATACTCCATGATGGCTCGTCTAGTAGATTGTCTACTCCTCTAGGGTCAAATATTTTACCAATTCCAGCTGTTGTATAACCATTATCTTTGAAATACTGAGGCAAAGTCAAAATATCTGGTCTTTTGTCTCTCATTTTGGTTTTCAAATCATACACTTGTGTATAGTCTGGACGCATCCCCGTAAGCAAACTTATTCTTGATGGACTACAAATAGCTTGTTGGGTGTGATTGTTTAAAAAAATTGTTGATGAACGTGAAAGATAATCCAAGTTGGGTGTGATCGCAATTTCATCACCAAAGCTCCCTAATGTTGGTTTGAGGTCATCAACAGATATAAATACAACATTAGGACTTTGTTGGCTTTGAACATAAAATATTACCAAAAAATAACAAAAAAAATAAAATAGCTTTTTGTTCACAGCGTTTAAAAAATTGGAACTAATTTATAATTAGTATTTTAAAATTTCTCTTATATGAAGTAAACCATTTGTTGAAAATATTTTTAAAAAATATACACCATTTTCTAAAACAGAAATGTCATACGCTTCCATTTCCTTGTTCCAAAACAAAACTTCTCTACCCCTTAAATCAATGAGTTGAATTTTGGCAATTGGAACCGAGCTATCAATGAAAATGAAATCTTTAGTAGGGTTGGGGTAAACTTCAAAAAGTTCCTTTTGTCGTGTAATATTTAAGGATGTTAATGAAGCAGAAAAATCATCAAAATAATATGTGCCTACTGTACCACCGCAAATAAGTTGGAATTGAATGGAGGTTGTTTCCAATGGAACATCAAAAGTAAATTCGTAGGGACTTTCAGAATAATTTGTATCTAGTGTGAAGAGTGGAGATGCAGAAAAATAATTCTCGCCGCTGATTACGTGTTTAACACGAAGCTTAAATTGTAACCCTGAAACTGAAGCTTTGCCATGGACACCAAACTTGAGTTGCATATTATCCAAGCTACCGTCATTAGATATTGTTTGGTTGGCAAGTATTACACTGTTTAAACTTTGTGCCTGATTAACAACCACTTTAGCTCCATGAGAACCAGTACGAGCAGTAAATCCTGCATCTTGAAAAGTGGCCTGAACGTTGTTACCTATTTCCAATAAAGACCAACTTGTTGAATACCCACATTCAAAATCAATATTTTTTAAAATACTAGTATCATTACATTGAATTTCGGAATATGAATTGAGCAGCGCATCTTTAACGTCATCAACCCACAGGCTATTTTCAATTACAGTACTAGGGTTAGTTTGTTTTGGCACAAAACTGTCAATTGTAAAATAATTTATATCATAAGTAGTTAAACCACTGTCTTTTCGTAGATGAATTGTTTTTGAACCTTTACCACCATCATCCCAAGCTGAAAAAGAAAATCCCCTATCTATTGCTGCATTAGCAACGTAACCGTGAAATTTAACTCTGGAGTTGGGGTCTGGACCTCCGTCTGCATAACCAGTGCCATTTGGTGGATTGTTAGCTGTCACAAGATGTAGATCTCCTGTTCGGTAGCTGTATCCATAAACATTATCTGCCCCAAACTCTCCTAGGTAAACAGCTACTGGAGGATCAAACCCATTTGCCCAGTTTTTTACAATATCAAATTCACTATCTACATTATTTTTATCCATTGGGCTTCCCCAGCTATTAACATTGAATCTGTAGTCACTAGACTTAGTGAAACTAAATGGGCGATAGTAATGAAAGGTGGCTATCAAGAAATTATCACTATTTATTATTTGGGGGTCAATAGTTGTAATTGCCTGGTAACTTGTTTTTGTCCCACCGGTAACAATCACTTTTCTTGTCACATTATTTCCACCAGAACTTCTTACAATGGATATAACCTCATTGTTTATATCATCCATTTCTTCTGCAGAAATATGAAAATAAGGTTCATTGATGACCTCAAAAATTAAATCATCACTGTAGTCTTTAAAGCGATTTGCGATTTGTTCCCAAATGGAGTAAAATTTAGCCAGATCGGCAGCTCTTTTAGCAGAAGTTGGATAGGTATATTCATCCTCCAAATCATCAAAAGTGTAAATAAATTCAGATTTTAGTGTAGCTCCATGGAAGTCAAGAATAATTACTAAGTTTTGTGCAAGTCCCCAGCCAATCACTTGCTCTAAGCGGTCAAAGTAGAAAGGATCTACAACAAAATCACCCCGAGATCCAGTAAATGTAGTGTTAGCATTAGCTGAGTATTGTGAAGTATCGCCAGAGGTTCTTGTTCCAAAAAAATCCATTGGGATTCTTACATTTTTAAAACCTGCCTGTGCTACATCAATAAAATACTTCTCCGTTACAGCACCAGACCAATTCCCTTCAACTGGAGCACTTAATACATTACCTAAATTTATTCCCCTACCCATTTTTTCAACAAGTTGTTGAGGAGTCTGTTGAGCATTTAAAAAACCTGCTACTAAAATTAGCAGCAGGCTAGTTGTATTTAATAAGTATGAAAATAAAAAACTATTTCTTTTCAGCCTTCTTTCTTGCTTCATTACTTAAAGTCATCATTTTTCGAGCCATTTTTGCTCCAAACTTGTCAGCAAGTTTTTCTTGCGCAGTTTTATATTCAGCCGAATATACAGCTCGCTTATCTTCACTTGCAGTTAAATTTCCTGACTGAATTTTTGTATTCGCATTATATATTCTTGCAAGCATAACATCGTAAACAAACTTTTTTTCAGTTTCATTTAGTCCCATCTGCTCTGTAATATAATTTGAAAACAATGTAGCTCGCTGCATCTGGAATTTGGTATAATCCTGAGCATAAGAGCTGATTGAAATAAAGCCAAAGGCAATAATTAGTGTAATTAATTTTTTCATAATAATTATTTTGATTAGTCTACCTCTTTATAAATTTAGCAGCTGCTTTGTCGTCAACTTTTACAAAATATACACCACTGTTTAGCCCGTTAATATCAAGCCTTTGGTTATGTGATTCTATTTCGACGGATTTAATATTTTTACCTAACACATTAAATAAATCAACTTTACTACCGATCGAGATATTTTCAATAAAAATAAAATCATTAGCAGGGTTTGGGTAGATATTAAATGAAATGCCATCCAAAGAATTATCATCTGAAAACGTTTCAACATATGCGCCTTGAGATACTTTAATCTGATTAATAATTATATAATCCTCTGTTCCGACTGTTCCTTCTCCTGGATTATCGTTCGTTCCTGAACCGCCACCTGCAGGCCTTCTAAAACCCATTGAAATAAAGTCAGGTATTACTCCAGCAACTGAAAGTGTACCGCTACCTTGTGCTCCAAAAGTTCCTGTTTGACCTCCATAGGTACCTTCAAATCCATCAGTGCTTCCAGGACTACCTGTCCAAAATTCCCAAGTATCATTAGCATAATCAATTGTTACTCCAACGTTTACTGGGGTTGTACTGGTACCACTTCCAACTCCAAAATGACCAGCTGAAAATTGTTTACCAGCAGTCGTGTTGCTATATAAGGTACCAACAATTCTAACTTTATCTTCTACAAATACATTATTGGATTTATCTTGCTCAATTTTGATGCTGGCAATCATTTTATTTGAAGAATCTTTCAAGTTAAACTGAAAATTATTATTTGATTCGTGTGTAATTTGCCATCCATTAAATGCTACTGAATAGTGAACTACACTAGAAATATCTACATTCAAACTAGGAGTATTTGCTTGATTGGTGTTAGGATATCTCTGCGTGTAATATGCAGTAGAACCATCTGGTTTGGGTAATCCAGAGTTACCTGTGTCCTTAGGGCATTTAATAGCTCCAGGAATGTTAGGGTCTGCTACACCTAATACACCCACGTATCCAGCTTGTGCTTTAGTACCTGGCCAGGACGATTCGCTTTCGTCAATTGCAGTTATAAAACCAGCTGCGTTAGTCGCTGCGTCAAAGTTGTAAGTAAAAACTGATCCAGTATTTTGGGAATAAACACTAAATGAGATTGTAAAAATTATTAATAAGTATAAATGTTTCATTATTATTTAGATTATAGTCATATAAATATATTAGAGGTTAAATATTTAAAATAAAACAAATAACCATTAATATATAATTTATTGTTCATCATACAGATAATGAACTAATTATAATATTCAATTATACTGTTTTATTTTGCTTAGTCTTTTTATAATTTTCAACTTAAACAATCTTACAGCATCATATAAATTATTGTTCTTCAGCTGCAAAAGCAGAAGACCCCTCAACTGATACGTTTCTAATTACCCATTGTCCTTGAATTGGATCTTTTCCTTCCATTCTGTAGAGTCGTAAAAAGAAATAAAAATTTTGTGTACCTTGATTAACATTTACTCCTTCACTTGTAACTTTATTCATAGTGCTAATATCTGGACCAAGAGTAGACCAGCCATTCGTTCCTGCCCATGCAGTATCTTCACCATCCTTCAAAAGATCCCAAGAACTCGGATCTAGAGAGGGGTCGGCAGAATCTGATGCTTGGAAGGTAGAAAGTTCCCTTGTGTGCCTCTGTATAAAGAAGTTGTTATATCCAAATGCCTCGTAAAAACTGATTCTTACTTTTTTTAATGTATTAGTTATTGAAACTTTCACTTCCATGGCACCATCCTTCCTCGCAGTATTGTTATTTAGAGTTTGCCATTTAACCACTGGACTTTTAGTTTTTCCATGGCTACCACTTGTGCCCATTATGCTTGTAGACCCATTCAACTCGTGTAGTTTAATTTGAGTCCCTAAATTAGTGAGGTCATTCTCATATATTGGAGTGGTGTCCCATCTTTCTTCAACTTCGATTGTTAAAACATCTTCAAAAGTATATTCATTCCCTGTTGAATTAGTAGCTTTGAGACTTAAAACATGTATCCCAATAGGAAGACCAGAATCAGCAGAAACTGAAACCTTCCCAGAGGGATTTTCAACACTAAATGCTCCAGAAAAATCAATAGCAATTTCACCAGCAGTAGCGTCAGGATTATCATTAAATAATGACTTTGGAAAAATAATATCCCACTGAGCTGGAACCATACCAGTAACTTTTGGAGCTGAGGTTGTATAAGGCGTATTTGGAGATAAGACCGTTTTAGTTAGTAAAGTCGTTCCATCCTGTTGTGTCATTTCAATTGTAGGTGCTTCTCCCACATTAACAGTAAGTATATTCTCGGCTATAACTACCCCAGCATTTGTATTTACTCTAACACTCAAAATATTTGGACCAGAAATTGCTCCACTAACTTTAGAAATAGCACCAGTTGACGAATTAATTTCAAAACCAGCTGGTGGATCGATTAATGCATATGTTGCAGATGAAATCGCTCCTGACCCTGAGTTATCTGTGTATGAGACAGTTGCCATAATGCCCTCCTCGAAAATACCTGCCTCTACTTCGCTAATATCAATATTTATTGTAGCAGGTACATCTAAAATTGTGAGCTCAAATGCATTCTCTTTTACCGCCATTCCGTTTGTATTTGCTATCCCAACATCGACAGAAAATGTGCCAACGCCAATGGTATTATTAGCATTATTGTAAGAAAGAACACCGCTTTCAGGGTCTATAGAGAAAGCAGCTGGTACAAAACTACTTTGAGTACTGGAAGAAATCTTTAACAAACGAAAACGATAGGGAGTTTCAAATTCAACCCCAGTTGGATTAGCACTCTGAATACTTCCTAGCACTGGATAAGCTGTTAATTTATCGTATACTAAGATTGAATCATCTAAGGATATTGATTCTTGTTCATATAATTCAACTGTTTCTTCCTCCTCACAACTTAACAGAACAAAGAAGAATAGAATAATAGTTGAAAATAAAATTTTTGAAATTTTCATGATTTAATCATTTAATAGTTCGTTGTTATTTATTTCTAAAAGAGGAATATCTAAGAACATAACCTCAGATTCAACGTCGTTTAATAATACATCGACAGAAGATTTAAAATTCGGGTTGTTATTATGTCTATTGATAGTGTTTTCTAGGAAGTAATCATATCCTCTTCTCCTATTGTTATAGGAGTCGTGGCCTTCTCCCAATAACTCAAAGCGATACTCATCCATGATGGCATCTCTAAAGCTGTTCTTGTCACCCAAATAACCCGCATGAGGAGTTTGTCCAGCACGTTCTAAAACTTCTGTGACATAACCTAACTGCTCACCATTATCAAGTTCATTTGAGATTTCAGCTAGCATTAAAAGTAAATCTGCGTATCTAAAAATGATTAAATTTTGGCTGTTATATTGGTTTGTGTGGGTTTTATCTTTCTCAGCATGTTTGAATAAATATGGATGTGAATTTCCAAAACTACTTCTAGAGGAATTAGACGGATAGAGTCTCACTGTCCCACCAGTATCGGCACGCTGGTATTCATGTAAATATGTAGCATCGAGTCTTAAATCGGCAGGGTAATGAGCAACATGATAATCATATACGTCAGCAGAAACAAAAAACCATCCAAATGCTTGACCCGCTTTATATTTCCAAGGTGTGTAGTTACGACCCATTTGTGAATTTCCAGCATCTTGGCTATTCTGAAGTTCAAAAATTGATTCTGTTGAGTTTTCATTTGTCCCATCAAATAAAGATGAAAAATCAGATACTAGTGAATATTCACCAGACAGATAAATATCTTTGGACTCAGAATATGCTAAATTCCAATAATCCAGCTCTGATAAATCATCATCATGTAGATCTGGATTTGTTGCCAAAAGCATATAAACTTTTGCTAAGAGCATCTTAGCTGCATGAGCTTTTGGAAAACCAACTGCAGCTCCGTTCAAAAGAGATTTAGCTTGATTCGCATCATCAATTATGAGTTTGTAAACTTCCTTTGAAGTGGTTTTAGCCTTATTAGTGTTGTCCGCTTCTGGCAATGATGTCCAAACTGGAATATCACCCCATAACCTTGTTAAAGAAAAATAAGCAAAAGATCTGCTAAAATATGCATGCCCAACGACATCATTAATTCTTAATTGAGATGGATCAGTTGAATTTAAATCAACTGTGGAATTGTCAATTGCGGCATTGGCTCGGGAAATTATTCGATACAAACCTATCCAAGTGTTTTGATTGTCAACATTTTCATTGGGTTTTAGCTTCATAACTCCATTCATCCAAACAGAACTGAGTTTGTTTCCTCCCCTTCGAGTTGTAAAAAGGCCTGAATAACCATTTTCAACAAACATTCTTTGCTCCATAGCATTATAGTGAGTAAATGCTGCATAAATTCCATCTCTTGCTGCCTCAGCGCTCTGAGGGTCACTATAGAGTGTGTTATCCATAAAGGGAGGATACTCATCTAAATCACAAGAAATAAAAAAAGTTACAATTGTAATAAAGCTGACAACTTTTAAAGAATAATTTTGAAATTTTTCCATGACTAATAATGAATTTTTAAACATGATCTAGTAGTTAAAGTTTAATCCAATTAAGATAGACTTGGCATTTGGAGGTCCATTCCAATCAACTCCATTAATTAAGCCATTCCACATGAAGCTAGTAATTTCTGGATCAAAGCCAGTATATTTTGTAAGCGTAAACAAGTTTTGAGCGGTTACATAAATATTAGCACTCTTAAGGGCACTATTTTTTGACAAAGGAATATCATAGGCTAGAGAAATATTTTTAAGTCTTAGATAGCTCCCGTCTTCAACAAATCTATCAGAGATGGCTTTAAATTCTGGTCCCTCGATAACTTTATAACCAATTCTTGGGTGGGTTACCGCAGTTGATGAAGTTTGACCCACTTTCTCCGGCCGCCAAGCATTATGATATGCTTCTGGGGTAATGTTTCTGTATAATCCCTCGGCATTACCCATTTGAAGAGCATTTCCATTAATAATGTCATTTCCATGAACTCCATTAACTAGTGCAGATAATGAAAATGATTTATAGTTTAATGAGAAGTTCAAACCAAATGTAAAGTCAGGATTTGGATTTCCAATTATAGTTCTATCAGTTTCATCAATTACTCCGTCTTCATTAATGTCTATAATTCTAACATCACCAGCCTGGGCACCTCCAATAAATTCATCGTCAGGTTGATAAATCCCATAAGTTTTGTAGCCGTAAAAAAGTGATGTTTCTTCTCCCTGAATAAAAATGTTAGCAGGGTATTTGAAATAATTTCCCCTACTTACAGCATTACCAAGATAAAATCTTCTTTGTTCAGGTTCAGTAGATGAGTCATTTAAATAAACTGACGATAGAGGTTGTGATGATAAACCTTGAATTTCAGTTTTATTAAATGCAATATTTCCACCGAAACTAAAATTTAAATCTCCTGATTCTTCAGGGCTAATTTGTAATGCAATTTCAAGTCCTTTATTAGACAACTCACCTTTATTCAACAAAACATTACTAAAACCAGTCGAAGGTGCAATATTTGAGTTAATCAATAAATCTTTTGTAAGCTTACTGTAAACATCTATAGTCCCTGAAATTAAGTTATCAGATAGAGTAAAATCTACACCAAAATTTTGTTGTTCTGTAGTCTCCCAGGTTAATGATGGATTTGAAATATTGTTTAGTATTAAAGGAACGCTAGTTCCGTTAGTGGATGTCCCGTATAATACAGAAGCATTAATTCCATAGTTCGATAATGACCCATATGCGCCAATTCCGTGATTACCAATTTGGCCCCATCCCAAACGTAATTTGAGTGTATCAATAAATGGGATATTTTTTACAAAGTCCTCACGATCCATATTCCATGCAAATGCCATAGAAGGAAAAAAACCATATCTAGATTCCTCTAAAAATTTGGAAACTCCATCTCTCCTAAAACTAGCAGTCAAAATGTATTTATTATTAAAAACATAATTAACACGACCTAACGCTGAAAATAATTTTACTTCTGAATCTATGTTAGCCAGTGGACTTGTTATAACTTGACCAAAAAACGGCTGCTCAGTTGTTTTTTCAAGGGTAACAAAATCTTGAACAACATAAGTCATATTTTGTGTGTTACGCTGATCATATGTCAAACCTAGTACTGCATTTATTCTATTGTTACCACGGTACGCCCTGTTGAACCTTAGAGTGTTTGTAAATTGAAAGGAAGTAGTTTCTAACTTAGATAATTGGAGCATTCCGTTAGCATTTTTACCTACGTAAGTAGTTAAGCCATAAAAACGTCTTCTTTCCTTTGTACGCATATTTCCACCTGCACGGAAAAGATAACTAAGGCCCTTAATTCCTAGGTCAAATGTGGTAGAAATTGCACCGAAAAATCTGTTTTCACTTGAAACATCTTCAAAATCATCAATAAATGAATAAGGGCTTGAAATTCCTAAATCATCTGTATTTTCTGCATCTTCTATTCCGTCAGGGAGTATTGGTCTAAATGAAAGTAAATTTCTGATGAAACTCTGATTGGAACTTCCAATTAAATCTCCACCTTCAGCAAAATCAGTTTCACTGAAAAATCCGCTTAGTCGTGCATTGATTTTAATTTTAGGACTCAATATTTGATCAATATTAAGCCTAATATCTCCACTTTTAAAACTTGAATTTTCAACCAGCCCTCTGTTATCATTTATACCACCTGACAAATAATAATTTCCACTGTCACTACCACCTGAGATTGAAATTCCAGCATTTATACTTGGTGATGGATTTAATAATTCCTCTTGCCAGTTGACTGTACTAACAGGAGTATCAGAGATAGTTACAACTCCATCAAGATTGGTAATTTGATATATTTGATCTCCTGCGATGTGGAAAGCTGGGTATTGTGTTTCAGTTGTCCTTAGGTTTGATTCATTTCTATACCGTGCATAGTCAACAGCATTAAGGACATCATAATTTTTTGAAATAGCTTTTATGGAGGTATTTACATATATATTTGTTTTTACTTGATTCGGTGTCCCTTTTTTAGTTGTTATCAAAACTACTCCATTTGCACCTCTGGAGCCATAAATTGCAGTAGCGGAAGCATCTTTCAGAATCTGAATGTCTTCAATATCACGGGGATTTATTCCATTCAATCCGTTCTGTTGTTCCTGACCAGTATTTCCACCTCCTGTAGCAACAACGTCCTCACTAGCAGATGAAATAATTATTCCGTCAACAACATACAATGGCTCATTGTTACCACGCAAGCTACTAGTACCTCTAATTCTTACGCTAATTCCAGAACCTGGGTTTGCTGCGTTTTGGGTTACATAAACTCCAGCAGCCCTACCTTGTAAAAGCTGATCGACTGTTGAGGTTTGTTTTGCAATTTCATCAGACACCTCAACTGATGCAACAGAACCAGTAAGATCTTTTTTCAAGACTGTTCCATATCCAATTACAACTACTTCTTCAAGCTCGGAAATATCTTGAGATAGAATTACAGTAAGATTATTTTCGCCGTTAAACTGCACAGTCTCGGAGATAAAGCCAATATAAGAAACAACAATAGATTGGTCTGGAGAATCAAGAAGGATAGAAAACTCTCCATCAAAATTTGTAATCGCTCCTACCTCGTTAAGTCCTTGAATTTGTATGGTTGCTCCAGGAAGTGGATCACCAATATCATCTAGAACAACTCCTTTAACAACTAGTTGTTGTGAGAATAAAATTATAGGAAGCAATAAGAAAAAATAAGTTAGTTGTTTCATTTTGTTTATTCTTTGAAAATAAATTTGGTCAAAAAAAACATGTAACACTAAAACAAATTAAATATTTTATGTAAAAAATTGTTCAATAATCAGAAAAAGTTAAAAAAAAATGGTAATTATTAAGTTTTTGATATTAATCAAATAAATTTAAAACTAGAGATAATTAAATAAATACAATGATTTGAACTAGATGTTATATTGACAATGAATAATTGATTTCTATATTCACAAAAAACATAACAATGATTAATAAAGTTGTTTTTTTTCTTTTCGTGTCTGTTTTTGTATTTGCACAACAAGAAATTTATGTTAGTGTTAACACTGGAAATGATTCAGGAAATGGAACTGAACAATCCCCTTACAAAACGATTAATAGAGGAATACAGGACGTAGTACCAGGAGGAACAGTATATGTAATGAATGGTATTTATCGTGACGATAGTGCTGGTTTACCAGTAGTTTCATTTTACGAGGACTCCTCTCAGCAAGATTCTGCAGGTAATAATTATGTATACAGCAATGGAAATAACCTTAATAACCCACATGTAGTAACAATAAATAAATCTGGAAATCAAATTGATGGCTACATTACTTTAAAAAACTATCCTGACCACAAGCCCAAAATTATTTTTGATGGACAAGGTGGAATCAAACTAGGTCCAAATGCAAATTATGTTATTGTTGAAGGCTTTGAGGTTGAGGGACCCTCACAATCAATTACATACGATCAGGCTATTATGAATCGTAGAAACAGAATCACTCTAAAGGAGTCTTTAAACCAAAACAATAACAACTACTCTTATTTTTCTGGAAAAGGAATTTGGGGTGGTTACGATGACCATCATCATATCATCATTAGAAACAATATTGTTCACGATACGCCTGGATCAGGAATAAGATTTAATGACAGTGATCATATAACAATTGAAAATAATACAATCTACAACACAACTTGGTGGACTTCGTCGGCATCAAGTGCAGTTGTGTTTGCAGAAACTATTTCGATTTCGGAAGAGGACAATACAGATCATATAAAAATGATAATTCGAGGAAATACAGTGTACAACAACTGGAATCGGATTCCTTTTTATATGAGCTCATTTCCAGATAATGCTCAGCCACCAAGCGGTGACTATGGAAATGCTGGCTATTCTACGATTTTGGATGGACAAGGGCTTTATGTAACTCGGAGTGATCCCAACTATAATGGCACATTTTTATTTGAAAACAATCTATGTGTCAACAATGGAAAGAATGGTATTAATTTTGACAGGTCAAATGCTAGTTCCGCATTGATCAGAAACAATACGATTTATTTTAATGGTACACATGACTTAGTACAAGATATCTCTGTAAGTGTTGAAGGTAACCCCAGGCATGGAGGACAAAAAGTCGCAGGGATTAAAGCAAATTTTGTTAAAGAGGTGACAGTTGTTAATAATATTGTAGAGACTAGATTTAATAATTATTCAGCACTTGAGCTTTTCAATGTTGAGGGTAGCAGATTTGTAAACAACAATATTTTTGTAAAAGGATCGGTAAGTTGGGGAGAGAACAATCCAACAAATCTGATAAATGTATCGCCTGAATTTGAAAATCCTCCCGGATTATCAGATGACGCAAATGTAATGTCAGACTGGGAAACATACATGGATAATGTTGACTTTTCATTAAAACCTACATCGCCTGCAATTGATGCTGGTTTATCTGAATTTTCCCCTCAAACTGATATCCTTGGAAATGCAAGACCCATTATAGCTGAAAACATCAAATCTTCCTCAAGTTTTGAAACCTCTTTTGATGGCTGGGTTAAATGGTCAAACGATAGTTCTAATAACGATATTGAGTTAAGTGAAGAGGCTAGTAAACACGGAAATAAAAGCATTAAAGTAATTGGGAGAACTAAAAATTGGCACAGCGCAAAATTTGACTTGTCTGGTTTAATTGCCGAAGAAAATTATACAATATACTTATGGGTTAAAAATACACAGCCAAATGGTACTGCACAATTAACTGTTCGCGAAACCACAGGCGATGCTGTTACATACAATGATATTACGAATCAAATTGAAATTAGCAACAATCAATGGACTCTTTTAATTGCTGATTATACTCATTCACAAAATGATAGCAGCTTTTTATATGTTAAGGGTCCACCAGTAGTTGATGGAACAGGAGTTGATTATTATTTTGACAATTTTTCATTGGTTTCTCAAGGATCGCCAGAAGTTGATTTCAGCTCTGTTGGTGATATAGTTGACATTGGAGCATATGAATATATAGAGTCTACGCTAGGCATTAATGATTTTGCACATGAAATAAGCATAACAAATAATATTGTACCATTTCCAAACCCAGTATCAGATGTACTACATTTGATTAATTTGGATTTAGAATCTGAAATCCAAATTTTTGATATTACGGGTCGGAAATGTGATGTAAAAGTTTTTAATGATACAGAACTACAAAGTGTTAAAATCGATTTATCATACTTGTTACCAGGAACTTATGTTGTTCAAATATTTTCTGAAAAAGGAATGACCAAAAGCTTAAAAATTATGAAGCAATAGTTGGTCTAAAGCTGACATACACTAGCTAGTAAAGTACATCAATATTCCAATTACAATTGCAACTAATACGACTGATAATACAACATCAATTGTATCATAAGACCCTTTGTTTTCGAGCTTATGCTCTTTGGTGAGTGTTCCAAATGATAATCCAGAAATTCTTTTGTAATCCGGGGGACTAGTGGCTAAACTTACCGATATACAGAGGGCTACAGAAAATAGAAACATAAATATGGCCATGTGAGCAAAATTAATTGTCGCAAATCCATAGAGCAGGTTTTCATTGATGAGACCATCTGAAATATCTGCTTGATAATATATCTCAGATGAAAGTCGTAATACAAGAAGTACCAAACCTGCGATAAGTGTAGAAATAGCAGCTTGCGCATTTACTCTTTTCCAAATTATACCAAGTAGGAAAACAGCAGTTACAGGAGGAGCAATATAGGATTGTACGTTTTGTAAATATTGATACATAACACCTCCACCAATTCGTTCCATTATTGGAATCCAAACGATGCCCAGTACAACGATAATTGCTGTTGCGATTTTTCCTGTGGTTAACAATTCTCTTTCTGACTTTTTCGGTTTTAATTTTTTATAAATATCAATTGTGAAAATTGTCGAACATGAGTTAAAAACTGATGCTAAAGAACTCATAAGTGCTGCCATTAGCCCTCCGGCTACCAGACCTTTTAGCCCCACTGGCAGCAACGTCTTAACAAGCATAGGGAAAGCACGATCGGCCTTCTCAATTGCAAATACATCAGGGTCTTGAATGCTCAATGCAAATGCAATAATTCCAGGTATTAAAAAGATAAGTATAGGTAATAGTTTCAAATAGGCCCCAAAAATGGCACCTCTACGACCAATTTTGATGTTGTGTGCAGCCAGCGTTCTTTGAACAATATATTGGTCTGTACACCAATACCAAATCCCGACAATTGTTCCCCCTATCAACAAGCCTGTCCAAGGAAAGTCTGGATCAGACATTGGTCGCCACATATTGAAATGATCAGGACTGACAGCACGAACAGTGTCTTGCAATTCATTCCATCCCCCAACTTCTTGAAGACCCAAAAAAGTGATGACGATTGACCCTAGAATTAGAACAATTGTCTGAAGAGTTTCTGTGTAAATTACTGCTTTCATACCTCCAATGACTGTATATATTCCAGTAAAAAGAACAACTCCTATTGCTCCATACCAAAAAGGAATTCCCAATAATTCAGAAACAACGATTCCACCAGCATATATAGTCACAGATACTTTAGTTAGCACGTAAGCAAGTAGAGAGAAAACAGACAAAAACCACCTTGATCTGCTATCAAATCGTTTTTCCAAAAACTCTGGCATTGTAAAAGCGCCACTTCTAATATAAAAGGGTAAAAACAACCACCCAAGAAGGAGTACGATCCAAGCATGCAACTCGTAATGAGCCATAGGAGTACCTGATTCAAATCCTGTACCAGCCAATCCAACAACGTGCTCCGAACCAATGTTGGAAGCAAAAATGGAAGCCCCTATAACAAACCAGCCGACGTTTCGCCCAGCAAGAAAGTAATCTTCTGTGTTTTTGTTTTTTTGTAAAACCACCCAAACAGCAACTGCAATTAGTGCTAGGAAATAGATGCTTAATACTATCCAGTCTAAAGTTTCTAATACTGAAGTCATAATTTATATGTGTTGATTGATAATGTTTTCTAGTCGTTCTTGTTTTCCACTTGTTGCTGTAAATGAACCTGTATTTAATGCGTATTCATATAGGTCTGCCAAATGCAATTTACCTTTTTCAAAATCACTTCCTTTTGATCGATTAAATGAATCGTATCTATGGTCTACAATTTTTGAATAAGATGGGTCATTAATAATTTTATCAGCAGCAATTAGCCCTCTAGCAAAGGTATCAGCACCTCCAATGTGAGCAAAAAACAAGTCCTCTAGATCTGTTGAATTACGCCTAATTTTTGCATCGAAATTTACACCACCACCCTGTAACCCTCCTGCTTTAAGAAAAACAATCATAGCACGAGCAGCCTCTTCAATGCTGTTTGGAAATTGGTCAGTGTCCCAACCATTTTGATAATCCCCCCTGTTGGCATCTATACTACCAAGCATATTTTCATTTGCTGCCACAGCCAATTCATGCTCAAAAGTATGTTGGGCTAGTGTTGCGTGATTGACCTCAATATTTAATTTAAAATCATCTTGCAGTCCATACTTTTGAATAAAACCAATTGAAGTTGCAGCATCAAAATCATATTGGTGTTTCGATGGCTCCATTGGTTTAGGCTCGATGAAGAAAGTCCCTTTGAATCCTTGACTTCGAGCATAATCTTTAGCCATCGTTAGAAAACGAGCCATGTGATCTAATTCTCTGCCCATATCAGTGTTCAACAAACTGATATAACCTTCTCTACCACCCCAAAACACATAGTTCTCACCACCAAGTTTGATGGTCGCATCAATAGCAATTTTTACCTGTGCTCCTGCATGAGCTACAACATTGAAATCGGGGTTTGTTGCAGCCCCATTCATATATCTTGGATGAGAAAAGCAATTGGCTGTTCCCCATAGCAATTTGATTCCTGTTTCAGCTTGTTTCTCTTTGATATAGTCTGTAATTTTAATAACTCTTTTTTCAGACTCTAACAATGTTGATGCCTCATGAACCAAATCATAATCATGGAAACAATAATAATCAAACCCCATTTTTGAGATAAACTCAAAGGCTGCATCTGCCTTGTCTCGAGCAGCTTGAACTGAATCTGTTGCATTATCCCATGGAAAGTTTTGTGTCCCTGCACCAAATGGGTCAGTTCCTTGACCACAGAAGCTATGCCAATAGGCAATTGCAAATTTGAAATGGTCACGCATTGTTTTTCCAGATATGATTTGATTAGGATTGTAATATTTGAATGCAAATGGATTGTCAGATTCACTTCCCTCAAATGGTATTTTATTTATTCCTTTAAAATATTCCGTGTTGGCCATGGGTTTTAGTTTTATCTGTTAATCATTTTTTCAAGTTCACTTGTCCAGTTGGAAAATGCCATCTCGTATTTTGATTTGTCTTTTTCTGGCGTAAAACTCTTAAAATAGTCATTTTTAGTACTCATTTTAACAAAAGCATTTAGGTCTTTAAAATTTGTAGAAGACGCTCTACCAGCTCCTATTGCGCCAGTGGTGTTATATAATTGAATTTCCTTTCCAACCAATGAAGCTATTGTTTGGCTAAATACAGTGGACTGAAAAAGATTATCATTTCCAGCTTTGATCAAAGCTAAATTAAAATTGTCATCCTCAATGAATTTAATTCCATAAACGAAAGAAAAGGCAATTCCTTCAAGGGTTGCTCTGTACATAGACCCAAGGTCATGTTGATTGAGATTTAAATTTAGATATCTAGCATTTATGTTCTGATTATTGAGCATTCTTTCGGCACCATTTCCAAAAGGATAAACTAGTAATCCGTCTGAACCGATGTCTTTTTTTGCTGCTAATTGATTCATTTCCTCATAACTGTTGGCGCCAGTGTTATTTTTCATCCAGCGATATTGAATCCCCGCACCATTGATACAAAGCAGTTTACCAATAACGGGAGATTCTTTGGAATAGTTGATGTGAGCAAAATGGTTAATTCTTTGATGCTCTTTTGATTGGAGATTATCTGTCAATGCATAAACCACCCCAGAAGTGCCGCCAGTTGCAGCAACTTCTCCTGGATTGATAACATGCAGTGAGAAAGCATTGTTGGGTTGGTCTCCAGCGCGATATGTAATCGGAGTTCCTTCCTTTAAACCACTATCTTCAGCACCCTTTTTGTTTACCACGCATTGTGTCACAAAATTAGGAACGATTGTAGGAGTCATCGAAGAATCGATATTGTAATAATCGAAAAGCCATTGAGCGACCTCTTGGGATTTGAAATCCCAAATCGTCCCCTCAGAAAGACCATTAATCGTCGTTGTCATTTCTCCACTAAACTTGTAGGCGATGTAGTCTCCTGGCAGCATGTATTTATGTATCTTTTCATAAATATGAGGTTCATTTTCTTTGACCCATTTTAGTTTGGATGCTGTAAAGTTTGCCGGACTATTGAGCAAGTGATCCATGCATTTCTTTGCACCCAAATCTTGATATGCTTTTTCACCAATAGAAACTGCTCGACTATCGCACCAAATGATAGAATTTCTCAAACACTCTCCCGATTGATCAACAACAACTAGTCCATGCATTTGATATGCAATTCCAATTCCTTGAATTTGACTAGCGTCAACCCCACTGTTTTGCAATAACTTTTTTATGGCAATACAAACGATTTTCCACCACTGATTTGGATTTTGCTCTGCCCAAGAAGACTGAACACTTATCATTTCCATTTCATCTTTTGGTTCTTGCACAAAAGCAATTTTTTTGCCGGTATGGGTTTCAGTTAAAGCAGCTTTTACTGACGAACTTCCGATATCTAAACCTAGACTAAACATCCATCAAATGTTTATTAAAATCTAAAATCAGAACCAAAATATGTTTTTATTGGATCAATACTTCCATCACTATTGTGATTAAATGAAGTAAACTTCACATTTCTTAGATGAGTTTTTCCTGACAACTCTGTGTCGTGATAGAAAAAATACCATTGGTCTGCAACCTTCAATGTTGAGTGATGATTTGTCCATCCCTGTACAGGTTCATGCATTGTTCCCTGAAAGACAAATGGGCCATAGGGGTTATCACTTGTTGCATATGCGATTAAATGTGTGTCTCCAGTGGAATAGGACATATAATACATACCCTTGTGTTTGTGAATCCAGGGTGCTTCAAAAAAGCGACGTTCTAGGTCTTTGGTCAAAATTGGATTTCCATCTTCATCAATGATATCAATGGTTTGTACCTCTTCTGAAAACTCGAGCATGTCGTCTGACAACTTAGCCATTCGCGGCATTATCGAAGGTGCATCTGGTTCTCCTAAATCCTTTAAAGAACCATTCTTGTCATAGGATCCATTTTCCCATCTTTGGAGCTGACCTCCCCAAATTCCACCAAAATATAAATATGCTGAACCATCATCATCGACAAAAACTGCAGGATCGATACTATAACTTCCTTTCATAGGTTCGGGTTGTGGAGAAAAAGGGCCTTCTGGACGATCACTAACAGCCACACCTAGTTTGAATACATTGTATTTATCCTTGGCAGGATAATAGAGATAATATTTTCCATTTTTGAAAGCTGCATCAGGGGCCCAAAATTTACTCTCTGCCCATTCTACATCATCAACTGAAAGCGCTACAGGGTGAACTTTCACATTACTCCCATCCAAATTCATTGATAAAACATGATAATCAATCATGTTAAAATGATTTCCACTATCATCCTCAATGCCTCCAGACTCAATATCGTGTGAAGCATAAATATATATTTGGTTTTCAAAAATATGTGCTGAAGGATCTGCTGTGAAAATTTCAGAAACCAATGCACTGTTTTTAAAATCTGGATTTAAGTTATTCTTTTCTTTTAGTTGAGCTGCTGAGTTGTCTATGCAGGAAATCAGAAGAAATAGAGAGAATAATGAAACAAAATTTTTTATCGAGAAAATTTTCAATGGCATAGCTTATTGTTTAGTTACCATAAACTTATAAACGCATGCTGATGTATTTTATAAATATTTAACCAAAAAATAATACAACAAATTCAAACGGTTTTTATAATTACAGGTCTAATAATGAGATGGGATATATTCTGTACCTGATAATGTAAATTGAGATTCTTTTTTGGGGTTATTCCATTTTGAAGGTCTATCGAGAGGATGTAAAGTTGGCTTAATTAACGGCATTTTATGTTGGATAAGAACATCATTTTGGTTGATCATCCAGTCTCGTAATACTGACGATAATTTTTGCTTGATGGGCAAGAAGCTATTGTCATTGGCAAGGTTTACGTGTTCGTAAGGATCCACTTCTAAGTCGTAGAGCTCTTCAAATGGTACATTCTCAAATTTATTAGCTCCGCGCTTAATAAAATAGTTCACATTTATGTTTGGTCCAAGGTTATTTTGAACCTTTTCTTTAGCATTGAAATTGACAATATATTTGTAGCGTTTATCACGAACAGACCTAGAAGGGAAAACATAGCATTTTTGAATGTTTTGCCGCGTTGCAATCCCAAAAATATAATCGCGAAAAGGGATATTTGTATTTGACAAAATAGGGATCAAGCTTTCCCCATCAAGATTCTCAATTTTTTCTCCACCAGAAATTTCAATTATTGTAGGAAGAATGTCAACAATAGAAACAAGTTTATCATTTATAGTGTTTGGAGGAATAACATTAGGCCATCGGAATACCATTGGTATTTTAAGCCCTGTTTCACGAACACTCCATTTTCCTTTCAACCCATGATCTGAAATGTAAATAAATACGGACTCGTCCATATCTGATATAGTTTCAAGCATATTTAAAACTCTGCCCAACTGATTGTTATCTTCCTCAATATTTTGATAATACCCCGCTTTATGATTTCCAATTTTTGGTGAAATAGTTTTTGAAGACGGATCATAATCTAAGGGTTTATTGTTGTAGTCACTTGATTTTGGGTATGGCCCATGTGGTAGGTCAGAAGAAAAAATAATGCAGAGAGGTTTTTGAGAATTGGAAATAAAATCTTTTACTTTTTTTATGGGTATGAGTCTGTCATTATTGCTAGCGAAATAGCGAGTCCAATTAAAAACAGAATTTGGCTTGATGTGGCCTTTACCTGCGAGCACGACATCATAACCCAGTTCACTCATAAAATCGTTGATGTCTTTGACATTTCTTACAGGGAGATGGTTTGCAAAGCATCCATTTTTCATGGGGTATAATCCTGTAAATAATTGGGATCTGCTAGGGGCACAGATAGCTTGAGATGTATATGCATTAGAAAAACTCAAACCCTCATTAACCAAACGATCAAAATTTGTTGTTTTTACTTGTGTATTGCCAAATGTTGTATAGTCCCAGCTGTTATGGTCGTCTGCTATATAAATAAAAATATTTGGTTTTGAATTATAAGCGTATTGACTAAAAGCATTTACACAGGTTAATAAGAATAAAAAAAATAAAAAAAATTGATCTCTAAAATTGTTATTCATCTCAAGTTTAATTTTTTACAATTAACTAAATTTAGTAATTTTTATTCATCAAATTATTTGAATTACAATTTTTATTTCATAGCTTGTTTAAAATATAGCATTATACTCAAATATTTGATTCATTTTTTATAGTAGTTTTCCCTTATGATTCGAATTATTTTATTTTCAATATCTACGGTCTTTTTTGCTAAAATTAATGCACAAGATTTATCTCATTTGTTTGTAAAAACCAATCCAGATTTAGGAAATCGTGCTATAACTTGTATGACAACTGATTCAAAAAATCATATGTGGATTGGTACCTATGGAGGAGGGTTAAAGCGATATGATGGGTTGAATGTTGAGACTTACAGCCATGATCCATTTTCTGAATCTTCAATTTCGAACTCTACTATTTTTGATTTGGTATTTAGTGAAAATCAAGGCCTTTGGATAGCAACTCAAAATGGTATTAACCATTTTAATCCAAACACAAAATCTTTTTCTTTATTCAACCCCACTTCAGATTTTATTTCGGTTCATTCACTATGTGAAATAGATGAAAATGTTTTGGTAGTAGGAACCCATCAAAAAGGGATTTACTTTTTTAATACTAAAACTAAAGTATTTGATAAAGTTGGTATTCCAGAAACGATTAATGAGAATGGACTACTTATAAACGATATTGTAGTTGATCAACTGAGTCGAATATGGGTTGGAACAAATTATGGAATATTTATTATAGATAAAAACGTTAAGATGCTTACTCGAGCATCTTTTAAAGGTTCAAAAAATATAAATCCTAATAATACTGAAGCTTTAAGTTTCGAAATAGATCATACTGGAAATATTTGGATTGGAACTGTAGATGATGGCCTTTTCAAAATCCTTCCAAGTGGAGTAAATAATTTTGATGTAGAACACTATCAAATTTCTAATAAAAGGATTTTTTCAATAAAAGAGTATGAAAATAAGTATATGTTGTTGGGCTCTGAAAACGATGGTTTATTTTTTGTGTCTTTTGACGGTAAAGTTTTAAAAAGATACTTGAAAGAAAAAGGGAATGAATTCGGCTTACAGTCCAATTCTATATGGTCTATTTTATGTGACAATAAAAATCGCATATGGTTAGGTTCTTATGACCAAGGTCTTGTAAAGTCCGACCCTAATCATTTTAAATTTCAGTTTTTACAAAACAACTCAGATGACAACCTACAACCTTTCCCATCATCAATTTCATCAATTGTAAAGGACAATAAAAATCGACTTTGGTTTGGCTCAGTAGATAACGGTGTGTATGTCTATGATAAGTCAAATGGTGAATATATTCACTTAAATGATCCTAAAAATAAAATTGCTAAGGGTTTAAATAGTCTTGACATCACTTCTTTATTTATTGACAGTCAAAATAACATATGGATTGCGTCATGGTATAATGGCTTACATTTATTAAGAAATGGAACGACGAATTTTATCAATATAAATACAGATTCTTTTCCGAATAAACTAATGTCAAACCGGGTCGTAAGTTTTTCAGAGGACTCAAGTAAAGTCATTTGGATTGGTACTTTTTTAGGTGGCTTACATTCCTATGATCTAGGGAATGGGAAATTAACCCATTATAATGATGAACAATTTATTGACCTTGAGCTTGATAAAGGGAATATTAGAAAGATAATTGTAGATGAGTTCGACAATGTATGGATGGGAACACGCAAAGGTCTTTTTAGATATAATCCAAAAACAAAAGTGATTACTTCAATCAATGAAAAAATTGAAAGTGTGATCAAAAATTCCGGTTCTAATTTCGTTGTTTTTTCTATTTATGAAGACACTAATAATAAAATATGGATTGGAACAGATGGCTTTGGGTTACTAAGTTACTCGTCAAATGAAGACATAATCACTTGGCATGGAGAAGGAAAAGAAATTAGAAATATGTCCATTAACTCGATCACACAAACCTATGATGGGTCATTTTGGTTGGGAACAGACAATGGTTTAATCCGGTATAATAGTGACACAGATAAATACAGAGTTTTTGATAGAAGTGATGGATTGTTGAATAATAATATTAATCGCAATTCTTTCTACAATGAGCAAAACATACTTTACTTCGGAACAATAGGGGGTATAAATTTCTTCAACCCAATTAGTGTACCTAAAAATGAAAGCCTACCTCAATTAACCTTTCAAAAACTGAAAATTTTAAACAATGAAATAAGAGTTTCAAACAATTCGCCTCTCAAAAAAGCACTCAATCAGTTAGACACTCTGGTTTTGAGACACAATCAATCATCATTCTCAATTGACTATATGGGGGTAAGTCATACTAGATCTGAAAAAAACAGCTATGCATATATGCTTGATGGTTTGGATGAAGATTGGAACTATGTTGGGCAACAACGATCTGCAAATTATACTAACATCAAGCCTGGAGACTATATTTTTAGGCTTAAAGCTGCCAATAATGACGGTTATTGGACCAATAAACCAAAAACAATTTTTATTAAAGTTCTCTCTCCTTGGTGGCTCAGTTGGTGGGCAAAAATTTCATATGTAATCGTTTTCCTTTCGCTAGGATATTACATCTACAGATTAATTAACCTCAGAATTTCTGAAAAAAGAAAGGCAGAGCTTGAACGAGGTCAGCGGAAGCAAAATGAAGAGTTGAATACTAAAAAAATTCAATTCTTCACCAATATATCGCACGAATTTAGAACTCCTTTGACATTAATTTTGAATCCTTTAGAGTCATTGATTAAAGATAAGCACATTACCAATCTTCCTAGCGAAATCATTGATAAGCATAAAATCATACATCGCAATGCAAAGAGATTAAAGCGTCTTATTGATGAGCTCATGGATTTTAGAAAAATGCAGTTTAGTGAACTTAAAGTTCAAATTCAAGAAGTCGATTTGGTGGAAATCATGACAAATATTACTTCTAACTTTATTGAAGAAGCTAATTTTCGCAAAATTGATTTTCAAATTGATTTTGAAGAATCAATACCAAAACAGATAATGGTTGACACATCAATGTTTGATAAAATTCTCTTTAATTTATTGTCAAATGCTTTTAAGGCAACAAGCGAGAATGGAAAAATAAGAGTTAAAGTATCACACCACAATCAAGGGCTAGTTTTTCCATCAATTGATGAAAATAATGTGCAAAGTGGATTCGAATTTGATATTACTGATACAGGCATCGGAATAAACAAAAAAAACATAAATAAAATATTCAATCGCTTTTATCAAAGTGAAGAAAATAATGAACAGTATTACAGTGGTACAGGAATCGGTTTAGAAGTTGTCAAGAAATTTGTCGATTATCACAAGGGAAAAATTGTAGTGCAAAGTGAACAGGGTGTAGGAACAACTTTTAAAGTATTTATGCCTGATACAAAAATTCAATTTTATGAAAATGAACAGCTTGTTAACGGTAAAAAATCATCACAATTAAAATCGAAAAATTTGAGTGGTCTTACTGATGAACTTCCTTTTGAAAACTCAAAAATTTCTAAACTCAATACAATATTAATTGTGGAAGACAATATGGAGTTGCGCGAGTATCTAAAGTATGAATTAAAAAGTTTGTACAAAGTTCTTGAAGCACCTAATGGAAAAAATGGTTTAGAAATAGCTAGAAAAAACAAACCAGATATCATTATTGCCGATGTAATGATGCCTGAAATGGATGGCTTCCAAATGACAAGGTTATTGAAGTCTGAGAAATCTACTATGAATATTCCTATCGTTATGCTAACAGCAAAAGTAGGAGAGAGTGATAGAATACATGGGATTGATTCAGGGGCTGATATTTATCTTAAAAAGCCATTTAGTATTGATCTTTTGAAAACCCATTTACTACAACTCATTAAGTCAAAAGAAAGATTTTATGAAACCTATTTTAATAGTCTAGACTTGGAAATAAACACGACAGGGGGTAACAAAAAAATTCTTGCTGATGTCATTCATATCATTAATGAAAACTTATCGAAAGAGGATTTATGTGTTCAAGATATCGCTGATGAACTTGCTTTAAGCCGGAGTAAATTATATCGCAAAATTAAAGAATTGACTGGGAAATCTGCCAATGAAATGATTCGTAAAATGAGGTTGGAAAAGTCAAAAGAACTTTTAGAAATAACTGATATGACCATTGGAGAAATATGCTACAAGGTTGGTTTTTCATCACCATCCTATTATACCAAAAGATTTAAAGAGTATACAGGCCTGATACCAAAAGAATATAGGTTACTGAACAAGGAGAAAAAAGAACTATTAATTGAAAAATAATCAATAAGTATTATAAAGAAATGAATGGGTGTTTTTTAACATTTGTCTTTTTATTTATTTTTATGCCACTAACTTTGCACGCACAAAAGAATATTTCACTTTCGGGTAAAGTTATTGATGATAAAGGGCAAGAGGTTCCCTATGCAGCGATTGGTATCGTTTCAAAAAATATTGGAACCACCTCTACAGAAGATGGAACTTTTTATTTCCAAATTTCTACTGCTGAATTGAAAGACACATTGAGTTTTTCATCCTTAGGGTTTTTTACACATAAACTACCTGTTTTAAAACTTATACAAAGCGAAGAAGTCGCTATTGTCCTTGAAGAAAAGACTACATCATTGAGCGAAGTAGTTGTAAATTCATCTTCATTTTATGTTGGGCAGGCGTTAAAAAAATTAAAAGTGAACACCCTGAACAAAAACCATGAATTGGATTTGCTCTATAGGCGCTGGTCTGTAGAGGACAATATTTGTAGGTTTTTAATTGAGCAAAATATAAAGGCGATTGATCGAGGGCCAAGCTCATATCTGAATAAATTTTCTATTGAGAATACTAGGACTTCAGCAGACTATAGGTTTGTTAAAAATGAGCAAAAGTTACATGCATTAAAATATATGGAATACAACAATCCTTTACGAAATGGATTAAATTTCAGGTCCTATAAATGGGAAACGATTGGAGACAGTTCATACGATGATGAGGATGTAATCATTGTTGAAGGGGTTATCAGCGGAGAGGAAACCATTACACTATATATTGGGCTAGACAGTTACAAAATTTATAGGCTAGAAATGGATAAAAAACCTAAAATTGGTAAATCATTAACTGCCACCTACATATATAAAAACAATAAAGCTAATAAGCTTTACCTAAGCTATCACCAAAGAGAATGGAAAGGCGCATCCAAGCTTTCAGAAAATGTTAGACGCGCGATGATCAGTGCATCAAAAACACCCCCTGTTTACATTCCAATAGCTTATCGACATGAAGTGTATGTTCTTGATTTGGTTGAAGATAAATCTCTGTTTCAGACAGGGGAGAGTGTTTCGAATTTGGATATGTCGAATTATGAGTCAGATTATGATTATTTATTTTGGAAGTCTTTGAGTATGCCACCAGAAACAAAATTTTATCGAAAAAATATAGAAGAGCTTGAGGGGATTTATGGGGTTTCGTTGGAACATCAGTTTAAATATACTAATTATTGAAGATCGAGCTCAAATCTAAAGTATGATTTTTATAACGTTATCATTTTCTTTTTCATGGTCAAAAGAAAACTTGTAAAGTTTATTGCCAACTTTAATGGTTCCCTCATACATTCCATAAAAACCTATAAAATGGAACTCTTTATTTAGATCTATTTCTTTTTCAATCTTTGTCGTCCAAGTCTCTTTAATTAAATTCTTTAGGGTGTAAAAAGCTTTTTTAGGGTTTAATTCCTGATCCAAAACACCACCTGCATGTCCTCTCCAAGCATTTCGATCTGTCAAATTCCACATTGTCACAGAGCTTATACTTGGTAGACTAAACAAAAGAGTGTAAAGATCTTTAATGTATGCCGACTGGTAGTTTTCTCTTTCTTCGAGACTTGGAAGTGTTAATTGTTTACCTTTTTTTCTAGCTTCATTTCTTTTATTCAAAAAAATTTGGTGGTCTTTCCAATTCTTAAAAAGCTTAGAACTTGTTACTGTAACCTCGGTAAATTGAATATTTTTGCCCATAGGGACAAATGAGTCTATCAGTTCTACAATTTCCTGCTCTTCAAGAACATTATCTTGTGTTTGCATGTGAGCTTGCATACCAATTGCTTGATAACCGACTTCTTGATCAATAAAAAATCTATTTAACTTAAAAAATTCAGGATCTTTGGGATGATAATGGTTATTGGTATAAATCTTGGATGAATCGATTTGGTTCACAAAATCATATAATTCTAACATTGCAGGATAGATACCTCCTTTATGTTCTATCCAACGAGTCACACCACTAGGAGTAACATGATCTTTAAAAGGAGCGACAGCCTCATTGTAAACATCCCAATACTTAATCTCTGGATAGGATAGTATCAAATCACTAATTCTCTTGTAAATAATTTTTTCCAACTCCTCAGGGTCATCGTTGTTAATAACCCATTTTGGAAGTGACTCATGCCATAGTAATGGATGTCCTTTAATTTTCATTTTATTTTTTACAGCCCAAGATATTTTGTCATCCATTCTTTTATTGAAGTGACTTAAATCTCTTTTTTCGTCTCTCGCACTCCAATAAAAACCAAGTGTAACAAAATTAAAAACCTCTGAAACCCTTTGTCTGTAAATATCTTGGAATAATGTTCCCTCGAAAGGTCCTTCTTGGGTCATTGAAACCCCAAAGTTAAATGCATGATTTGCTAATCCTATGTCTAATTTAGCAAACTCACTGCTGTTGTTGTCAAACACAAAAAGTAGCTTCGCCTTTCCTTTTCGATATTTATCAATACGCTCATCAGCGCCTTTCAATTCCCAAGGAACATGAGCATCATATTTCTGAGATTTTACAACAAAGCAAATCAAAAATATCATCAAAAATAGCCGGTATTTAATCATCAATTAATTTTTGTTATACAAAACTATCAAAAGCTTTGCTGATGAATTAAAAATAATTTGTCATAATTTATAATGAAATAAGATTTTAGTTAAGTGAGCTAAAAAACCCCCAAACTTCATTCCATAGCGATGAATAATCTCTAAAGATATTATGCCCAGCCCCCTTAACAACGAGATATTTCACAACTACGCTATTATCACAATCAGAATAAGTGTGTAAAATTGTTTGTTCTGTTTCTTCAACAGCTATATTTTGGTTGCAATTAAAATTTGTTGCCCACTTTTTTGCACTTTCAGAAACACTTAAAAATGTATGTCCTAGTTTAATTCCACCTTCGATTGGTATAGTTAAATCTTGACCGCCATTGACTTGGAAAACAGAAAGAGGAATTGCGTTTGTTTTAATTTCTGTTCTCTCAGTTAATTGGGATCCGATGGGTGCGATTGCTTTAAGCCTTTTGTTGACACCCCCTAGCACATTAACCATACCTGAACCATTGGAACTCCCAATTGCAAAAATCTTACTCTCATCAACATTTGAATATGAAAGAAGGGTGTCTATAATCATGGATATAAATGCAGGGTCATTTGCATTTGAGGGTTCTTGTCCTAAATTCCATGAGTTGAGATATCCTTGTGGATATACACCAATAAATTCACCTGAATTTGTAAACTCAGAAAGGGATTGCACCCAATTTGTGTTTGAGCCCCCCCTGCCGTGGAGAGCAATCACAATGGGATATGATTTTAGATTATCAATGTCTGAAGAAGTTTCAATTAAAACAGGGCGCCTTATCATATTACCATCAATTTGTTGCTCAAATAAAATCGTTTTAGAAGATAAAATTTTGCTTTCCAATGATTGGGAGGCAACATCAGATTGTTTGCACGATATTATAATGAACGACAAAACAACATACAAAAGTTTTATTTTCATTTTTTCACAGATTTATATTTAACCCTATCAAAATCAGCGTATCCAGTGCTGATTTGCCCATTACTAGTTGCATACAAACCAATATGCGCACCAGTGTATCCGTGACTCAATAATTGGTCTGCTGGAGTTATTGCAAACAAGTCAAATTTTTCATTTTCTAGAGCATAATAAAAATGATAGTTATTATTAAATGATTCTACTTTTAGCTGAATTGGCAATATAGAATTGTAATCAATTTTTTTTGAGGCAAGACTAGTTTCTATTTCATTCATGAGTTTTAGCTCAAGTGAAATACCATTATTTAATTGTTTAATTGTAAATGACAAAAAATTATTGTCTTTTTGGACAATAGTTATTCCTGCCTCGTCGCTATCGCTTGAGGAAGAGAAATTCATTTTAGTTTCAAAGCTAAAATCGCTTTCAGTTTGTTTAATTCCGGTAAAGTTTGCACGTTTTCTCTCTTGTAATTTATTGGCATTGGTGTAAACTCTTAAAAAACCAGGGTTGCTTTCCAAATCAAACATTTTTTGCATTGGTGCACGTCTGTGGTTCCATTTAAGACCCAAATTAGTGTCATTGAAGTCATCAATAAAAAGAGTTTCTTTGTTTAGTGTGGTGTTACTAAAAATTACCGGGTTATTTTTCAGAATCTTTCCAGACTGAGGAGCAATTACTGGCCATAATATTTTTCTTTCCTTCCAAACATAGTGTTCTCTTTCCCAAGAAACAGGAGCGATGAAAGTTTCACGTCCCATATTTGACTTTCGTTTTACATCTCCTCGAATACCTAACATCACAACATACCACCTACCATCCTCAAGTTCAATCAAATCGCCATGACCAGTACTATGTACCCAGTTGTCATAGGACAGATGCCTAGAGCTAAAAATAGGATTGCGTTCATTGGATACATAAGGACCTGTGATGGTATCGCTCACAGCTACCATAATAGAGTGATTGAATGAAGTACCGCCTTCAGCAATTATTAAATAATAGTTACCATCTTTTTTATAGATGTGTGGCCCCTCTGCCCAAACACCTCCACATGCACCCCTCCAGACAAAAAAACGCTGGCCGATAAGCTGAAAGCTATTTGGATTCAACTCTTGTGTCCATATTTCTTTTTCATCAGAAAAAGTTGGATCAGATGGTTGATGCATCCCTGTATACCAAACCTTACCATCGTCATCAAAAAAGATGTCGGGGTCTATGCCTGGTGCACCTTTAATGACAATTGGATTTGACCATGGCCCTTCAGGTTTTGAGGATGTAATGATAAAGTTGGTAGCAGTTGATCGTTGTTTTACTTCATCGTAATAAACATTGGTAGTTACAATATGATATTTTCCATTATGATAACGAATGGTAGGAGCATATATCCCTCCATTTGACTGCACATCAATCAAATTTATTTGCCCTGAAACTTGTTCTATTCGATTCAATCCATAACCCACTAGTTCCCAATTAACCAAATCTTTGCTTTTGTGAATTGGTAGTGCAGGGAAATATTCAAAAGAAGAATTGACCATAATAAATTCATCACCAACCCTACATATAGATGGGTCAGGATACCCTCCCGATAATATTGGATTTTTAAAAGTTTGGGCACTTAATGAACAAATAGCAACAAAAACAAATAATATGATTTTTTGCCAGTGTGAACTAAAGATGTTATCTAATGAATTCATTTTACTATTCATTTGTAAATTTTAACTCTAATATAGAAAAATGAAATTTTTATATTCATTAGTTAAAACTGCTTTCTGTGTGATGAGTTTATTTTCGCAAGACTTACCAATACAAAACGGAGAGCTTGAGCAAACATCTGAGAATGGATTTAGCTATTGGACAAATCAATCTATTCATGGTTCAAATGCAATATTTGATGTTGTAGACAATATTGAGTTGTTTGGTAGTACTAAAGCTCTTCGAGCAGAAGTGAATATGCTTGGCAACTACCAATACAGTGTTCAAACAAAGTCTGACCATCAGTTTTCAATGGATGCTGATCAAAAAGTCACTATTTCCTTTTTCGCCAAAGCCACTTACAATCAACAAGCACCATTATTAAAATTGTGTCTTAGCGACCCTTCTGTAGGAAGTTCAGCTTTTAAGCAAACAACTTTCGAATTAACTCAGAACTGGAAACAGTATTCATATACATTTGGTTCGAACGAAAGTGTACCAAGTTATCAGATAAGTTTTCGCTATTTAAATGCGAATTCAACCTATTATTTAGATGAAATTAATGCAATGCCAGGGAATGCTATTTCAATAAATATCAATGAACGTTTTCAAACCATTCAAGGCTTTGGTGGTGGAATTAAAAGAAGAACAGACTATCTGAATGATTTATCACAAACAAAAAGAGATATCGTTGAAGATTTGATTTATAAGGATTTAAAAATCAATATGCTTAGGTTTTTTATTCATCACTCTATTGAAAATAATCAAAATGATAATAATGATTCAAACTTGATTGATCTCTCCAACACTTCATGGAATTACTATAATGGAGCACCATTCGAAGTTGGAGAAACAATCCAAAGAGCAGTTACAAAAAGTGAGGTTGGGATTGATCATCTTATAGGAAATTGCAATAGTGCACCCGGTTGGATGAAAGTTAATGAATCACACAAAAGAAGTTCAGAGAGTGAGGATATATCACTTAATACTTTAAAAATGGGTATGGAGCACGAGTTTTCAGAGTTTATAGAAATTTTTCTTGTAGGGCTAAAACAATATTTTGGTATTGATGTTTCAGAAGTATCGCTTACAAATGAACCTGATTTTATGAACACATATGAATCTATGAACCTAACCCCAAATGAATTGGTAAATATTATACCTGTGTTAAGAAGTAGACTAGATAATTCTTCCTTTTCATCGGTTGGCATTATTAGTCCAGAAGCAGCAAGAGTGAGCCCGGGAAGTAGCGACCAATTAACAGCTGTAAACTCGGCTGTAAGTTATATTCAGCATATGTTCCAAGATTCAGCAACTAAAAACGCAGTAGATGTTGTCGCTACACATACCTATTATGATTCAGATCACAATGCGAATTGGTCATCTTTGAAATCCGTTTCCGATGGAAAGTCAGTTTGGGTAACTGAGTCTGCAAACTTGAAAAGTTTAGATTTTAGCATGGATGATGCATCAGATTATATAAAGTGGATTACCAGAGGTTTTAATGAGGGTGGAATGACAGCTTATATGGTTCATTTACTTTTTGATAAGCACACTTATGCGACACCAGAAGAGGGTGATAAAGAAGGTTCTTCAGGTTTGGTTGTTTGGGATGATTTAGAGAGCATCATCATTCCAAAACGTTATCATGCGTTTAAGCATTTTTCAAATTTATCATTTAAGGGATATATCAGAGTTTTTCATAAACATTTTGAAAATGATTTGTTTGTTTCTACATTTCTACATCCCGATGAAAATGAGCTCGTTGTTCATGTTTTTAATTCAGGAACTGATTCGATTCCTATGACTGTAGAGATACCATATAATACATCTAACATATTTCGTTATACAACAGATAACAATTCCATGGATTTTTATAAATCTGAAATGGATTTTATAGATGATTATCGGTTTATTGAAACAGATTTTGCTCCTAAGTCAATAAGTAGTTTTGTTCTTGATTTTTCTACATATTTGAATAAAAAGGCACATATAATTAAGCCAATAACAATTTTCCCCAACCCCACTTATGATATTATTTCCTTTAATGGTAGTGATGCTGAAATTCAATGTTCAGTTTTCTCTATTTCAGGAAAAAAATTATTTGAGCAAACAATACCTCATGAAAAAAGTTTAGATTTATCAAAACTGAGTAAAGGATTATATATTATTCAAATTCAACATAAAGGAATTTTTCAAAACTTTAAAGTTTTTATTAATTGATGAAAAAAACCAAATCATTAGTTGTCCTATTTTTAGTTATATGTTCTATTAGTTGTAATAAAATTTTCAAAAAAATGCCAATCCTAACAATAGATAAAAACTTATTTGGTAAGACAATTGATGGAAATGATGTTGATCAGTATATTCTGACTAACAATAAAGGAATGGAGGTTAGCATCATCACCTATGGTGGAATCATAACTTCATGGACAGCTCCAGATAAAAATGGAGATTATAAGGATATTGTACTTGGATATAACACGTTAGTTGAATATGAAGCTGAAACACCTTACTTTGGTGCACTGATCGGTCGTTATAGTAATCGAATTGCGAAAGGAAAATTTAAGTTAGACGATCAAGAATATACACTAGTAGCAAACAATCGACCCAACCATCTTCATGGTGGCCTTAAAGGTTTTGATAAAGTCGTTTGGGGTGCGAAAACCATTGTTAACGACTCAACAGTATCTCTGGAACTTAGTTATCTGAGTAAAGATATGGAAGAAGGTTATCCTGGAAACCTAGAAACAAAAGTTACCTATACCTTAAACAACGAAGACGAACTGAGTGTAAGCTATGAAGCTACAACTGACAAACCAACGATTGTTAATCTAACACAGCACTCGTATTTCAACTTAACAGCAGACTTCAATCAAAATATTTTAGATCACGAGATCTTTATCAATGCCGATTCCTTTTTACCGGTGGACAATGCACTAATCCCAACAGGTGAGTTTAGGGATGTGAATAAAACCCCTTTTGATTTTAGAAAACCAAAGCCCATTGGAAAACAAATCAGTGATGAAAACACGCAGCTTGAAAATGGAATGGGCTATGACCACTGTTGGGTGCTGAATGATCAAGGCAAAGGGTCGCGTTTTGTTGCTTCTGCATATGAACCAGTGAGTGGAAGATTTCTTGAAGTGTTTTCTAATGAACCTGGAATTCAGTTTTACTCTGGCAATTTTCTTGATGGTACGCTGCCCAATAAATCAAATGGCACATACCAAAACAGGACAGGTTTTTGTTTGGAAACTCAACATTTCCCCAACTCCCCTAATCAGGAAAATTTTCCATCAGTTAGACTCAACCCGAGTGAAAAATACAATTCAAAAACAATTTTTAGACTGTCGACTAAACCTTCATTTAGATATTAAATAATCTATTACAGTATTTAAATTAAATTTAGATGGTCAGAATGTCATCTATTGCGATATTTACAGCGATTATGCTTTTAATGATGGTGGTATATATCACCCTTGAGAAAGGTTTTCAAGTCCATTTTCAAGCTCTGGCTGAGGAGATGGTTTTGGGGGTGGCTTCGTTGGTGGCGGGTTTGGCGATGGTGGTGCAAGTGGAGGTTGATAAGCATTAAAAAAATAAGCCCACTAAAAGTGGGCTTTTGTAATTAAAAAAAATTACAGTTTTGTAGAGAGCTCAGGCCTAAATCGTGTTTTTTGAGCAAGATTCCCCCATAATTCAATAGCTTCTGAACTTGCCTGCCAGTCTGTTGTCCAAGCTTCATAACCAAACATTTCATTATAAGCGTCTTGAAGTGAAGAATCTTCGGGAAGGTCAGTCCATGTGCCACTGCCATCTCCACCATGCTGATCAAATCCGTACACTACAGCAAATTCTCTTGTGTTTCCTCCATTCACAATTCGAAAAACTGCTCTATTTCCAGAATAATTTAATGCATCCATCAACTTTGCCATTCTTTCATGTGCGCGCAAAAACTGGGCTGTCATTCCCGCTTTTACCACAACTCTGTTTTGTTGATAAAACTTATTAATACTAGTATTTTCAGCATCCCAACCGTATGATGCTCCTTTAAAAATTCTCCAGGTTTGTTGACCACTTTGATCACTGATATACTTTCCTACATTTTTTTTCCAATATTCAATTTCTTTTGAGAAGTCTTGGTCAAAAAAGGATCGGTCTTTTCTAGTAACCCATCTTTCATAGGTTCCAGAATTAGGTCCATTCACAACTTCAAACGTAAAAATTGCAGTTTCTAAATTGGTGTTCCATTTATTTGTTTTTTCTTTCACTGCTTTTTCAAATTCAGATATTTGATCTGCTTTTGGGGTATATTCATAAGATATCCAATATTCTCTATTTCCCCAGGTTTGAGCACTTAGGGAATATGAAAGAATTAAGATTAAAAGAGTTATTGTTTTTTTCATTTTGATTGAATTATTTACTGAAAGATATAAATTTTTTAAATCAAATAACACTGAAAATATTTAAATAGGTTTACGTACTGTAGATTTAGATCAGAAAATTATTTCCAAGATAAATTTTTATTTAAGGGAATATTTTTAGCTACTTTTAGTTTAAAGAATTCTTTGTCCAGCTTTGTATCTTTTCTTCCAATAGAGCCAAAGGTATACACCCAGTTTCTAGAACCTTTTCATGGAAAGTATTTATTGAAAAAGAACCAGCTAGTGTCTGGCTGGCATTTTCCTTTAATTCAAGAATTTTGAGCTGTCCAATTTTATAAGACAATGCTTGTCCTGGATTCGCCATATATCGTTCTATTTCAGAGATGATAGCCGCCTCTGGCTCTGCCTCATTGGCCAAGGAATAAGCGATAGCATCTTCTCTAGTCCATCCTTTAGTGTGTAGTCCAGTATCCACAACTAGTCGGATTGCACGATGCATTTCGGCACTAAGCATCCCAAAATATTGATAGGGGTCGTCATACAATCCAAGATCCTTTCCGAGGGATTCGCAATATAATGCCCAGCCCTCACCATAGGAGCTGTACCACAGTGTTTTTCTAAAATCAGGCAAGGCAGTGTTTTCTTGTTGTAAAGCGATTTGGAAATGATGCCCGGGAATCGCTTCGTGTAAAAACAGGTCTTCGTCAGAAAAGATATTGTATTTGGTTACATCTGGAATGGGCACATAAAAAATCCCTGGTCTTGTGCCATCTAGCGACCCTGGACTGTATTCTGCACTTGCCGATTTTTCACGGAAAGCTTCTGTACGACGCACTTCAAAAGCTGTTTTTGGTTGGAGTGAAAACAATAAATCCACATTTGATTTCATCTTATCATGAATCGCATTGAAATTTTCTATCACTTGTTGAGGGTCATTGAACGGGACAAGTTGTGGTAGGGTTCTTACGTGGTCAAAAAAGGCGTTTAAATCTCCTGTAAAACCCACCTGTTTTTTTACTTTTTCCATCTCAGAGCGTATACGTGCGACTTCACGCAAGCCCAACTCATGGATTTCTTCAGCACTCATTGATGTTGTTGTGTATAGCTGAATAGCATAGTCGTAATAGTCTTCTCCAAACGGATAGGCATCAAATCCACTGGTCAATCGCCCTGCTTCCATATACTCTCCTTTCATGAAGTTATGGATTTGTAGATATGCAGGTTTTACTTTGTCTTCAATCATTGAGGTGTACGCTGCAGTCATCCGTATTTTATCTTCTTCTGAAAAGCTTTCTGGAATTTTGCGAATAGGGCCATAAAATAAATGATCCTCTAGATCAGTCAAAGCAATGGCAGCCAATTGAGGAACGACTTTTTTGATCAGTGATTTCGGCAATACAATCTCTTTTTCGACTCCCTCTTTCATTCGTCGCTCAGCGGAGTTTAGCCAAACCAAATAATCATCTACGCGTTTTAGCCAGTTCTCATAGTCTTCTATTGAATCAAAGGGCTGTGCACTACTTCCGCCAGCCAACTGCCCAATGGTAAGCTGAAGGGTCCACATCTGATTGATTGGCAAGTGATGGATTGGGAATTCCAATCTTTTTAGGTTGATATCACACTCCCAAGCAAGCACCTTTTTACTCAACAAATCTACTTCGCCTAGACTTACTTCATCAAGAGAATTGAGTTTTTTGAGGGTAGTGGAGTAGAACTTTTTTTCTTTTGCCATAAATTCATCTGAAAGAGAATTGGGTAAATAATCATTGTACCTATTATCGCCTTGGTAGGTAGCATTCAGCGGATACAGTTTTAACGCCTGCTGATGGTAATCGTTCATGAGTTGGTAGAGTTGATCTTTTACGTCAGAGGTGCTACAAGAAAAAAAGAGTAGTGTAACTGTGATTAAAGTTTGATAAAGTTTCATAGATCAGTTCGTTAAAATTTGTCTATGAATTTACAATTTTTTAGGTAATGACTATGGCTTTGCTATGCGGCCAGAACTGTGATCGTGCTTAGCTCCTGTTACGCTAGACAACACATTGATTTGATTTTCTTTTCGCAAAAGTCCTAATAGTGCAAAGACTAACGCTTCTTTGTAATTCACAATCGTGTGGTCGGGGATTTTCAGAAAACAGTTCGTATGCTGTTGTATTTGTTCGATGAGAAAACGATTATGTGTTCCACCTCCAGTAACCAAGCATTTAGTTGCTTTACTTTTTGTCAAGGACATACCGATTTGAAAACCAAGATGTTTTATATAGGTGTGTAGCACTATTTTTTCGTCGTGGTCTGAGAGTAAAGGCAGAAGCTGGGACTCGGCAAACTCTCTAGCCAAAGACTTTGGCGGATTGAAACAATAGTAGTCAATATTGTTCAACTTATTTAGCAACGATTCATCACAAGTTCCCATCTGGGCGATAAACCCCTGGTCGTCGTATTCATAGCCAAGTTTTTGGGCAAAATGATTGAGGATGAGGTTACAGGCTCCAATATCATAGGCAATACGACTGTTTTGCATATCAAAGGATACGTTGGCAAATCCACCCAGATTCAAACAGGCATCATATTCGTTAAAAAGTATAACATCGCCAATGGGAACGAGAGGAGCTCCTTGCCCACCCAAAACAACATCTTGGGTTCTAAAATCATAAACCACTTGTATACCTGTGTGTTTGGCAATTTCTTTACCCGATCCAATTTGTTTAGTGATCCCTCTATCGGGTTGATGAAAAACAGTATGTCCGTGGGAAGCAATCAAATCAATAGGGGGGAGCGAATGTGTGTTGATAAAGTCAGTAATATGTTCACCCAAAAAAACTCCATACTCTTTGTCAAGCGCATTGACTTCCGTTGTCGTGGCATAGAATGCATTTTCGAGTTTGGATTTCCATATGGCAGAGTAAGGAACGGTTTGGACAGCAAGAATACAAAAGTCATCGTGATTGTCAGCAAAACTAACACAGCAAAGATCTAGCCCATCCAAAGAAGTGCCGCTCATCAGTCCTAGAACAACAGACATTGTTTTATGAATTGACCTGAGCAGATAAGTTTGCGATAGTGCTCGCTGGTTCAGTTGCTGAAAACACATAACTGCCCGCGACCAAAACATCGGCACCTGCTGCTATCAACTGACTTGCATTTTGATCGCTAACACCCCCATCGATTTCGATAAGTGTGCTTCCCTTGTTCTCATCGATTATATTTCGTAATTCACAAACTTTTTCATAGGTGGCTTCTATAAACGATTGGCCACCAAAACCAGGGTTTACACTCATCAAACATACCAAATCAATATCCTCGATGATATGTGATAGAGATGCAACTGGCGTATGAGGGTTTAACGCTACACCAGCTTTCATCCCTGCTGCTTTGATCGACTGTAAGCTCCTGTGCAAGTGAGTGCAGGCCTCAACGTGAACGGTTAGTACATTTGCTCCTAAATCGGCAAAGGTTTGGATGTAGCGATCGGGTTCTACAATCATCAGATGGACATCAAGTGGTTTTTTTGTATGTTTTGCCATCGCTTTGATGACAGGCATTCCAAAAGAGATATTTGGAACAAAAACACCATCCATTATATCTAAGTGGAACCAGTCTGCATCACTTTTATTTACCATCTCAATATCATGAGCTAAATTGCTAAAGTCAGCGGCAAGCAGTGAAGGAGCAATAAGCTTTTTGTCACTCATTACCCGAGATAGGTTTTCAATATTTTACTTCTGGAAGTGTGTTTTAATCGACGGATTGCCTTTTCTTTGATTTGACGAACACGCTCGCGAGTCAAGTCAAAGGTTTCTCCAATTTCTTCAAGTGTCATCGGGTGTTGGTTACCCAGTCCAAAATAAAGACGAACCACATCAGATTCTCTTGGCGTTAGGGTCTCAAGAGCACGGCTAATTTCTGTTCGTAATGACTCGTGCAACAATTCACGATCTGGGTTTGGCGATTCTCCACTACGAAGTACATCATATAAGTTGGAATCTTCACCCTCTACTAGTGGTGCATCCATAGATACGTGACGACCAGTATTTTTCATCGATTCCTTTACGTCAGAAACAGTCATATCGAGTTCTTTTGCAATCTCTTCGGCAGAAGGCATCCTTTCATGGGCTTGCTCTAGGTATGCATAGGTCTTGTTGATTTTATTGATCGACCCAATTTTGTTAAGCGGTAATCGTACAATTCTCGACTGCTCTGCGAGCGCTTGTAGAATCGATTGACGAATCCACCAAACGGCATAAGAAATAAATTTAAAACCACGGGTTTCGTCAAATCGTTTAGCGGCTTTGATCAAACCTAGGTTCCCTTCGTTGATCAAGTCTGGAAGTGTGAGACCCTGATTTTGATATTGCTTGGCCACAGAGACCACAAATCGCAAGTTCGCCTTTGTCAACTTTTCAAGCGCAATTTGGTCTCCAGATCTGATGCGTTGGGCAAGTTCTACTTCCTCTTCGGCTGTAATCAAATCTACCTTTCCAATTTCTTGTAGATACTTGTCAAGTGAAGCGGTTTCCCTGTTGGTAACCTGTTTTGTAATTTTCAGCTGTCTCATACTATTATTTTACGTTAATTATACGAAGAGCAGAACTAAAAGGTTACAAAAAACACATTTATTTTTCAAGGTGTAGTAAAAAAGCGTAAGACAGGGCAACTTCTCTAAATCGCTTAAAACGACCAGAAGCACCACCGTGACCGACCTCCATATTGCAATCCATCAACAACAAATTGTTATCTGTTTTCGTTGCTCTAAGTTTGGCAATCCATTTGGCGGGTTCCCAATATTGCACCTGACTATCCCAATAGCCGGTTGTAATCAGCAGATTCGGGTAATCTTTAGCTTCGACATTATCATAAGGAGAATAAGACTTCATATAGTAGTAATATTCCTTTTCTTTTGGGTTTCCCCATTCGTCAAACTCAAAGGTCGTAAGTGGAATTGTTTCGTCAAGCATGGTAGAGACCACATCGACAAAAGGAACCGCCGCAATAGCGCCATTCCACAGGTCGGGTGCCATATTGATCACAGCCCCGATTAGCAAGCCACCTGCACTACCTCCTTGAGCATACAAATGATCAGTTGAAGTAAAGCCTTCCTGCACCAAATGACTCCCAACGTCCATGAAATCGTAAAATGTGTTTTTCTTCTTTAGCAGCTTTCCATCCTCGTACCAAGGACGACCTAGATTCTGCCCCCCACGAATGTGTGCAATAGCAAAGGCAAAACCACGATCTAGCAAACTTAATCGTGCTGAACTAAACCAAGGGTCAATCGTATTTCCATAGGAGCCATAGCCGTACAGAAGCAACGGTTCGTCCCCTGATTTTTTAAAGTCTTTGTGGTAGACTATAGAAATGGGAATTTTTGTTTTCCCATCTCGGCTAGGTGCCAATATACGTTCTGAACGATAGTTTTGTGTATCGAATTTTTCACCTAATACTTCATCCTGTTTTTTGAGTGTCTTTTCTTTGTTGTTTAATTCGTAATCGTAAATCGATGTTGGGGTGGTCAATGAACTGTATCCAAAACGAAGCTGGGTTGCGTTGAACTCTGGGTTTACAGAAATCCAAGCAGCATAGGTTGGGTCATCGAAAGAGATATAATGCTCAGTTTGATCTTTCCATTTTATGATGCGAAGGCGTGTAAGTCCATTGTGCCGCTCATTGACAACAAGGTGATCTGTAAAAATTTCGATGTCTTCTAACAACACATCATTGCGATGCGCAATCAGCTCTGTCCAATTTGATTTTTGCGGATGGTCAACAGGGGTATTCATCAAACGGAAGTTTTTGGCTTGATCGTTTGTGATGATGTAAAAATCATCTTTGTAATGATCAACAAAGTATTCGAGATCTCGTTCCCGCGGGTGAATCACTTGCCAGTTTCCATCTGGAGTATTGGCATCTAAAAACCGATACTCTGTGGAAAGGGTCTGACTTGTCGCAATCATCAAAAACTTCCGTGATTTGGTTTTTGAAACCCAACATGAAAAGGTCTCATCGGTTTCTTCATAAACGAGCTCATCCGAACTGACGTCCGTTCCCAATTGGTGTTTAAAAATCTGATTTGCACGAAGCGTTACAGGGTCTTTTTTGACATAAAAAACGGTTTTGTTGTCATTTGCCCAGGTGATTCCACCAGTGGTATTTTCGATTTTGTCGTCGAGTAATTCTCCCGTTTCTAAGTTCTTAAAATACAAGGTGTATTCCCTTCTGGAAACCGTATCTACGCCATAGGCAAGAATGCGATTGTTTTCGCTCACACTTCGACCGCCAATTGAATAATAAGCAAAGCCTTCAGCCATTTTAGTAACATCTAGCATCACCTCTTCGTAACTGTCCTCGACAGCTTTTTTCCGACAATAATAAGGATAGTCTTGTCCTTGTTCGAATCGGGTGTAGTAGGTGTAGCCATTCACCGTGACGGGAACCGAGGAATCATCTTGCTTGATTCGACCAATAATTTCTTCATAAATTGTTTCTTGGAGTTTTTCCGTAGGCTTCATCACTTTTTTCAGGTAGTTGTTCTCTGCATGGAGATAATCTAGCACATCCTGAGTCTGACTGTCTGCTTGTTCGGATTCTTTTTGCACATCACTCAAACGCATCCAAAAATAGGGATCGACGCGTTTGTCATCGTGAATTTCCAAAGATTTTGGGACTTGTTTGGCGATCGGTGGTTGTTGCATTTCAGTTGTGCATTTTGTACTTGCGAGAGCAATTATAAATAGAATGATTTTTTTCATGCCCTCAATGTTAATATTAAGTTTTAATATCCACTGACTTGTCCGTCTTTTCTGCTTTCGGAAGCACCGCGATACACTTGGTTTTTTTCGTCCCACAAGATTGCTTGATACCCTCCAAATTCTCCTAAGGCAAATCCGACATTATGTCCGCGAGACATAAGCTGGCGTATTGTTTTATATGGAATTCCGTCTTCCACACGGATTTTTCCATTGTTTTTAGCTTGACTTCCCCTTGGGCTGGAAGATCCTTTATGATCCCACCTTGGGGCATCGCCAGCTTCTTGCGTGTTCATTCCAAAGTCAATAATGTTCATCACAATCTGCGAATGACCTTGAGGCTGAAAATCCCCTCCCATGACGCCAAAACTCAAAAAGGGTGAATCGTCTTTTGTGACGAAAGCAGGAATAATTGTGTGAAAAGGGCGTTTGCTGGGTGCGTAGACATTAGCGTGATTTTCATCTAAACTAAATAAAGCACCGCGATTTTGAAGCATAAAACCGACTCCTTCTGGCACAACGCCTGAACCCATACCAAAGTAATTGCTTTGGATCAAAGACACCATATACCCATCCTTGTCCGCAACAGTCATATAAATCGTTTCGCCCGCACTGATTTGTCCTGCGGAATACATCGACGCTTTCTCTTTGATTAACGCTCTTCTTTGATTGGCATAAGATTCACTTAATAATGTTTCGATAGGAACATCTGCAAAGGTCATATCTGCATAGAATTTGGCGCGGTCTTCAAAAGCAAGTTTCTTTGCTTCGGTAAACAGGTGGATATGCTCATCACTTCCAAAATCTATTTTTGAAAAGTCATAACCCTCTAAAATTTTGAGTATTTGCAGTGCGGCTATCCCCTGTGCGTTTGGAGGAAGTTCCCAAACATCGTATCCCCTGTAGTTGATCGATACGGGGTCAACCCACTCCACTTCAAAAGAAGATAAATCTGCTGTGGTCAAAAACCCGCCCTGTTGTTGTACATCTTTTGCAATCGCACGAGCGACTTTCCCTCTGTAAAATCCCTGTTTCCCTTTTTTTGCTATGGTTTTGTAGGTTTGGGCTAAAAGCGGGTTTTTGAAAATCTCACCTTCAATTGGTAGTTTTCCACCATTTGGTTCCATATAGGTTTCTATGATATTTGGGTAATCGGCTCTAATAAATCGTTGAACTGATCGTTGCATATAATATGCGATGAGCTCGGTAAGTGGAAAACCATTTTCGGCATAGTGTATCGCAGGGGAGAGGATTTGATCCATTGTAAGATTGCCAAACTTATCGTGCAAGGCAATCCAACCCGCAACTGCTCCTGGAACGCTGACAGACAAAGCGCCGTAATAGGGGATACCTTCGTAATTGTTTTCAAGGAAAAAATCTAAACTAAGCGACTGGGGTGAAGGGCCACTGGCATTTAAGCCATGTAGTTTTTTTGTTTTTGGATCCCAAACAATGGCAAATAGATCACCACCTATCCCACAGCCAGTTGGCTCCATGAGCCCCAAAGCTGCATTTACAGCAATGGCAGCGTCAATGGCATTCCCTCCTTTTTTCAGGACATCAATTCCAATTTGTGTAGCAAGAGGATGGCTTGAAGCCACCATACCATTTTGGGCAATGACTTCCGACCGTGTCGCAAAAAGCTCTCCAGTAATTCGGTCTTGTGAATACAGCTGAGCGGCGATTAGTAGAATGATGAAAATATACGTTTTCATGGGATTTAAATTCTGAAACCAACAATGATTCGAATATAGCAAGGTAATAAAAAAACCCCCCAAAAAGGGGATTTTGCAAAATTATCTCCTGTTGCGATTGTCCCGACCGCCTTTTCGATCTCGACCGCCGCTGCCACCTTTTCTCGGTGGACGCTCCACATAGCCCTCGGGCTTTTCAAGTAGGGCTTTTAAGGACACTTTATCCTTTCTGGTACGTGGGTCAAACCCTAAGTATTTGACATCAAACTCATCACCAACATTCACCACGTCGGTAACAGCGTTTGTGCGCGCCCAAGCCATTTCACTAATGTGTAAAAGGACTTCGTTGCCAGGTGCTTCGAGGTATTCAACGACAGCGCCAAATTCTAAAATTTTAATCGCCTTAACCTTATAAACCTCATCTTTTTCGGGCTTAAAGGTAAGCGCATCAATTTTAGCGAGTACTTGATCGATTCCATCCTGATCAGTACCAAGGATTTCAACAATTCCCTCTTGCGTATCAGGGTCTTCATTGATTACAATCGTCGTGCTTGTTTCACGTTGCAGATTTTGAATCTCCTTACCACCTGGACCAATAAACGGACCGATAAACTCATTTGGAATTCTGCTGTTGATCATTTTTGGAGCATGTGGTTTAATCGCTTCCGCAGGCACTTTAATGGTATCTGTCAGCTTCTCAAGGATATGCAGTCTGCCCTGACGCGCTTGTTCCAATGCTTGAATCAAAATTTCATAGGACAAGCCCTTGATTTTTATATCCATCTGACAAGCCGTAATTCCTTTGTCTGTCCCAGTGACTTTAAAGTCCATATCACCAAGGTGATCTTCATCACCAAGGATGTCAGAAAGGACAGCAAAACGATCACCATCCGAAATTAACCCCATTGCAATTCCTGAAACGGGACTTTTGATTTGAACACCGGCATCCATCAGTGCCATGGTGCCAGCACAAACTGTTGCCATAGATGACGAACCATTTGACTCTAAAACTTCAGAGACCACACGAACAGTATATGGCGACTCTTCTGGCATCACCATTTTTAGTGCACGTTGCGCAAGGTTACCATGCCCGACTTCACGTCTTGAAGTTCCTCGTAATGGTCGTGCCTCACCTGTACAAAATGGTGGGAAGTTGTAGTGTAAATAAAATGTCTCTTCTCCTTGGTTCGATGGAGAATCAATAATATTTGCTTCTCTGGAAGTTCCGAGCGTTACAGTTGCCAATGCTTGGGTCTCTCCACGGGTAAAGACTGAAGAACCGTGTGTTGAAGGAAGATAATCGACCTCACACCAAATCGGACGAATGTCTGCAGTCTGACGACCGTCTAGACGAATTCCTTCTGTTAAAACGAGTTCACGTATAGCTTCCTTTTGTGCTTTTCCAAAGTATTTGGAAATCAATTTCCCATGCTCTTCTTGCTCTTCTTCTGAAAATTCAGCAATTAAAGTCTCTTTGAGTTCAGAGAATTTTTCACCGCGTTCTTGCTTTGAAAGACCTTGCTTTGCGATGTCATAACAACTTTGATAGACAAAGTCATGAATTTTCTTCTCTAACTCTTCATCGTGGTTTTCTGCATCGTAGGTACGCGTTTCTTTTTTACCTACGGCTTTTACCAATCGAACTTGTGCTTCGATTTGTTTTTTGATGGCTTCATGTCCAAAGCGAATGGCATCGGCCATACACTGTTCCGAAACCTCTTCAAATTCTCCTTCAACCATGGCGACAGAGTCTGCACTCGCACCCACCATAATATCAATGTCTGACTCTTGCAATTGCTCTCTGCTCGGGTTGACAATAAAGTCCCCATCAATTCGAGCCACTCGGACTTCCGAAATCGGATATTCAAATGGAATGTCAGATAGCTGAATAACCGTTGATGCCGCTAATCCAGCTAAGGCATCGGGCATTACATTTTCATCATGCGACATCAGTTGTAGCATGACTTGGGTTTCAGCGTGATAGTCTTTCGGGAAAAGCGGTCGCAAAACACGATCCACTAATCGCATGGTTAGAATTTCCTCGTTGCTTGGACGCGCTTCGCGCTTAAAAAAACCGCCTGGAAAACGCCCAGCAGCAGCAAACTTTTCTCTGTAATCTACAGTAAGTGGTAGGAAATCAACATCGGAAGCTTTTCTTGCCGATACAACAGTGGCAAGAATCATTGCGTCGCCCATGCGAATAACTGCAGAACCGTCTGCTTGTTTGGCCAACTTACCAGTTTCAATAGTAATAGTACGACCGTCTCCTAAGTCAATAGACTCAGTATATACTTTTGGTATCATATTTTTCATTTTAAATGTGAACGTTTGTTGTGTTGCGTTCGTAGTCACCAATGAAAAACTATGATGCTTTTTATGCTATTTTCGGATGTTGAGTTCTTTGATTAACTCTCTGTATTTATTGATATCCTTTTTCTTTAAATAATCTAGAAGACTTCTTCGTTTACCAACGATCTTTACTAGTGATCTTTCGGTATTAAAGTCTTTATGATTTTTTTTCAGGTGATTGGATAAATGGTTGATCCGATGCGTAAAGAGAGCGATTTGGCCTTCAGTTGATCCAGTATTTGTTTCGGACGCCCCGTATTTCTTAAAAATCTCTTTCTTATTTTCTGTTGTTAAATACATGCTAATATTATTGTAAATGATTATTATGTAAACTCAAGAATTTTTCTTGAAGTTGCAAATGTAGGGATTAAATGTGAAAAACTTATGGTTTTGCGACAGGGCGGTTAAGAACCAGGTCCAAATATAGATTTACCTTACTCTTTAAATCCTTGCGATGGGTGATAAAATCCAAGAATCCATGTTCTAAAACAAACTCGCTTGTTTGAAATCCATCAGGCAAGTCTTGTCCCGTTGTGTCCTTAACTACGCGAGGCCCCGCAAAGCCGATCAAAGCACCGGGTTCAGCGATATTAATATCGCCAAGCATAGCAAAAGATGCAGTTGTACCTCCTGTTGTTGGATCTGTGCATAATGAGATGTATGGAATTTGAGCATCTGACAACTGTGCTAACTTCGCCGAGGTTTTAGCCATTTGCATCAATGAAAGTGCCGCTTCCATCATGCGTGCACCTCCAGATTTTGAAATCACAAGAAGAGGTATTTTTTTCTGTAAAGCATAATCCGCCGCACGGTAAATCTTTTCACCTACAACCGAACCCATAGATCCGCCGATAAATGCGAAATCCATACATGCCACGACAAGCTGATTGCCATTCGATTTGCCTACTGCTGTTCGAACAGCATCAGATAACTTTGTTTTTTTCTGAGCTGCAGACAAACGATCTTTGTAGGTTTTTGAATCTTCAAATTGGAGGGGGTCTTTAGATGATATTTTTTTATCGAGTTCTCTGAATTTTCCATCGTCAAAAAGAAGATCGAAGTAGATTTGACTCCCAACCCTAACATGGTAGCCGTCTTCTGGGGAAACATAAAAGTTTTCCGCCAGTTCCTCTGTATCGATTATTTTTCCTGTTGGCGATTTATACCAAAGACCTTGGGGGGTGTCTTTTTTATCCTCCGTACTCGTTCGGATTCCTTTAGTTGTTCGTTTAAACCAAGGCATACGGTTTTATTTTAATCAAAGATAAAAAACCAAATAACACTACAATGTATTCACATTGTTTAAGTCTTCAAAAGCTTGCTTGAGTCTATCAATAAAGCTTTTTTCTCCTTCTCTCAACCAGACGCGAGGATCGTAAAACTTTTTGTTAGGCACATCATCTCCTTCTGGATTTCCGATTTGCTGTTGGAGATAATCAGATTTGTTTTGAACATAGTCCCGAACACCACTCATAAAAGCGTATTGCATATCCGTATCGATGTTCATTTTGATTACACCATATCCAATGGCTTCGGAGATTTCGGCTACAGTTGACCCTGATCCACCATGAAATACAAAGTCGATGTTGTTGTGCTCTACCCCGTATTTTTCACTGACAAACTCCTGAGAGTTCTTTAAAATCTTGGGAGTCAATTTGACGTTTCCAGGTTTGTACACCCCATGCACATTTCCAAATGCTGCAGCTACAGTGAATTGGTCGCTAACTTGAGAAAGCTCTTTAAAAGCGTAAGCAACTTCTTCTGGCTGGGTGTAGAGTTTCGAACTGTCAATATCGGTATTGTCAACGCCATCTTCCTCTCCGCCAGTTACTCCGAGTTCGATTTCGAGAGTCATATCCATTTTCGACATGCGCTTGAGGTATTCTTTACAAATTGCAATGTTTTCCTCCAATGGTTCTTCAGAAAGATCAATCATGTGAGAGCTAAACAAGGACTTTCCAGTTTCAGCAAAATGCTTTTCGCTTGCAGCGAGTAAACCGTCGATCCAAGGCAATAATTTTTTAGCAGCATGATCGGTGTGAAGAATCACAACCGCCCCGTATGCTTCAGCCAATTGATGCACGTGTTTTGCGCCCGCTATAGCTCCAGTAATGGCTGCCTGTTGGTCTTCGTTGGAAAGCCCCTTGCCCGCATTAAATTGTGCTCCGCCATTAGAGAATTGTATGATTACAGGTGCATTTAGGGATGCGGCTGTTTCAAGTACGCCATTGATCGAGCTCGACCCGATGACATTCACGGCAGGAAGAGCAAACTTTTTATCTTTTGCCAGTTGAAAAACTTCTTGAACTTGTTTGCCGGTAATTACGCCGGGTTGAATAGAGTGACTCATTGGTTTTTATTGTTTTGAAGGCGCAAAAATAGAATAAAATTTAACCTTTAAAAAGGATAATTTATTCCGATTGTGACGTTTGCTTTTTTTAACTGTAATTCGGTTAGCCATCTCTTCGATTTTTCCAGTGCTGGATTATGAGTTTTAAAACCAGTGTCGAGTCTAAAAATAAACAGTCCAAAATCATATCGCATACCAAAACCAGACCCAACTGCAAGTTCGCTCAAATCTCCGAATCCATCAAATCTTCTTTTGGGATCAGTAATATCGTCAAACACATTCCAAATATTTCCTACATCGGTAAATAACGCACCTTTAAATGATCCAAATAGGTCAAAGCGATATTCCAGATTTAGCGCAAGTTTGAAATTTGCCTCGTTAAATTCATTCCCCGAAAAACTACTCCCAGGCCCTAAACGATATACCTCCCAAGCTCGATTGTCATTTGCGCCACCAGAAAAATAAGAGCGGTTAAAAGGAATACTAGTGGCGTTGCCAAGTGGAACCGCTAAACCCACAAACGTTCGTAATGCAAAAACAGAAGACGAACTGACAAGCCAGTGCTGAATGTAGTCAAACTCTCCTTTGATATACTGACTGTAAGGAAGATTAAACAGATAATTAGTTTCGTTTTTTCTTTCCAAATTAAGTGGTTTAGCCAATAGGTTGATCAGATTTCCAGCAGATTCAAATTTGAAGCGGACTTGATAAAAATTTTCATCAAAAAAACTAGTTTGTGTATTTTTTAAAAAATTAATACTCGATCCGATGATCAGGTTATTTTGGGTCAAGCGGTCTCTTCGCTCTTCTATACGTTGTACGATGAGATAAGAAGGGCTTCCTTTTGTGATTGGAGAACTATCCGAAAGGACGTAGTTCGTAAATCCAGCTGTTCCAACTGGAATGGCAAGATTGTCACCGTTAAAAAAAGTCGAGGTACCAGTCGTTGATTTTGCAAGTGAATTGAGTTCAGAGTATGAGTTTGTGTACACATTGAAATAGTTTTGAACGTTACGGTTGTCGACTAGAGTCAGGTCTAGTAAGTTGAGGTCAATCCGATTATTCATTTTAGATCTCCACTGATATTGAACACCTGCACTATAGGTCTGTTTGTCCAATCCGATATTGTTTTGAAGAGCCGTTCCAAAATTTAGAACTGATATGGGCTGTAGATTTTCTTGGATTAATTTTGCAATCATTCTTGGCATTAAAATTTTGGGTAACCGCAGTCTCACGTTTCCACCAATTTCAGAAATGACTTCATCGGCTGAACGACCGATAGTTCCTCGAACACCAAATTCAAAATTTTCGGCTCCTCGAAAAATATTGAGAACATTTATACTGCTATTAAACGCAACACCCTGATCTTGGATATTGGACTGGGTAAGGTCCAATCCAAACTCGAGCTCGAAACGTTCCCTAGGGCGTAGGGTTATGATTGTATTCAAGGCGCTTTCTAATGAATCAGAGTATGAGTAGCTAACATTGGGGTATTCAAAAATCCCCAAGTGATTGAGCTTGGCAATTGTTTCGGTTCGTGCTCTATCACTATAAAGGTCTCCAGAGCGCATCTGAATGGCTTTTGAAAGCATATTTTGATTGTATCGTTTCTTCTTCAATCCAAAAAACGAAATGCTGTCAAATTGAGTTTGGGATTCCACTTCATCGGCAAGAGTTGTATATACGTTCACTGCGTTGATTTTGGTTTGTTTATAAGGCTCAAAAACAATCCCTTCGGACGTGGGCTTTCTAAAATCCTCGATTGATATCTTTACAGGTAGTTGAAAATCAGTACCAGTGGTATCCCATGCGATTTCAAAGTCAATCGAATTCAGCTGAAAATGATAAACTCCTTGATTTTTAAAATACGAATACAATCGATTTCGTTCCTCTTCAAAATCAAGGGTGTTAAACTTATTTCCTTTTTTTAGAATTGATTCCGAAGACTTGAGTTGGTAGAGCGAATCAATAACTGGGCTTTTGATGTTTGTTGTGATTGAATCGAGATAATAAGGAAGTCCAGTTTGAATGTCATAAATCAAATTTGCTGTCTGACGCGATGGGCTTGTAAGTTCTTTGACAACCTTTGTTTTAGCTTTAAAATATCCACGATTCGATAGGTAGGTGGTGATATCGTTGGCATATTGGTCAAAATATAAGGAGTCTATTAAAGACGGGGGCTCACCATTTCTTTGTTTCCAGTTTTGGAATTGAACCTTGTAAGCCCGCATTTGATTGATCTGTTTTTGAGACCAAATTGATTGCATACGTTGACTGCGTTTGGGTTTTTTTTGTAACCAGTCATCAAACTCTGAAGCGGAATTTTGGTTTGCAGATTGGTAGATCAACAAACGCAAAGGAATACCCAAGATCCTTTTGTTTGGTTGTTGCGGTACCAGCGATTGAATTGAATCTGCAAAGGTTCGATTTCCATTGTAGTAAAACAGATTTTGGTCAAGCAACAAATCGTCCGCATCGATTTTTTTTGTTATACGGCAACCCGATAGCATTGTGCCTAAGCAAAGGAATAGTAGTATTTTTGTAGTATGTGGTCTGAATGCAAGCATCAAAATTCAAAAATACATCATTTGTATGGTTAGCAAAAGCCAAATCAAATTCGTACGCCAACTGGCGCAAAAAAAACAAAGAGATAAATACGATCAGTTTGTGGCTGAAGGGCATAAGGTCGTGCAGGAATTTATCAATGAAAATTACCAACTACATCAACTTTTTACAACGGATAAAACACTGTTTTCTTATCATGAAGCCATAGTGATAACTCAATCGGAAATGAAATCCATGAGTGCTTTAAAAACGCCTGCAGTTGCCTTGGCAGTATTCGCCAAAGCAAATGAACAATCGCTTGCAGAATCAAATTTGATTCTCGCACTGGATAGCATACAAGATCCCGGAAACTTGGGCACAATCATTAGGTTATGTGACTGGTTCGGGATCCAAGATATCGTTTGTTCGTCAGATACGGTTGATTGTTACAACCCAAAAGTGATTCGTTCGGCTATGGGTTCTTTGGCTCGAGTTCAAGTACTTTATAAAGACCTACAAACATGGCTTATGGGAATGCAAAATCACGAAATTGTAGCTACAACTATGGCTGGACAGTCACTATATGATTACGCTTTTGATTCACCAATGATTTTGGTCATCGGGAATGAGGGTAAAGGATTGTCAAAACAAATTCAGGAACTTGCAACTGACGCTATCACAATTCCTAGATTTGGAGGGGCAGAAAGTCTAAACGCAGCTATGGCAACAGGCATTATTGTAGCTGAAGCGCGCCAAAAAAACCCTATTGAAAAATAAAGTTTAGAAAAATCCCTTGCGTTTTCAGTGATTGAATTGCCACTGTCCAGTCGTCGGGTACTATCTCATCTTCTGTAGAAAAAATTCCCCGAATTGATGGGGTTAATCGGAAAAAGGGCAAATACAGTTCAACGCCAAGTCCAATTTCAAACGAGTTCATTTTGGTACGTGAACGAAATTGTCCGCTGTCATTATCCTCTCGGCTTTTTTCATTGCTGGACAGGTTGAAAGAGGTCGAAACTCCACCGACGACAAAGGGTCTCACATTGTGGATTCGGTCGGTTGAAAATTTAAAAACCAAGGGTATGCGTATATATGTAGATTTGACATCTCGACGGCGATTATCGGGATTGCGAACTTCTGCCCAATTTTCTGGGAATGTAAGGATTCGTTGACTTGTAAACATTCCGGGTTCGATTCGTAAGTTGATGTTGTCTAGAATTCGTAAATCAGCAAAAAGCCCGACGTTGAACCCCAATTGTGGTTGAATCTCTAATTGATCCAAAGTGTACCGTGAGTATTCGGCTTTAAAATTCATCTGATTGATTCCCAAATAGTATCCAAAGCGTAATAAATAATCATCGTCCTTTTTATGATATTCAGGCGTATCGCTTCTTTGACCCCAACTCGTTGCAGTCATGGTAATAAGAAAAACAATAAGAAGAGGTTTACTCATCTTTACTTTTTGTGCCTTGGTAAATGGTTACGACCCCAAAGGTTTGTGGATGGTTCTTTACTCTTGTAAACCCAACTTTTCGAAGTTTATTGTTAAAGACATCGCCATTGGGAAAAGCAGCAGCAGAATGAGAAAGATAGCTGTATGCGTTTTTATCTGAGGAAAACAATTGTCCAACAAGGGGCAGAAATAGTGAAGTGTAGATCTTATACCCAATTCGAAAAAACAAATTTTTTGGCACAGAAGTTTCCAAAACAAATAGCTGTCCCTCCGGTTTCAGAATGCGATGAATCTCAGAAAGCCCCTTATAAAGATCACCAAAATTTCTAACACCAAAAGCTACGGTCACAACATCTGTAGTATTGTCTGCAACAGGCAAAGACTCGGCATCGCCAACAATCATATTGATTTTACGATTAAGATTGCGATCAGTGATTTTCTGTTTTCCTATTTCCAACATCTCAACAGCAATATCAATCCCCGTAACTGTGGCAGATGGAATCGATGTTAAAGCAATTGCCAAGTCTCCAGTTCCAGTAGCGACATCCACGATCGTTTTAGGCTTTTTATTGGCTGCCATAGCAACCAACTTTCGTCGCCATGATTTGTCAATACCCATCGATATCACACGGTTTAAGGAATCATAATTATCGGCAATGCCATTAAACATTGTGGTAACTTGTTCTTTTTTGGATGAAGAAGAATTTTGATAAGGTTTGACCATGGCATGATATTACAGCAATTTGTGCAAAGATAAGCGAATCAGAGATTTATTTGGATGAGTAGGTTCATTGCAAAACATCTATATTTGCACTAGCAAACCAAGGATTTTTCATGAAAATCATTATTGCTGGTGCGAGTGATGTTGGACTTCATCTTGCAAAGCTACTCTCATTCGAATCTCAGGACATTACGCTAATAGATAGTGTAAATGAGGACCTAACATATGCCGAGACTCATTTGGATATCCGCACCATACACGGAGACCCTTCTGCCTTGTCGGTACTCAAAAAAGCAGATGCGGGCGACTCCGACATGATGATTGCCGTTAGCCCGGTAGAAACCACCAATTTGATGTCTTGTTTACTATCAAAACAATTGGGCTGTAAACGGACTATAGCACGTGTGACCAATATTGAGTTTGACAAGTACAAAGAAGATGTCGACTTTCACTCCTTAGGCATCGATGAATTGATCTCCCCTGAAGAATTAGCGGTTAAAGAAATTGAATTGTTAATTGACGAGTCAGCATTTAACAATAGCTATGAATTTGAAGAAGGTGCCTTGACAATGATGGGCACAACCTTGGAAGAGTCGGCACCCTTTGTTGGGAAATCGGTAAAAGAGGCAGCGGCTGTTTATTCGGAGGTACACTTTATGCCAATTGCAATTAAACGGGCAGGTACACAAACAACCCTCATTCCTCGCGGAGATACTCTTTTTAAAGCTGGAGATCAGGTCTATTTCACAAGCTCCAAGTCAGGAATAGACGCCATAAACGAATTGATCGGATACACCAAGCAAGAGGTTGAGAACGTGATGATTCTTGGTGGTGGACGCATTGGAAAAAAGACGGCAGAAGACTTATGTCAACGCGGAATGCGTGTCAAACTCGTTGAGTTGAATAAAGAAAAGGCAATCAAATTGTCTGAGTCCCTTCCTAATACTCTTGTGATTCATGGCGATGGGCGAAATGCTGAGTTATTGCTTGAAGAAAATATTGGTGGCATGGATGTTTTTTTAGCAGTCACAGATGACTCCGAAACTAATATCATGTCTTGTTTGATGGCCAAATCTAATAATGTATCCAAAATTATAGCACTAGTCGAGAATGTGGATTACTTCGAGCTCACCAAATCAATCGGGGTAGACACACTAATTAATAAGAAGTTACTAACTGCCAACAGTATTTTTCGCTATGTACGGAAAGGAAAGGTCGTTGACTTGGCCAAACTCAATAATATGGATGCAGAACTTCTCGAGTTTGTTGTCAGTGAAGATTCTCGAGTTTTAGGAAAAAAAATCAAGGATTTAGAGATTTCTCGAACAGCTACAATTGGCGGTGTTATAAGAGCAGGGGAGGGGATTATTGCCCTTGGCGATTTTGAAATCATGCCTGGCGATAGAGTTTTGGTTTGCTGTTTACCAAAGTCCATCTCACGAATTGAGCGATTATTTCGGTAGCGATGAAAGTGTATAATTTTTCGACAATTTTTCACATGTTGGGCTTGTTGCTTTTGTTTAATGCAACAGCCATGTATTTCTGTTCCGTTTTAAGTGCCTATATGGGTGATGGCGCAGTGAACGGATTTTTGTACTCTGCATTTATTACCACAGGGGTAGCATTTGTAACCTTAGTTATTACCCGAAATCGAAAACGGGAAATCAGGAAGAGGGATGGGTACTTGACAGTGGTGCTGGGCTGGCTCAGCATGGTGTTTTTTGGTACATTACCTTATCTGTTGACTGGTACCCTAGAAAGCTATTCAGATGCATTGTTTGAAACCATGTCCGGTTTTACAGCTACTGGAGCTACAATTATTCAAGATATTGAAGCACAACCAAAAAGTATCATATTGTGGCGCTCCCTTACACACTGGCTTGGTGGCATGGGTATTATTGTATTAGCAGTGGCGATTCTACCACTATTGGGTATTGGCGGTGTTCAATTGTTTTCAGCTGAAGCTACCGTTGTTGGTGGGGATAAACTCCACCCGCGTATTAGCGATACCGCAAAACGACTTTGGTATATCTATGTAGGCTTTACGGCATTAGAGGCGATTTTATTATCTCTGGCAGGAATGACGATTTTTGATGCTGTTAATCATTCGATGAGTACCATGGCATCTGGTGGGTTTTCAACCAAAAATGAAAGTTTGGCGTATTGGAATCACAGACCTATGATCCAATATATAGTAACCTTATTTATGTTTTTAGCAGGTACCAACTTCGTTCTGATTTACTTTGGACTTAAAGGTAAACTGCAACGAATTTGGCAAGACAATGAGTTTCGCTGGTATATCGGCTTTGTGACGTTTTTTACACTGATTACCTTTATTGGGATTTATGTCAATGTAAACCTACAATCAACCACAATTGATCACCCACAAGTCCTTGGGGAGTTTGAAAGCAGTTTCCGACATGCCTTATTCCAAGTCGTTGCTATCATTACAACCACTGGTTTTGTGACTGCAGACTTTGCTGGTTGGATTCCTTTTTTGACCATGCTTTTCTTTGGTCTCTTCTTTTTGGGTGGATCTTCCGGTTCGACTTCAGGGGGAGTGAAAGTGATTCGACATTTGGTGATGATCAAAAATGCAATCCTTGAATTTCGTCGCGCCCTCCACCCCAATGCTATTGTTTCACTTCACCTCAACCACGTTACAATCCAACAGAGTCTGGTCTATCGAATTCTTGGATTTTTTATCCTTTACATGCTGCTATTTATAATAGGTGCAGTCGTTTTAAGCTTTTTTGGCTTGGATTTTTTGTCGTCTGTCGGTGCATCTGCAGCGAGCCTGGGAAATGTTGGACCAAGTTTGGGCGATTTTGGTCCCGTTTCAACCTATGCATCCATGCCTAGTGGTGGGAAAATTTGGTGCTCCTTTTTGATGTTGGTTGGTCGTCTTGAACTATTTACCGCACTAATTTTATTTACTCCATATTTCTGGAAAGACCACTAAGTTAATGCCTGCTGAATTCGTTTAACCGCTTCTTCGATGTCGTCCATAGAAGCTGCATAGGAAATTCGAATATTATTTGGACAGCCGAATGCCTCGCCACTCACAGTAGCAACATGGGCTTCTTCTAAGAGGTAGAGTGCAAAGTCAGAAGAATTTTCAATGGTTTTACCCTTGATTGTTTTTCTGAAATAATGTGATATATCTGGAAACACATAAAAAGCCCCTTTAGGATGATTTAGAACAAAGCCCTCAATCGTACCGAGTAAGGCAATGATTCTTTCTCGGCGGGTCGCAAATTCGTCAACCATGTACTGAATTTTGCTAACTGGCGCTTCCAAAGCTGTGATCGTAGCGCGTTGTGCGATACAGTTGGCCCCACTTGTGGTCTGGCCTTGCATTTTGGTGCATGCTTTTGCGATTCGTTCTGGTGCGCCGAGGTAACCAATACGCCAACCCGTCATCGCAAATGCTTTTGCCACTCCGTTGACAGTCAATGTACGATCGTACATTGACGGAATTTTAGCGAAACTGAAGTGTGGTACCCCATAGTTGATATGTTCATAAATTTCATCTGAAAGAATATAAATGTCAGGGTATTTTTCTAAAACGGCTGCCAAAGAACGGTATTCGTCTTCAGTATAAACCGATCCACTGGGATTGTTGGGCGAGTTAATGACCACCATTTTTGTTTTACGTGTAATCGCTTTTTCAAGTTGTTCAGGCGTGATTTTAAAATCGGTTTTGATATCTGAGTAGATCTCTATTGGGTTTCCTTCAGCCAGCACGACTATTGCAGAATAACTCACCCAGTATGGTGCCACAAGCAAAACATCGTCTCCGGGGTTGATCAACACCTGAATGGCGTTTGCAATAGACTGTTTTGCTCCAGTTGACACCACGATTTGACTCGGACTATAATCTAAGTGGTTGTCTCTTTTAAACTTTTTGCAAATGGCTTCTTTCAACTCTCCATAACCATCGACAGGAGTGTATGAATTGTAATTGTCATTGACAGCTTGTACCGCTGCTTCTTTGATAAAATCAGGCGTATTAAAATCTGGTTCTCCAAGACTCAGTCCGATAACGTTAAAACCCTGATTTTTTAAATCTCTGGCTTTGGCCGCCATGGTTAATGTTGCCGAAGCAGGCAAACTGTTGATCCGATTCGATAATTCTCCTTTCATCGTCTTTATTAAACTGTTGTTGGTTTTTTTCCCAATGATTTGAGATGGTGAAAGTGAGAAATGAAGTCGAAGCAAAGAGTTATAAGATCGTTGTAGAGCAAATTAAATTTCTTGGGAGTTTGTTTAATAATTTTCATTGGGTTCGATTGTAAAAGCAAAAGTAGTAATTATGATTTTGAGTCATCATTATTTTTTGCTTTTTTTACTTTTGATTTCAACAATAATTGAATATGAAAAAACTCCTCACTTACTTTCCCAACCTAAATGATCTGCAGAAACTACAATTCCAGCAACTTTATGGCTTATATGCAGATTGGAATCAGAAAATAAATGTGATTTCTCGTAAAGATATCGACACCCTTTACGAACGTCATGTACTACATGCTTTAGGTATTGCCAAAGTGATGTCATTTGCTCCCCATGCCAAAATTCTCGATGTGGGTACAGGTGGCGGTTTTCCTGGAATTCCACTTGCTATCCTTTTCCCAGAAACTGACTTTTACCTTGTCGACTCCATTAAAAAAAAAATCGCAGTCGTCAATGCAGTTGCTGGTGCGGTGGGTTTGACAAACATACAAGTAACTCACCAACGCGCCGAACAAGTAAATGGAAACTTTGACTTTGTAGTTTCTCGTGCGGTCACCCAAATGTCCCGATTAGTGCAATTTGTGCAGGATAAAATTAGTCCTATGAAAGAACACGATTTGGCCAATGGTATACTTGCTCTAAAAGGTGGTGACCTGAATGAAGAACTTAAAACTTTCCCCAAAGCGACCCGCTATCCACTTGCCAATTATTTCCAAGAAGAATTTTTTGCCACAAAATATGTGGTACACTTGCCTCTTTAACCCATATGTGGGTAACGGTAGTCTTTAGGCGGCACCATCGTTTCTTTGATTAATCTAGGGGATACCCATCGTAATAGGTTTTGCATCGAGCCGGCTTTGTCGTTGGTGCCAGACGCTCTAGCACCTCCAAATGGTTGTTGTCCGACCACCGCACCACTGGGCTTGTCATTGATGTAAAAGTTTCCAGCAGCATTGACGAGTTTCAGACTTGCGTTCTCAATAACCTGACGGTCCTGTGCAATCACAGCACCTGTGAGCCCATAGACTGAAGTGTTATCCACCAAATCAATGGTTTCTTCCCATTTCTCATCTTCATAAACGTATAGGGTCACTACAGGGCCAAACAATTCTGTCTCCATGGTCGTGTATTTCGGATTGGTTGTAAGCAATATAGTAGGGGATATAAAATATCCCTTGGATTTGTCATAAGTTCCACCAACAAGGACTTCGACATCCTTGTCTGCTTTGGCTTGGTCGATATAACCAGCGAGTTTATCAAAGGATGCCTCATGGATTACAGCTGTGATAAAATGACTCATGTCTTGTGGGGATCCCATAGTGAAGGATTTGACATTGGCAACGACTTTATCAATAATTTTTTGAGCAATTGATTTTGGCAAATAGATTCGAGAAGCGGCTGAGCACTTTTGCCCTTGATATTCAAAAGCACCACGCGTAATGGCAGTGGCGACTACATCGATCTCTGCTGATTGATGAGCCAGGATAAAGTCTTTACCGCCAGTCTCACCTACGATCCGCGGATAGGTTTTATAGTTCTTGATGTTTTCACCGATTTTCTTCCATAGATTTTGAAAAACAAAAGTAGAACCTGTAAAGTGCAAGCCTGCAAAAGACGGATGCTTCAACACAATATCTGTAATCATTTCAGGGTCTCCGGAAACGAGTGTAATTACACCATCAGGAAGTCCAGCTTCTTTAAAGATGTCCATCAAAATTTTAGCAGTATACATTTGGTGGTCACTGGGTTTCCAGACCACCACATTCCCCATCATCGCCATACATGAAGTGAGATTGCAAGCAATAGCAGTAAAGTTAAATGGAGTAACTGCATATGTAAACCCCTCCAGTGGTCGGTGTTCAATACGATTAAAAACACCATTACCAGGAGCGGGTTGTTCCTGATAGATTTGTGAAGCAAAAGCGGCATTGAATTTGAGAAAATCAACAGATTCACAAGTGGCATCGATTTCTGCTTGGAAAATATTTTTAGACTGACCAATCATGGTACCTGCATTGATAATTGCTCTGTAGGGACCTGCGATCAAATCAGCAGCTTTAATAAAAATCGATACACGATGCTCCCATGACATTGCGGCCCATTTTGCTTTGGCTTTCAGTGCGTTGTTAATTGCTCGTGTTACATGCTCGGGCTGGGCAACGCTATATGTCCCGACAATGTGCTGATGATCGTGCGGAGGTCTAATGGGGCGTATTTCAGACGTAAAGACCTCTTCATCACCAAGATACAAGGGAACTTCAACGGTTTGGGCGAACATTCTTTTGTAGGTTTCTTCAACTTGTTTTCGTTCTGGCGAACCAGGACGATATTCGTAAGTGACTTCATTTCGTGGAGTGTCAACTTTGAAAAATCCGTAGGGCATGACGCATATTTTTTTGTTTATGTAACAAATCTACTAAAAAGCGTAATATAACTCAGTTCATCGCAAAGGCGGGACTAAGTTTAAATTTGGGAATATATACTCTAAATTTTTTGGTAGTTGCGAGATTAATAAAGTTGTAGTGTCCATACATGGCTCCCGCAGAAGAAGTTACCAAACAGCCCGATCTATAGGTATAACTTTTTCCAGGTGAAACTACTGGTTTTTTACCCACAACGCCCTCCCCATCAATAATGGTCTTTGGACGGAGAGAGTCGATAATTTCCCAATGTCGAGATTGGAGTTGAACGGCTTCTTTTCCCTCATTGTAAATGGTAATTTGGTAAGCGTAGGAATAGTTGAGCTTGTAATCTTTGAAGTAGGTTCCTTCAAAAAAAACCTCCACCGAAACACGAATTCCACTGGTGAGTAGCTGTACCATAATTGCAAGGTACAAAACTTCCAGATTGCAAGGTAATTAATTTTGGATTTGTTCGGAGTTTCCAACACCAATCCCGATCAATCGATCGTAGCGGTCTCCAAACTTTCGCAGGTAAACCAACGCCAAATACTCATTTTCGGTTTGCCAATGACTGCCCCCAACGCCATTCTCATACAGCAGACCAGCGGAATCGATTGCGATATATTTGTAGTTATACACCCCTTGTTTGAGCCGAATTGTTAACTGGTGGAGGTTGTTTGCAGAGTCGTATTCTAGTTTGTGGACTGGCTTTGGTTGATGCTGATTGAAAAGACCAGTGACATAAAAATCATAGTTGGTTTCAGACGAACGCAAGCTGAAAGTGACTTCTGTGTAATCGGCATCTGTGTCTGGATTGAATCCTTCTGTGGTTTGAATCACAAAATTACCATTGATGTCTGGTGCATAGGTGTATGCATTACCATTGCGTACAAAATTGGGATACAAAATACTTTGATACAGATTTTCACGTCTGATATAGGCAACATTCCCCCCTGCTGATCGAATGTCTTTAGTGTCATAAAAAAAGTATTCGTTCCCGCCCTCAAAAATGAGGTTATTGTCGTATTCAAATCGCAAGCTTTTATTCAACATATAATCGTATTTGGAGATTTTACGAGCAGACGCCCAGCGATAGTTTTGAAGAGCCCAAACGCTGATCTCTTGATTAGGTTTACGTGAATTGATGTTAGCTGTTTGCACTTCGATTTCGATTCGTTGCTTACTTTCAATCCCTTCCAAATCACGCAACCGAAAAATACCGACTTGTACATTGGCCTGTTGTTCATAGACAACAAATCGCTTGGTAAAAATCAACTTTTGGTTGTCATCAAATACAGCCAGTATATAATTTCCGCTTGTGATAATTTCAGTATTTCTGTTCGGAATGGTCAATGCGTAGTGTGTATAGCTTTGCAGTGTCGCCGACGAGTTGGTCATATTCCGTATTCGCACGTCATCAAAACCGTTGATATATTCTGACTTAAAAAGTTCTGAAACAGTCCAATCCGCATTTGCGTGTTGAATGGTGTAGTAATAATAGGTTTCATCGGCATTCAAATCGTCAAAGCGTAAAGTAAACATTTTCCCGAGCTCAACTATTGGGGTATTTTCGATTTGTTCTTCTGCCTGAAAAATGATTGTGCCAATGTGATTTGGAGGAGTTTTTTCTTTCAATTGTTGCCCCATCAAAATGCTGGGAAAAACAAGTGCAAAAAAAATTTGTTTAACGTTTAGCAACTATAAAAATTTAAAAATATTGCCTAAAGATACCTAAAATCAGAGACGAAATTACAAAGTGAAAATCAAGTCGAAAATAGAAGCGTTAAACAAATTATTTGGAATTAATATAAATAAGAATAAAAAGGAGTCTGAACCTTTTTTTAAGCGCTTTGAACTAAGTAAATTTGTGCTCCAAAAGGTAATAAACATGTCAACTGACATCAAGATCCGAAAAGGTCTTACCCTCCGACTCAAGGGGGCTCCTACCAACACGCTCAAGATTGCACCACCATCAACGAAGTTTGCTTTAAAACCCACCGATTTTCATGGTGTTTTTCCCAAACTTTTGTGTAAAGAGGGAGATGAAGTTCAAGCTGGTCAGCCGCTGTTTTATTCCAAATATCAAGACAGTATTCAATTTGTTTCTCCAGTCAGTGGGACAGTCAAAGAAATCAGACGTGGTGCCAAGCGAAAGGTGCTTGAGATTATGATCTCTGCCGATAAAAAACAACAATCGGTTACGCACAAACTTCCATCATTGGGAAAGATTACGCCCGAGCAAATTAAAGAGCAATTGTTGGCATCAGGAAATTGGCCGTTTATCAGGCAACGTCCCTATGATATTGTTGCCAATCCCAATGCTACTCCAAAGGCGATTTTTGTTAGTGCCTTGGCAACTGCTCCTTTATCTGCTCAATACGATGTGGTTTTGGAAGGACAACAGGATGCGTTTCAATTGGGAATGGATATGTTGTCAAAACTCTCTCCAAATTTGCATTTGACTATCGGAGCTAAAGAGTCCAGTCAAATCGCACAGACAAAAAATTGTACAATACATCGAATCAAAGGGCCTCACCCGGCAGGGAATGTTGGTGTTCAAATTCATCATATCGACCCAATTAATACTGGTGAAACGGTTTGGGTTGTTGGTGCAGAGGATGTCGCAAATATTGGCCGATTTTTTCAAACGGGAGTTTTTGATGCGTCTCGAACACTTGCTGTTGCAGGGCATCCCTTAACGTCTCCATGTTATTATAAATCAACGATTGGTGCATCATTAGAGCCTTTACTCGACGATGTTGGTGCCGAGAACCTTGCTTCATTGCGCGTTATCAATGGAGATGTGTTGACAGGTACAGCTACCTCTGCCAATGGGTATGTTGGTTACTACAATAATACCATATCTGTACTTCCAGAGGGAAATCGATATCGTATGTTTGGCTGGCTTCCTTTAGCAGGTCCCAACATACATAGTATGTCAAACACATCACTTTCTTGGTTATTTCCCAAAAAACAATATACCCCCGACACCAATTTGAACGGAGAAGAACGTGCCCTTGTTGTCACTGGGGAAATGGAGCGTGTATTTCCCATGGATATATACCCCATGCAGCTACTCAAAGCATGTATGGCGAATGATATTGAAAAAATGGAGCAACTTGGTATTTACGAGGTTGCCCCCGAAGATTTTGCATTAATTGATTATGCGAACTCTTCCAAAATTGAGGCGCAAGCGATTATTCGCGATGCGTTGGATTTGATGAATAAAGAAGTAGGTTAATCAAAAGCTATGATGTTAAGAAAACAAATTGACCGTTTAAAAAGACCATTTGCAAAAGGATCGAAATACGAGCGATTTGCACCCGCAGTAAATGCCTTCGACACCTTTTTATTTGTACCCAACCACACAACCCAAAAAGGCGCTCACATTCGAGATGCTGTTGACCTAAAGCGTACAATGGTAACCGTTATTATTGCGCTTATTCCTGCCTTGATTTATGGAATTTACAATACGGGCTATCAATATTATATCCAAACAGGGGAAGCCTTTACTTTTCTGGATGCCTTCCTTCATGGATCGTTTAAAATCCTTCCGATGATCGCCGTTTCCTATGGGGTAGGACTTGCTATCGAATTTGCTTTTGCGGTCTATCGCGGACATGAAGTCAACGAAGGATATCTGGTAACGGGGCTTTTAATTCCGATGATCATGCCAGTTGATATTCCATTATGGATGGTTGGCTTATCAGTTGCTTTTGCGGTCTTTATTGCTAAAGAGGCATTTGGAGGAACCGGAATGAATATTCTCAACCCTGCACTTACAGCTCGTGCTTTTGCCTTTTTTGCATATCCAACCTATATGTCAGGAAATAAGGTATGGGTTTCTGAGGCGAGTAATGTAGATGGAATATCTGGGGAAACGATATTGGGTTCTCTCGCTTCTGGTGTAAATGTTGATTACAGCATGTTTGAGATGTTTAGTGGTGCCATTCCAGGATCGATAGCAGAGACCTCTACATTATGGGTTTTGGTTGGAGCTGCGATTCTCATTTTTACAGGTGTAGGAAGCTGGCGTATTATGCTCGGGGGTGTGATTGGAGCTGCTGCTATGGGCTTTTTGTTCAATCTGTGGGGTGCCAACGCCTTGATGCAGTTTGACTGGATGAACCACTTGATTGTCGGTGGATTTGCCTTTGGAATTGTCTTTATGGCTACCGACCCAGTTTCTGCAGCACAAACTGTTCGCGGAAAATGGATCTATGGGATTCTTGTGGGGATATTGTGTATACTAATTCGTGTCTTTAATCCTGCTTATCCTGAAGGAGTGATGCTAGCCATTTTACTGATGAATGTCTTTGCACCAACGATTGATCACTATGTGGTGCAAGCCAACGTCAATCGAAGACTAAAAAGAAAACAACACAGTGCAACTGTGCAAACTGCTTAATGATGAACAGAGATTCTAATGCTTACACTTTTGGATTTGCCGCTGCCATGGTGGTTGTGGTCGCTTCCGTACTGGCTTTTACCGCAAGTTCCCTAAAAGACTTGCAGCAAGAAAATGTCCGCAAAGAAAAAATGCAAAACATACTCGCAACGATTGGCATTGAAACCGATCGCGATGGGGCTGAAGTCCTCTTTAACGATCACATTGTTTCCCAACTTGCCTTGCGAAATGACGGTTCAGTCGACGAAGATGTTGATCCTTTCTCAGGAATCAAACTCGCCTTGGAATTGAAAAAAGACCCAAGCGAGCAGCGTTTCCCACTCTATTTGGCAAACGTAAAGGAAGCGTCATATTACATTATTCCTCTGCGCGGTTCTGGGCTATGGGATGCCATTTGGGGATATATCGCTTTGGAATCCGATCGAAATACGATCAAAGGAGCTGTGTTTGACCACAAAGCTGAAACCGCTGGTTTGGGTGCTGAGATCACCCAGCAATGGTTTATGAATCGCTTTGTTGGAGAAAAAGTATTTGACAATGACGCCAAATTGGTTGGCATCTCCGTTTCCAAAACAAACAACGATCCAAAAGACCTTGATAAAGACGACCATGAGGTTGATGCAATTTCTGGGGCGACAATTACAGGTGATGGTGTTTCAGATATGATTATGGAACGTCTCACGCACTATCAATCCTACCTAACAAAAAACCAAACCACAACAGCAATTGCTGTAAATGACTAATCGATATGTCTAAAAAAACAAACAAACCACTTGTTCTTTTTGTCGCTAAGGAGAAAGAGCCGTTGTTTTCTAAAAAGAACAGGGCGCTACTAACAGACCCTTTAGATGATAATAATCCCATTACCGTTCAGGTACTCGGAATTTGTTCTGCATTGGCGATTACCGTTCAGCTTGAGCCGGCAATCGTGATGACCATCTCTGTGATTGCCGTGATGGGCGCGAGTAATGTGATCGTTTCACTATTGAGAAATCTGATTCCGAATCGTATTCGAATCATAGTACAGCTCGTTGTCGTTGCCTCTATGGTGATTCTAGTAGATCAAATTTTACGTGCTTATGCATATGACGTGAGTAAACAGCTATCGATATTTATCGGGCTGATCATTACAAACTGTATTGTCATGGGACGTCTGGAGGCCTTTGCTTTGGGTAATGGCGTTTGGAAGTCTCTTTTAGACGGTGTTGGAAATGCTGCTGGATATGGCTTTATGCTCATATTGGTTGCGTTTTTTAGAGAACTTTTTGGATCGGGTAAGCTATATGGTTACCAAATTATTCCAGAATCTCTCTACGAAATGGGATATGTCAACAACGGTTTTATGTTGCTCTCTCCAATGGCGCTCATTACCGTTGGTGTTATCATCTGGCTACAGCGTGCCCGTAATCGAAAACTCATAGAAAAAGGATAAATCTCATGGATTACGTAAACTTATTTGTACGAAGTATTTTTATTGAGAACATGGTTTTTGCCTATTTCTTGGGAATGTGTTCTTACCTAGCAGTTTCCAAAACGGTAAAAACTGCAGTTGGACTTGGACTTGCTGTCGTATTTGTCTTGTCGATTACCGTTCCCATCAATTATTTGCTAGATAGCTATTTGCTACGACCAGGAGCTTTGCTATGGCTCGATTCAAGCTATGCAGATGTTGACTTGAGCTTTTTGAGCTTTATTATGTTTATTGCGGTGATTGCTTCCATGGTACAGCTTGTTGAAATGATTGTTGAAAAATTTGCACCGGCTCTCTATGGCGCTCTTGGAATCTTTTTACCACTGATCGCTGTAAACTGTGCGATACTCGGGGGGAGTTTATTTATGCAGCAAAAAGACTTTGCAGGCATTGGGGAATCCGCAATTTACGGAGCGGGATCAGGAATTGGCTTTTTCTTGGCTATTCTTGCAATTGCCGCCATTCGCGAAAAGATTGCCTATTCTAACATACCAGCGCCTTTGCGTGGGTTGGGAATCACATTTATAATAACAGGTCTCATGGCCATTGGGTTTATGAGCTTTATGGGAATTAAGATTTAAGCATTATGGATATTACAGTTGTTCTTTCTAGTGTAGTTGTTTTTATGGTTATCGTGTTCCTATTGGTTGGAATGCTATTGGGTGTCAAAGCAAAGTTGCTTCCTTCGGGACCAGTAAAACTGATGATTAATGGGTCTCAAGATGTTGAGGTTGGCTCTGGGAGTACGCTTCTCACTACGCTTGGAAATAATAAAATTTTTTTACCATCAGCTTGTGGTGGAGGGGGAACTTGCATTCAGTGTAAATGTATTATCAAAGAGGGTGGAGGTGAGATACTCCCCACAGAAGCACCACACTTTACTAGAAAGGAGATAGCAGAGGGTTGGCGCTTGGGCTGCCAAGTTAAAGTCAAGCAAGATATGGTTATCGAAGTACCTGAAGAGGTGTTTGGAATCAAAAAATACGAAGCTACCGTGGTTCGTAACTGGAACGTGGCTTCATTTATCAAAGAGTTTGTCGTTGCGATTCCTGAGGAGATGGACTATAAGGCAGGGGGCTATATTCAAATTGAAATCCCACAATGTGAAATTCCATATAAAGACATTGATATTTCTGCTCACCCTGATGAGCACCCTGATGACGCGAACAAGTTTCAACTCGAATGGGACAAGTTTGGCCTCTGGGATCTCAAGATGAAAAATACTGAGGTTGTAGAGCGAGCCTATTCGATGGCTTCCTACCCAGCTGAAGGTAAAGAGATTATGCTCAACGTACGTATCGCTACGCCCCCATGGGATCGAAATAAAAATGCATGGATGGATGTTAACCCGGGTGTTGCATCGTCCTATATTTTCTCGAAAAAACCTGGAGATAAAGTAACAATTTCAGGTCCTTACGGAGAGTTTTTTATCAACCACTCAGAATCTGAAATGTTGTATGTTGGGGGAGGTGCAGGAATGGCACCTATGCGTTCTCACTTGTATCACTTGTTCCGTACACTTAAAACTGGTCGTAAAGTTACATTTTGGTATGGTGGTCGTTCACGTCGTGAGTTGTTCTATGTCGATCATTTTCGTGCTTTGGAAAAAGATTTTCCGAACTTTAAATTTTATGTTGCACTTTCCGAGCCCTTAGAGGAAGATAACTGGAAGGTGAAGGACAATTTGGACGCTGATGGTGATGGATTTATTGGATTTGTTCACCAAGTTGCGATCGACCAATATCTCAACCATCACGAGGAGCCCGAGGATATTGAGGTGTATTTCTGCGGACCTCCACTGATGAATATGGCGGTTGAGAAAATGGCCGAAGACTTTGGCGTTCCGCCAGAAAATGTTCGATTTGACGACTTTGGCGGATAAGCCCTCAGAACAAGAGTTACATCAATTGGCGATGAAAACAGTGGGTGATGATCTCATCGCGCAAGGATACGAATTTGTTGCGGTCAATAGTGAACTCAGTAAAGATCCTCAGTTTGTTTGCAAAAAAGAAAAACAACTCATTTTTATCGTGGTAAAGGCAACTGTGTATCCCGCCAACCCAAAGGATTACGATCTAGAACTTCTCGACAAAATCAAAGCCCACGCAGAAAAATACGACGCCTCAGTCTGTTTTGCTGGAGTTGGATTTGCGCGAGCTGACAATTACGACTTACCTTTGATGAAGTCTAAACCCTATGCGATCAATTATGAAGGTCTTCAAGACTTATAGTCTAGTCATTGTTATCGTTCTTGTTGGCTGCACGTCCAAAATAGAGTACCAACGTGTTTCGGGCTATGCCTTGGGGACAACCTATAACATTATCTATTTTGACACCAAAGTCAATCCCGATTTAGTTCCAGCGATCGATTCTGTTTTTTATGTATTAAACAAATCGATGTCAACCTACATAAAAAACTCTGACATCTCCAAAATCAATCGGGGGGATGACCAAGTGGTTGTCGATCATCATTTCAAAACGGTTTTTAATGCTTCAAAAGCTGTTTTTACAGCCACTCAAGGGTTTTTTGATCCAACGGTTGGGAGTCTTGTCAATGCCTATGGTTTTGGTCCTGAAGAGGGTTTGGCGACACTAACAGCTTCCGATCGTGATCGCTTGCTAGCTCTTACAGGATTTGAAAAAGTTACGCTACACGAAGAAGGTCGTATTGACAAGTCCAATCCAAATATTTACTTAGACTTTAATGCCATCGGTAAAGGATATGCAGTTGATGTGTTATCATCGATGATAGAAAAGAGGTTTGGCTATACCAACACTCTTGTTGAGATCGGTGGTGAGCTCCAAGCCAAAGGCAAGCATATACTTAAAGACAGCCCATGGACTGTTGCGATTGATACGCCCAATGAAGATGTTGCAGAAAGGGATTTGTTGCGAACACTCACACTTCAAAATCAGGCCTTGGCGACTTCTGGAAATTATCGAAAATTCCGAATTGACGAAAAAGGGAACAAGTACGTACACACGATTAATCCTTTTGACGGCACGGCACGGCCATCTAATGTGCTGAGTGCCTCGGTGATTGCAGCAGAATGTATGACTGCAGATGCCTATGCCACGGCCTTGATGTCGATGCCAATGTCGAAGATTGAAACATTATCCTTGGATGGGATTGAATATATGTTGGTTCTTGCTGGGGATAATGGAAACTATGATATTCATCGGAGTCCAGGATTTCCTTCACTCAATTTACCTTAGTGCAAACCGGAATAATTTCGTTGGCTGGCACTGCATAGCGTTTCTTTTCTTCTAAAGTAAGTTGCTCAGCATAAGCCAACATCTTTACTTGAAAGCCAATTTGCTCAAGTCTGTCTTGATAGTCTTTCCCATAGATTCGAACGTGATCATATTGTCCAAAAACGTGGGCACGCTCTTTGGGGTCTGTAATGCGATCGTCTTCAAAGGTGTTTAGATCGAGGCGTAAGGGAACCTGTAGAATGGCAGTTCCTCCAGGTTTTAGTACGCGATATATCTCTTGCATGGCGATTTTATCATTGGGGATGTGTTCCAAAACATGATTGCAAATGACCCAATCAAACTGTTGATCGGAAAAAGGGAGGTTACAAATATCAGCTTGTACATCGGCGATGGGAGAGTGTAAGTCAGAAGTGATATAGCTTCGGTGATTTAGCTGTCGAAAGCGTTTGACAAAGGCCTGTTCGGGGGCGATATGTAAGACATCAGCAGCACGATCGAAAAAGTCGGTTTCTCGATCAAAATACAACCACAACAGTCGATGTCTTTCGAGTGAAAGAGTTCCCGGGCTCAGCACATTTGACCGTTGTTTTTGGTAGCCATAGGGTAAAAACTTACGATAGGATTTTCCACTGATTGGATCGGTAAATCCCTTGCCGCGATACCACAAGTCGAGTAGGGGATAAAGCCATTGACTTAGTCTTATCAATAGTGGGCGAGGAAACAGACGCAATGCAAAACGAAACAAGGCACTCACTTGCTTAATGGTTTTGTTCGAAAGCGATCCTCTTCATCACTTTGAATGCCAAGTGCTTGATAAACATAATCAAAAGTGGAGAGCAATTCAGGTTGACCATTAACAATTGCAATATTGTGCTCAAAATGCGCACTTGGTTTACGGTCTGCAGTCAAGATTGTCCAGCCGTCAGAAAGCTGATTGATTTTGTGAGTCCCCATATTAATCATGGGTTCAAGGGCGACGACCATCCCCTCTTGAAAAGCCTTACCACTACCTCGTCGTCCGTAGTTTGGCATTTCTGGTTTTTCGTGCATGGTTTTACCTAGACCATGTCCGACCAACTCGCGAACAACCCCATAGCCATGTGACTCCACATATTGCTGTATGGCATGACCAACATCACCGACTCGTTTGCCGACACAAAATTGCTCAATGCCAATATATAAGGATGCCTTGGTTACCTTGAGTAGCTGCTGGGTTTCTTTATCGATATCCCCAACTGCAAACGTATAGGCATGATCGCCGTAATATCCATTTTTTAATGCGCCGCAGTCGACTGAAACGATAACACCATTTTCTAATGGTTTGTCATTGGGAATACCATGCACCACCTGAGCATTGGGGCTGACACAAAGGGTATTGGGAAAATCGTATAGTCCAAGAAAACCGGGCTCTGCTCCGTGATCACGAATGAAGGTTTCGGCAAGACCGTCGAGATATAATGTTGTTACGCCGGGTTTGATTTCTCCTGCGAGCATGCCCAAAGTCCTGGACACCACGAGCGCACTCTCTCTGATGAGTTCGATTTCCTCAGCTGTTTTTTGCAAAGCCATTTCTAAAAATCGTATGCGTGCTTATAACCCTTGTCTTGGAGGATGTCGAGGATATCTTGCTCTAAGGAAATGATCGGAAACTCAACAATCCGATTGATTTCTTGGCCGTTTTTTGAAAGGACAAAGGTGGGGACATTGGTAATTCCAGCCTGTTTAGCACTCCCATTGTGGCTGACTTTGTCCTCGTTTAGGCCAACTATCGGTTGGACTTGATCATTGGCTTTAAGAGCGTCTATGATTTTAAAAAAACCAGGCACTTCTCGTTGACTGTCTTCACACCAAGTGCCCATAAATATTTTTATATCGATATCATCAATCAAAGAATCGATTTGTGAAACCAGTGTTTCGTTTAAAGGGTGTGCATTGTAGTTTTCTACAAACCAGCTGTTGTGGGTGCTGTTTTCCAATTGGTTTCTGCTAAATTCTCCAAAAGATTGGAATGGTGTTGTGCATGCCACAGAGCCAAAAATGCAAAATAGATATAGGAAATTATTTTTCATACCATTATAATAAAGAGTTTGCTGTCATTTCAGCTGGTTTTTCTACACCCATAAGGCCTAGGATAGTCGGTGCAATATTCCCCAAATTACCATTTTTTATGGATTCGTACTTATCATCGATCAATATCAAAGGAACGGGATTGGTTGTGTGTGCGGTATTAGGGGTTCCGTCGGGATTGATCATCGTATCACAATTGCCGTGATCAGCAATTATTAGAACGCTAAAACCACCTGCTCTGGCGGCTTCAACCACATCCTTAGCACAGGCATCAACCGTTTCGCAAGCTTTGATAGCTGCCTCCATACTACCTGTATGTCCAACCATATCAGGATTGGCAAAGTTGAGGCAAACAAAATCTGTTTCTTGGTTACAAAGTTTGGGAACGATGGCATCTCTTAACTCATAGGCACTCATCTCTGGCTGAAGGTCATAGGTTGCAACTTTGGGCGAGGGGCATAGAATGCGCTCTTCGCCTTCAAATGGTTCCTCACGCCCGCCGTTAAAGAAAAATGTCACGTGGGGATACTTTTCTGTTTCCGCAATTCGAATTTGCTTTTTTCCTGCTTTGGCAAGAACTTCTCCAAGGGTATTGGATATATTGTCCTTGTCAAAAACGACGTGAACCCCCTTAAAAGAGTCGTCGTAATTGGTTAGCGTTACAAAATGAAGGTCTTGTTTTTTCATTTCGTACTGCTCAAAATCTTGCTGATACAGTGCTTTTGTCAATTGTCGACCTCTATCCGTTCGGAAGTTAAAAAACACTACCACATCACCGGCTCGTATGGTCGCTATGGGTTGATTATTTGTTCCAACACCAACAAGTGGTTCGATAAATTCATCCGTGGTGCCATTTGCGTAGCTATTTTGCATAGTTTCAACAAAATCAGTAGTTGATTTGCCTTTCCCATGAACCAATAAATCATAAGCTTTTTTGACACGCTCCCAGCGCTTGTCTCGATCCATTGCGTAATAACGTCCAACGACCGATGCGATTTGAGCGTTGTTGGCAGTACAGCTTTCTTGCAACTCCTCAATAAATCCTGCTCCGGATTTGGGGTCAACATCTCGTCCATCGGTAAAGGCATGGACATAGACATCGGGAACTTTGGCAAGCTTGGCAGCATGAACCAATCCTTTGATGTGGTTGATATGGGCATGTACGCCACCGTCCGAAACCAAACCAAGAAAATGAAGTTTAACCTTGTTTTCTTTGGCAGTTTTGAAAGCTTCTTGCAATACGGGCTCATCTTTGAGAGTATCCTTGTCAACAGCTATATTGATTTTGGCGAGGTCTTGATAGACCACTCTGCCAGCACCCAAATTAACATGTCCAACCTCACTGTTTCCCATCTGTCCATTGGGAAGCCCAACATCCATACCGTCTGTACGGAGTGTGGCGTGGGGATTGTTCTCATACAAAGAATCGATAAAAGGCGTATATGCTTGGTCAACCGCCGATATAGAAGGGTCTGGAGAGATACCCCAGCCATCCAAAATCATCAGTAATGCTTTCATGCTGCAAAGATAAGTAGAACCCAGCGAAAGCAACCCGTATTGTCAGTCAAATAATATGGGATTTATATCCAGAATATGCTCTGCTGTGTAGCTTTTAAAGAATTCCGCATCTAAAAACTCACGCCCGAGCAACTGCTCATCTTTTGCAATTTCTGAAATAACGTGATTTGTCAAGATTTCCAAATATGCTTTTGAGAGGGGGTGGTAGGTGTAGTGCCATGGCTCGTGGGCAAAGCCCTTGCGGTAGGGATGGTCTGTATAAACTTCCAAAAAGCCAAAGTCTGCTGCATGTTGGTTCATCCAAGAACGTAGTGCACTCGACGGGCCATCGCCATAAAATTTTTCTGCCAATAACACATCACCAGACTGCGGATTGGCATTGTCGATGATATCGATGTCTGTACCCCAGTGGTGACGAGAGGTTCCTGGTAAGGTCGAATAGGTAATAATTTCCTGAATCGCATCTTTAGCTGGCAGACCTTGCAAGGTCAAAGTCTTGTACTTGGCATTCCAAATTTCCCGTTGCCGATTATAGCTGCGATGAGCAGACACCACCTTGATGTCGATGCCCTCTTTGGCAGCTGCCTGGCGCATAAGTTCGTAGGCTTCATAGACCTCTTCTTGCATACTACCAACTAGCGGAGGTGAAGTTTTTCCCAACACCAAAAGGGGATCGATATTTTGTGCAGAAGTATACATGCTCACGTACAAAAATAAAGCCTTTAGTAGTGCTTTCATAATAGCTTTTTTTTCATCACATAGTGTGGTCCAAAAATAGGAATCTCAAACTCGGATCCCTCAATTTGATAACCCATCTTCAAATAAAAGCCAGAAGCTCCTTTTCGAGCATTCATCCATAACAATTCAAAATTGCGGGATTTTGCGTGGTTTTCGGCCTCTTCCACCAACAATTGACCAATCCCATTGTTTTGGATGGAGCTTTGTACTGCCATGCCCCGGATTTGTCCATTTCTTTCATTGAATGGGCCATTATTGGGGTTGTCTAAAATTGTACAAACGCCAAGCAATGTATTTTGATCATACGCTCCCAGATGAATCGTGGATTTAAGCTCATCGCCAGCTAAAATACAGCTTTCGACAGCAAGCCCCGGACGTAATATAGGATGACGAACAATGTGGGTCGTTTCTGCTGAAATGGTTTTAATATGTATTTTTGACGATGCCATGCAGAATTTAGAATTCACGTATTTATCAAAGAACAATATAGCACAAATTGTTCCGCTCATGCAAGACTTTACGTCTAACAAGTATTCAGATAAGGTTCTACTCGATCGATTAAAATCCATGTTTGCTTACGACTACGATTGCGTTGCTATTCTTTTAGACAATCAACTCATTGGTTTTTGTGGCTTGTGGTACCAAACACGGCATTACTCTGGCAAGAGCTGTGAGCTTGATCATTTTTATATTGATGAGTCCTTTCAAGGAAAAGGATATGGCAAGCAATTTCTAGATTGGATTACATTGCAACTACAAAAAAAAAATTTCAAGGCCATAGAGCTGAATGCCTACAAAGAAAACAAAGCAGGTCATCGTTTTTATGATCGAGAGGGCTTTGTGCATTTGGGCTTTCATTTTGTGAAGCGCTTATAAAATTTTGGCATTCACATTCGATTCTCTACCTTTAACGTGAACTCATGCGAAAAAAAATTAGCATTCTGATACTACTCTGCGCTGTTTTTGGAACAGCGCAACAAGACTATCGCACTTGGTTGCGCGGAAAAGTGCTATACCAAGACAGTAGTGTCGTTGCTGCCAATATCCTGAACACCAACTCCGAACAAGCCACGATCACGGATGATAATGGAGAATTTGCGATAGAGGTAAAACTCGGAGATGAACTCATTATTTCGTCTGTGCAATATGAAATTCGCGTACTTATCATCACCAAAGAAATCTTACAACGCAATCGTTTGGTAGTCGATGTAAACGAAAAAATACAAGTTCTCGACGAGGTGGTTGTGAGCCCCACACGCCCAGAAAAGTTTCTGGATTTGCAAGAGGAAGAATTTAAAAAATTCGATTACACTTCTGATAAATCAACCCGTGTAGAAAACGAAATTCTACGAAAAAACCAACTTTATGAAGGGGTTGACTTTGTTAATATCTTCAAGTTGATGTATAAGGCTCTACGCAAAAAGAATTCTGACGGCCAAATCGGTTCGTCCTATGCGCCAAGCGATGTGATTCGTCAAATCTATCCAGATGCGTTCTTTTCGGAAGAACTCCATATTCCCCAAGGCCAAATCGGTCTATTTTTGGAGTTTATTGATGACCGATTAGAGGCGAAAGATCTATTGAAAAAGGAAAATGAATTTCAATTGATGGATTTTTTAATCAAACAAAGTGAAAAGTTTGCAAGGACTCAATAGGTCTTTTCTCTGGTTTGTATTGGTTCTGGGCTTTATGGGATATGCACAAAACATACAAGATTTTTCGGGAAAGGTCGTTTCAGACTCCCTAGATATTTCGGGGATTCATGTGGTTAACAAAAACAGTGGAGCAACCACCATTACCAATCGAAAAGGAGAGTTTTCGATTGGCGTTCAACCTACAGATACAATTTTCTTTTCTGCGGTTCATATCAAACTCCAGGCATTGGTTTTGGACTCTTTGGTGCTCTCTCAACCCAAAATCAATGTGTATATCGAGCATGCTGTAAACGAACTGCAAGAGGTTATTGTCAAACCACATAACTTGACTGGTAACCTCGTTGACGATGTTACCACTGCTCCGCCTCCCCCAATCAATTTTAAAGATGTTGGAATTCCTGGTTTTGAAGGAGAGCGTCGCGAAAAAATAATATATAGCAGTACAGGAAACTTGATTTTAAGCACTTTGCTATTGCCCATCATGCCCTTGGATATTGAAGGGATGTACAAACAAATCAGCGGCTATAACAAACGACTTCGGCAAAGCCGGAAACTCAACAAACAACTCCAAACGGTGTTTCTTATGATTGACTTTTATGGGAACGATTTTTTGCAACGTGAATTCACTTTGAGTGATGAGGAAGTTTATGGTTTTGTATTGGCGTGTGTGGAAAATAATCCCGATATGCAAACGGATTACTTAAATGGCAATCATCCCCTCGTTTTGGAAGGGATGACACAATTTGCAAACACCCAAACTAAGGAACGATGAACCGAATCTTTGCCTTTTCGTTTTTTGTGTACTTTCTATTTGTACAAGCTACGATACACCCTTATTATGTCAGCACCTTAGAGATTGACTACCGCCCAGATCGAGCGGCTTTACAAATCACGATACGTGTGTTTACAGACGATTGGCAGTTGATGCTCAATACCCACTATGACAAAACTCTTAGTTTGGATCCCGACACGGATACTGAGAAAGTCTTGACCCATTCTTCCGATTATTTCCAACAGCATTTGGAATTGAACCTCAATGGCGCAGACGTCACCCCAAACGTTTTGGGGAAGGAGTATCAAGACGATCAGTTGGTTCTGTATTTAGAAATAGCGGGCGTGGCAGAACTCAAAACTTTAGCGGTATCAAACCGCATTCTCTTTGAAGAATTGGAAGGTCAACAAAATATCGTAAGGATCAAAACCCCAACAAAACGAAAAAGCTTTTTGCAATCCCAAGGAAGGGCGCGGGATGTGTTTCGTTTTTTCTAAGTACTGTTTATTCTATGCCCATTGACAGATTATTTTGTGAGTTAAATACTTTTTTATGAGTCCTTAAACATTCCTATTTCAAAAAACATGATGTAATCCAATCCTTTTCGTTATTTTTAGCTCCTTTATTTAAAAAAATGTTCAATATGAAACTTTTTATTTCCTCAATATTATCATTCTGTTTTTTAGTCCCTTACTTGACAATAGCCCAAGAACAAAATCTTGAAGGTCCCAAGCAAGGGCATACCAATCAAAACAAATTCCGTCAGCTCTACAACGAGTTTTCGACACCTAATGATTATCGAACCGCAAGTGGTGCCCCAGGTGCCGCATACTATCAGCAACGTGCCGACTATGTGATGGACATCAAAATCGATGACGAAACCCAACGCCTTTACGGAGAGGAAACGATTACCTATACCAACAATTCTCCCGATGCGTTGGCCTATTTATGGGTGCAGCTCGATCAGAATATCCGAAAAAAAGATTCTCCAGCTCTTTTGAAAAACAGCCAGTCTCTGGAACAGGTATCCCAGTTGTCCACCTTTGCCAATAACTATCTTGGCGACCCTTTTGACGGTGGATTTAATATCGAAAAAGTAACAGACGCTCAAGGAAAACCCCTGCCATACATTATCAATCAAACTATGATGCGAATCGACTTGCCAATCCCACTAATCTCGGGTGGGCAAGTGGTTTTTTCCATCAAATGGTGGTACAACATCAACAACCACGTGGTCAACCGCGCGCGTTCAGGCTATGAGTATTTCCCTGTAGACGATAACCGCGCTTATGTGATTGCACAATTTTTTCCTCGGATGTGTATGTATGACGATGTCGAGGGCTGGCAAAACTATCAGTTTTGGGGCAATGGCGAGTTTGCACTTCCCTTTGGCGATTACGAGGTCAATCTTACCGTGCCAGCCAACTTTATCGTGGATGCCACTGGCGAACTGACCAATCGCAAAGAGGTGTTTTCTAAAGAAATGATGAATCGTTATAAGCTAGCCAAAAAAACCTATGATAAGCCTGTGATGATTGTCACCCAACAAGAAGCGGAGGCCAACGAAAAAACCACAACAACTAAAACCAAAACATGGAAGTTTTTTGCAAAGAATGTTCGGGACTATGGCTTTACAGCATCTAAAAAATACATTTGGGATATGATGGCTGTCAAGGTCGGCGACCGTGACGTCATGGCCGTTTCACTCTATCCAAAAGAGGGGAACCCACTATGGGAAGAATGGTCTACACGTGCAGTTGCACAAACCCTGGAAACCGTATCGAGGTTTACCTTTGACTACCCGTATCACAAAGCCATTTCGGTTCATGCCAAAAATCAAGGTATGGAATACCCCATGATTTGCTGGAATTACGGTCGTCCAGACGAGGATGGAACCTACAGTGATCGTGTCAAATTTGGAATGATTTCAGTGATTATTCATGAGATTGGACATAATTATTTCCCGATGATTGTCAATTCCGACGAACGTCAATGGGGTTGGATGGACGAAGGTCTAACTACTTTTATACAGTATCTAACGGAGCAAGAGTTTGGACAGCGATACCCAGAGTCAATCCCTGGCTTGGATAAATACCCATCGCGTAGAGGTGAGGCCAAAAAAATTGTTCCCTATATGTCGGATGATCAAGACTTTTTAGCACCGATTATGTCCAATCCCGAAAATGTATTTCAACTGGGACCTAACGCTTATGGAAAACCTGCTACTGCACTCAATATTTTGCGGGAGACCATCATGGGTTCAGACCTGTTTGACCAGGCGTTTAGAACCTATTCTCAGCGATGGATGTTTAAACACCCAACTCCAGAAGACTTTTTCCGTTCAATGGAAGATGCTTCTGCTGTCGATTTAGACTGGTTTTGGAGGGGTTGGTTCTATACCACAGACTTTGTGGATATCGGCGTGGAAAGTGTAAACAACGTACAAGTGACGAGTAAACCACCCGCTGCATATTTAGAAAGACTAGAGCGTTTTGGATATTCAATCGAAGACCTTCCGCCTTTGGTTTTTCGGGTGAAAGAAGACGATGAGGGTTATAACGAAAACACTCCTCCATTTGCCAATCTCGATGCATCACAATATCTAGAGGAAAGTGGACTCACAGTCGCCCAAGAAAACTTGGCAAAAGCCAATTATTTGTATGAAATTACCTTTAACAAACCGGGTGGTTTGGTCATGCCGATTTTGGTCGAGTATACCTATGCAGATGGCTCCACAATGTCTGAGCGATATCCAGTACAGATTTGGCGTAAAAATGACAATAGCTACACCCGGTTATTGACTTCTGAAAAGGAAATTGTAGGTGTTCAAGTGGATCCCAATGAGGAAACAGCGGATGTAAATACCACCAATAACTCTTGGCCTAGAGAAGAAATCATGACAGATTTTGACCGCTTTAAAGAAAACAACTAAATATAAAATTTTGTCTGTCGGTTCATTTTTACTGACAGACAGCTTTATGTTTTGAGCGAATCAGCAGAACTGCCTATCTTTACCCGATGATTTACTTTATCAGCGGAGCTGAACTCGTCTTCGTATTTTTTATTATTCTTCTTGTTTTTGGTGCTGATAAGGTGCCAGACATCGCACGGACTTTGGGTAAAGGCATGCGACAGGTGCGCAATGCGACCCAAGACATTAAAGATGAAATTAAAAAGTCTGCTGAAAAACAGGGCTTAGACACCAAACAAATCGAGCAAGACATCAAAGAAGTCAAAGACGAGGTAGAAGATATCGCTGGGTCAGTCAAACGAAAAAGCTAGCGCTTTCTGGTAATCGTTAGGCCGTCTCTGACCGGGAGAAGAACGGTCTCCACTCTCACATCTGTATTGATTTTATGATTGTATTCTTGCAAAGCAGATGTTGCTTCGTCGGTAGCTTTCTCCAATACTTTTCCCGACCATAGTACATTGTCGGATAAGAGAATACCACCAGTTTTGAGCTTGTCGATAATCAAATCAAAATAATGGGGGTAGTTTTCCTTATCGGCATCGAGAAACACCAAGTCATAGGGTCCAGCAAGGGTTTTGAGAATGTCTTTGGCTTCGCCAAGGTGTTGAACAATTTGCCTGCCATAAGGGGATTGGTTAAAATAACGACGCTGCATGTCTGCCAACTCTTCATTGTGGTCGATGGTATCTATCGATCCACCCGTAGTCAAACCCTCAGCCATACACAAAGTAGCATAGCCAGTATAGGTACCAATCTCTAGGATCTTTTTCGGTCCAATCATCTTTGATAATAGTGCCAATAATCGGCCTTGGTATGACCCACTGAGCATTCTGGGTTGGAGTACCTTTTGATGGGTTTCTCTGTCCAATGCTTTGAGTAAATTGGACTCCTCCATTGTGTGGTCATCGATATACTGTTGGAGTTTATCAGAAATAAAATTCATCAGCGTGTGGGTTTAGCATATTGAAAACGATCGATCAGTTCGGGCTTGGCGTAGCCGTCTAAACCGTTGATAGTAACTGAACCTGCTTGTTGAAGATTGAGCCAGCCGTCACCTTCTATGATGCCGTCCTCAAGATGAATCGAAAGGATTTCACTGACTAGGAGCAGGGTATTGTTTTCTTTGATGGGATACTCATTGCGGAATTTGCAAGCCAGACGTACTTTGGCGTCTTTGACAAATGGCGCTTGAAAACCATCGATATATTCAGGCTCGAAGTCCGTTTTGCTAAACTCCGAAACATTTTCTGGATATTTAGCAGAGGTGTGATGTGCATCAGCGACAGTATCGTGATGAATGTGATTGACGGTAAACAAAGAGGAGGCTTTGATATTTCGATAGCTATCTCTAGGCACTGTGGTTGGACGTAAGACAAAGCCAATCAAAGGGGGATTGCTACCCAAATGGGTGATACTGCTAAACACTGCCAAATTGGTCTTACCATCAGCAGATTGTGTCCCGATTAAGTTTGCCGATTTGTATCCAGTGCAACTATTGATGAGGTTGAGGCGGAAAATTTTTTCCATCTTATCAATATCCTGTCTTGTGTAGTGAAGCATTTCTTTTTTACAAACATAAACAATCTAGTGATTTTGTCTTATTTTTGGCGACCCTTGGGTCATTAACTCAGTTGGTTCAGAGTGTCGCCTTGACAGGGCGGAAGTCACTGGTTCGAATCCAGTATGACCCACAATTAAGATGACTTATCAAGCTGAAATTACCTTAAAACCCTTTACAAGAGGGTTTCATTTGATCACTGATGATATTATTGCTGCACTACCTAATCTGACGGGGATTGTGCATGTCTTTATCAAACACACTTCTGCAAGTGTGACAATCAACGAAAATGCTGACCCAAGCGTACGCGTTGATTTTGAAACTCATTTCAACAAATTGGTTTCAGAATCTGACGATCATTATACCCACACTTTGGAAGGAAAAGACGATATGACATCCCATATTAAAAGTAGTATTTTAGGTTCATCGGTGTCCTTTCCAATCAAAAATGGAATTCCTCAACTCGGAATCTGGCAAGGAGTGTATTTGTGCGAACACAGGAACCAAGCAAATGGCAGAACCATTTTTATCACCTGCATCGGATAACATATTTTTACTTTTTAAAGAAGTAAATCAACAAGCTCAAAACAATACTGACCAGTATAGAAGTACCGAGTGGGAAGTAAAACGTCCAGTTTTCTCCTCCAAATCGAAAGTCAAGTGGATTTTTAACACCATACTTTTCTCCCAATAGTAGTACGCCCCCGATTAGAACAAGAACCAATCCGATAAATAGAATAGCGCGCCCCATTAGTGAAAAACGTCTACTAATTTTTCGAGTGTGAAACTGCGAGATCCCTTTACGAGCAGCGATGCTTGTCCAAGAGAGATTTTTGAGAAATAATCTATGGCCTGATCAACAGTAGAAAAGTACTTGTCAGGGGAAATAAAAGGTGCGAAAGCAGAGCCTACCCAATAGCAATCATCAATCGAAGAGGCTTTTATCCAATCTACAAGTCGTTTGTGTTCGGTTTCAGTGTGCTTTCCGAGTTCATTCATTTGTCCAAGAACCGCAATCTTCTTCCCTTCTTTTTTAGAGAAACTCGCTAGGGCAGCTTGCATACTCGTTGGATTGGCATTGTAGGCATCTAGGGTGATGTGGAGATCTTTTTTGCGAATGAGTTGAGAGCGGTTGTTGTCAGGAATATATGATTCGAGGGCCCTTTTCGCGTTTTGTGGTGACACCCCAAAGTGTCGACCTATTGCATAGGCAGCCAAGGCATTGTATCCATTATAAGCCCCGCTGATCTGGGTTTGTATCTCTTGTTGATCAATCTCAATTCGAATCGTATCGTTTTCCGTATGAAGAGTTGCAGATACCATTGTGTTTGTATCTGTCCCATAGGTGATTGGATCTTGATCTTTGAGTTGTTCCATGATTTTTAGATCATCGGCATTGGCAAAAATTAGTCCATTTGTGTTTTTGAGATAGTCATAGAGTTCTGATTTTGCTTTGACAACACCTTCCAAGCTACCGAATCCCTCAAGATGGGCCTTTCCGAAATTGGTAATCAGCCCAGCATCTGGTTGAGCGATATTGGCCAACAACTCAATCTCTACAGGGTGATTGGCACCCATTTCGACGACGCCGATTTCGGTGTCTTCATTTAGTGAAAGCAAGGTCATAGGAACGCCAATATGATTATTGAGGTTCCCTTGTGTAGCTACGGTATTAAAGGTCGTGCTAAGCACCGAATAAATGAGTTCTTTTGTGGTAGTTTTTCCGTTGCTTCCCGTTAAGGCAATGATAGTTGTTCCTAGAGTTTTTCGATGTTCTGTCGAAAGCATTTGGAGTGATTTTAAGGTGTTTTCAACGCGAATCACTCTATTATCACTAATCGAGATGTCTTCATCAACAACCACCGCAATCGCTCCCTTGTTAAGTGCTTGTTTTGCAAATTGATTTCCATCAAAGTTTGGTCCACTCAGGGCAAAAAAAAGTTGACCAGATTGAAGGGTTCGGCTGTCAGTACTGACTCCCACAGCATCTCTAAAGGTGTTGTAAAGCGCTGACATTATAGTTAGCTAAAGAATTGTATACTTAGTTTTTCGGAATACCACGTGGTTTACGGTCTCCGCTTGTACTCCCTAGGTAAGACATTGCACATCGGAAGCCAATATAGTCTGCAGCTAAAAATTCTGGCATATAGCGACGCTGTGCTGGATCGAGCCAATAGGCACGGTCTTTCCAAGATGCTCCTTTAATAACTCGTGTAGTATTGGACACAAGTGTAAGGCGTTTTTCTTCTCTCTTCCGGGTCTCGTCAAAAGCATCGGTGTACATTTCTTCTTCATCCCGCTGAAAGAGCTTATCGCCATCTGCATATGCAAGATTGTTGGCAACCAATCCATTTGAATTTAACAATTCCTGGCTTGTGAATTCAGAGTCAAAATCATTTGGAACTATATCTTCTTTTTGAATAGATCCTGGCAATTGACTGTAAACACTACGGCCATTGGGATTGTCATCATTATTGATAACGTCATTATTCACAGAAGCTTTTCCATCTTCAGTAATGTATGTTTGAAATAAATTACCACGGAAGTAATTCATATCGCTAACTTCGTTATTTGTTAGAGGCCTGTAGACATCAGCCACCCATTCGGAAACATTACCTGCCATCCCATACAAGCCAAAATCGTTTGGTGGATATTGGTAAACGTCTGCAGTGATTTCAGCATCGTCATTTGACCAGCCAGCTACTCCACTGAAATCCCCGCGTCCTTGCTTAAAATTGGCAAGTTGATCACCGGCATTGCGGCTTTGCGTAACTCTTGAAGTATCGCCAGACCAGGGGTATTTCTTTTTCCCCTGATATGAATTATACTCACGAATTCCTGCAAGTCCGAGAGCTGCGTATTCCCATTCGGACTCAGTTGGTAATCTGTATTCAGGTAGAACAATACCATATTCCACGCTAGCATTGGTTACTTTAACATCATCTTCCTCTGTGCCCTCTCCGCGTATGGTAATTTGAGCACGACGGCCAACAAATGATTGTGTTTGATCTTCTGTATCATTTTCAGCTGATTTTACGTTTTCGGCAGTGTAGTTCCCACCATACACAAGGTCGGGACGTTTGAGATAGGTTTCTGTGTCAAAATTGGTAATCCCTTGGATGTCATCCGAAGTTCTAGCACCTTTTGCAATCCATCCTTTTTCCTCTAATATCAATTCGTTTACTCGATTTGTTCTCCATTTGGCAAAGTTACTAGCTTGTTGCCAGCTTACCCCAACTACAGGATGTGTGCGAAAAGCAGGATGGCGTAGATAGTTATTAACCATGTCATCATAGTAACCGAGTTGGTTTCTCCAGACAAGTGTATCTGGTAAAGCAGATAAGTAAATTTCTGGTTGATCAACAAAAACACGCTTGAGCCACTCTAGATATTCAATATACATCAAATTTGTGACCTCCGTTTCGTCCATGTAAAATGATCGGACTTGCATCCTTGTTGGTGCATTGTTCCAATCTTTCATGACATCATCTTGAACGCGTCCTTTGGTGTAGGTGCCACCGTGAACAAGAATTAAATTGGGTCCTTGAATTTGGTCTTTGTAGTCTTTACCTTTATAATCAAAGCCACCTTTTTCGCCAATTTTCCAACCCGTAGCGGATGACTCGCCACTTTTAACTGATCCATTACGGCTACATCCAGTGAGTATAAAGGAAATTGATGCCAAAACAGACAATGTGAATATGCATTTGCGCAACATACAAATTCTAATTTGGACTGCAAGATAGTAAATATGTGTAAATTTGACTCTCATGACATACAATTTATATTGCTCAAAGCGATTATACATCCCTTTTTATTACGATTTTTAATTTCAAACACTATCTTACAAACTTTTTCGTAATTGTTTATTATGCGATTATTGACCCTATTCTTTTTACCTATTTACATATGGTCTCAGCAGATTGATGTGCAATGGAATTGGCAAGGAACCGAACAGATACATGTTGGAGATCTGTTAAAAAGAGTACCCAAAGCGATAGGTCATACTGTTTTTTACGACGAAGACCTTCAGCGCTTTGCCATCAGCATCTCAAAACAGCTGGTTGAAAATTCAAACTTTCAATACTCTATCGGAAATGTGCAAACTGAAGAAGTTGATTCCTACTTAGAGTTAGATCTTGATTTGGATCAACTTGCTACTTATCCTCATACTATGGTATACAAAACCATAGGAAGAGATGTTCACCAAGTTGTTTTTCAAATCGAACCCTTTATTATGAAAAACAACAATTTACATGTTGTTACTGGATTTACCATTATCCCTAATGCAGTTAAAAAGTTAGCACAGCGTGTCCAACAACTGCCATCAATCGATTCTATGCCCCCTCGTTCTGGTTATAGATTTGAGGTTAATAAAACAGGAATCCACAAATTACCAGCTGCGTTTTTACGTGACTTGGGAATGCCAATTTCTAGTATCAATCCAAAAACTTTGAAAATCTTTGGAAGGGGAGGCAAAATGCTTTCCTTGATCAATTCGGGAATCGAGGGAGTCAATTTTGGGTTTTCAGAAAATCCTCTCAAACTAATTGGTATGGACGATGGCAGAATTGATGATGAAGATTATATTCTTTTCTTTGCTTACGGCTCAACAGAATGGAACCATGAAAGTCAAACTGGAGTCAATCTTTATCATGACCAAGCACATTATATTATTTCGTACGGGGGAGAAAATGGACTTCGAGTAAATACTCAATCCTCAGCAGTTAGTATTAATAATCCACAAACTAGCGCATCTGCGAGTCTTCACATCGAAGAAGACTTAGTTAATATTGCGCAAATGGGGAGGAAGTGGTTTGGAGATCGTTTTCTCCACAACACTTCCGAAAATTACTCCTTTGAATTGACTAACAGAAAGGCATCAACTACGGTAGCTGTCAAACTTGCTGCAGCAGCTTCATCTGTAAATGGTAGTCGTTTTGACTTAAGTGTAGAGAATGAAAGTACGTCTCTGTATATATCACCAATACAAACTCTAACAAGAGCAACGGAAGGTACGATAACCCTATCGTCAATTCCCTCTTCAAATGTATTGGATGTGGTCTTGCACTACGATGCGTCTGGATATAGCTCTGCGGTTGGTTATTTGGATTATATTCAACTGACTTATGAGCGAACTCTTTCTGGAGACCGTGGTCAGTTTGGCTTTACAACAACGAATTCAAATCCTTATCATGCAACTGGCGTGGATGCAATTTGGGAATTGCTTCCGAATGGTACGATTCAGGTTATCGAGCCCAACGCTAATCGTGAGGTATATTTTACATCAAATGAAAATGCCGATCACTATCATGTTTATAGTGCAAGTGACGTTTACAGCCCAAAACGAAGTGGATATGGAGATACATTTACTTCACCCCAATTGCGGGAACGACTTTTCAACGAAGCAGAATATATCATTATCACACACGACAACTTTGTCGAGGAAGCGAACAAATTAGCCACACACCACCGCACGCATACGGGATTAAAATCATCGGTCTTGACCTTATCTGAAATTTACGATGATTTTAGTGCGGGTAACATCGACATTATGGCGATTCGTAATGCACTTCGCTATGCATACCTCTACAATTCTGATGACAATAAACCTAAATATGTTTGTTTGTTTGGAGACACAAGCTTTGACTATAAGGATCGCCTGCCAAACAACAATATGATTGTGCCGACTTATCACGCCTTAAACAGCTTCCACTTGGCTAATAGCTATATGTCCGACGACTTTTATGCGATGATGGATATTAACGAAGGGGACCTCGGTTTACATGATCGAATGGATCTAGCTGTTGGACGGATTCTATTTGACACAAAAGAAGGAGCACTCGCAATGATTAATAAATCGATTGATTATAGTTTGTCCAATGGTGACTGGCAAAACACATTTACAATATTATCTGACGACCCAGATGAAGAATGGGAAAGCATCATTCAGCGGCGCCTTGATGAATTGGGAGATGAGGTGGTTGCCAACAAACCATTCTTAAACTTACAAAAATTGCATTCTGATGCTTTTAAGCAGGTAGTATCTGCTTCAGGAGACAGTTATCCTGGGGTCAATCAAGCTTTGGAAAATCAATTTATTCAAGGTACGCTTGCCATAAATTATTTTGGGCATGGTGGAGAAAGCGGTCTGGCCTCAGAGAGAATATTTGATAAAGAACTTGCTGACCGTCTCTACAATCCTGGAAGATTCCCGCTTTTTGTTACATCAACTTGTGAATTCAGCCGGTTTGATAACCCTGAATATTTTACAGCAGGTGAGGCGAGTTTTGCCAATCCAGCTGGTGGAGTGATTGGGCTAGTCTCAACCACTAGACAAATTTACGTTGGGAATGGCATTAATTATAATAATATAATGGTAAAAAATTTATTCGCTTACGGCTCGGATGATTACACAGCAATTTCAGAGGCCTTGCGCTTGTCAAAAAATGATTTTTTTGGGACATCCCAGAAGCGAATTATATTTTTTATCGGCGATCCAGCTCTCAAACTCGCAATTCCACAAGGCCGAGTCGATCTAACCCATCTTAATGGCTATGAAATCAAAGGATTAGATGATGAAAACAAACAATTACGCGCCCTTGATCGTGTGAATCTTGCCGGTCAAGTTTCAGATAAAATTGGAGAACTCCTAGATGATTTTTCAGGTGAGGTTGTACTCACAATCTTTGACAAAGAAATTGAGAAAACTACCCTTGGCAATGACGGCAACGGGGTATTCACTTTCAATGCGCTTGGCAATGTCGTATTTAAGGGAAATGCGGAAGTAAATAATGGGTTTTGGAACATGGAGCTGGTCATCCCTAAAGATATTTTAATTCCACTGGGCCAAGCTCGCATCAGCATGTACGCCATATCGAATGATAAAATGACTAAAAAGACTGGCCTATCCACAGACGTTTTTATCGGAGGGATCAATCCGAATCCAGAAATAGATAACAAAGGCCCTCTTATTGAACTTTTTTTGGATGATGAATCATTTGAAAGTGGAGATATGACGGGCACCAACCCGATTTTAATCGCTAAATTATCAGATGAAAACGGTATCAATACATCTGGCGGATTGGGTCATGAGCTTTTGGCTGTTTTGGATGGAATGACTCAGAGCCCAATCGTTTTAAATAATTTTTTTCGCACAAATATAGGAGACTACCAGTCTGGCTCTCTCAACTATTTACTCAACAATCTTTCTCCAGGTCCTCATACGCTTTCTGTGACAGCTTGGGATACCCACAACAATCCATCTACACAAAGCATTGATTTTGTTGTTTCTGATAATAATAACATTTTAATAAAATCGATTTACAACATACCTAACCCCTTTGAAACTCAAACCACGTTCTGGGTAAATCACAATAAGCCTCGTGAGCTTATTGAAGCAAACATAATCATTCACGATATCAATGGAAAAAAGGTATGGGAGCAAAACAAAATATTATACTCTGGTTCAAACACAAATAGTGAAATCGTTTGGAATGGTCAGTCAAATGACGGTACTTTAGTAAATAAGGGAGTATATTTGTGCACGATTACGTTAAATTCTACGTTATCTAATACAACACAAACTGAGACACATAGAATAATAAGGAATTAATTTAAGTATGAAGAGTTTTTTTTCATTAGTATTCGTTTTCATCGCAATTGCTTTGTACGGACAAAATCGAGTGATCACAACTGGAGTTCCATTCCTTTTAATCACATCTGATGCGAGGTCAGCAGGCATGGGTGAACAAGGGGTTGCTACTACACCAGATGCTTTTTCCCAAAATTGGAATCCGTCCAAATATAGTTTTGCACCCAGTGAATCAGGAATTGGCGTAAGCTATACCCCCTATCTAAGTCAATTAGTCAATGATATCTTCCTTGCGAACGTTTCTTATTACAGGGTTGTTTCGGAGAGAGCAGCTTGGGCAACAAGCTTAAAGTATTTTAGCTTAGGCGAAATAGAGATTGGTCAAACACCAGCGGACTTTATCAATCCACTCATCGAACGTCCAAACGAATTTGTACTCGATTTCTCTTATGCGCTAAAACTCAATGAATCATTCTCTTTGGGGGTTACTGGTGCTTTCATCAACTCAGACCTCAAGCTTGGCTCTGCAATTGATGACGCCTCCGCAGCGAGTACAGTCGCTTTTGGGGTTTCTGGTTATTATCAATCTGAAGAGCGTGACTTTACCAATTTTGAAGGCAAATGGCGTGGAGGGTTTAACATTAGCAATCTTGGTCCAAAACTCACTTACGAAACCGACGGTTATGCCGATTATTTACCAACAAATTTAAAGCTCGGTGGCGGTTTTGACTTAATTTTAGATAGTTATAACACCCTTAGTTTGGGATTAGAAATTAACAAGTTACTCGTTCCTACACCAAGTGAACCTATAACAACTACCAATCCCGAAGGGCAAGAGATTATAACTGGCTATGTCCAACCTGATGTGAGTTTTCTCAGTGGAATTTTTAAGTCATTTGGAGATGCTCCAGATGGGTTCAGTGAAGAATTGCAAGAATTTACTTGGGCGTTAGGTGCCGAATTCAATTACAACAATGCCTTCGCCGTACGTGCAGGATATTTCAATGAACACGAAGACAAGGGCGCGCGAAAATTTATTACCCTTGGTGCAGGTTTTAAGTATAATGTTGTAGACATCGATCTATCGTATTTAATTTCAGCAACAAAAGTGATTAATCCTCTCGAAAACACCCTCCGTTTTTCACTGACATTTAATTTTGGTGATTCTTTAGAGAACTAGCAAATATCAATATTGTTTGAATAATCTAATTTCCCATTTTTACACAAAGTGGGAAAGCATTACCTTTGCAGTCAAATATCATTTGAAACAAAAGGTATTTTTTCTATGAAAGAAGTAACCAAAGAAACTTATTTGAGTTGGTATGAGAATATGCTCTTCTGGCGAAAGTTTGAAGACAAGCTTGCCGCTGTTTACATTCAACAAAAAGTACGAGGATTTTTACATCTATACAATGGGCAAGAAGCAGTTCTGGCTGGCTCCCTTCATGCGATGGATCTCACCAAAGACCGGATGATCACAGCCTATCGTAACCACGTTCAGCCCATTGGGATGGGTGTAGACCCCAAACGAGTAATGGCTGAGCTTTACGGAAAAGAGACGGGAACCTCCCAGGGTCTTGGGGGTTCAATGCATATTTTTTCAAAAGAACACCGCTTTCATGGGGGGCACGGAATCGTCGGAGGTCAAATTCCTTTAGGAGCTGGAATGGCATTTGGAGATAAATACCACGGAAGCGACGCCGTAACTCTTTGTTACATGGGTGATGGAGCAGTTCGTCAGGGCTCACTTCACGAAACACTCAATCTCGCTATGCTATGGAAACTTCCAGTTGTGTTTATCGTGGAGAACAATGGCTACGCCATGGGAACTTCTGTTGAGCGCACAGCCAATCATACAGACATCTGGAAATTAGGCCTTGGCTATGAAATGCCATGTGGACCCATTGACGGGATGGATCCCGTGAAAGTGGCAGAGGGTATTTCTGAAGCTATTAATAGAGCAAGAAAGGGGGATGGTCCCACGTTCTTGGAAGCAAAAACATACAGATATCGTGGGCATTCGATGTCAGACGCACAACATTACCGCACCAAAGATGAGGTCAATGAATACCGAAAAATTGATCCGATTACCCAAGTTCGCGAGCATATTTTGAAAAGTGAATTTGCTACCGAGGAGGAGCTTGGAAGCATTGACACAGTTGTAAAAAATCGAGTACAAGAATGTGCAGATTTTGCAGAATCTTCTCCCTATCCAGAAAAATCTGTGATGTACGATGCTGTCTACGAGCAAAGTGATTATCCATTTTTAGCACATAAATTATAATATGGCGATTGTAGTAAATATGCCGCGATTGAGCGACACCATGGAAGAAGGAACGGTCTCTTCATGGCTCAAAAAAGTTGGAGATAAAGTTGAAGAAGGCGATATACTTGCTGAAATTGAAACGGATAAAGCCACCATGGAATTTGAGTCTTTTAATGAGGGCTTTCTTCTTCATATCGGAATTGCAGAGGGTGAAACTGCTGCTGTAGATAGCTTACTTGCCATTATTGGTGATGAAGGGGAAGATGTCAGTGGGTTCTTGAACGCAGATTCAGCTAATCCTGAAACAGAAGAAACCTCTGATACAGAAGAAAGTCAGCCGGAACCTTCAAAAGAAAAACAATCTACTGCTGTTCCTGAGGGAGTCGAGGTGGTTAAAATGCCACGCTTGAGCGACACTATGGAGGAAGGAACCGTCGCCTCGTGGCTCAAAAATGTTGGAGATGCTGTTGAGGAAGGCGAAATTCTCGCTGAAATTGAAACCGACAAAGCTACCATGGAATTTGAATCTTTTTATTCAGGAGAGTTATTGCATATCGGAGTTCAAGTTGGCGAATCCGCTGCTGTTGATAGTTTGCTTGCGATCATTGGACCTAGCGGAACGGATGTTGCCTCTGTTTTGGCTGCTTCGGTAAATGTGAGTTCAGATAGTTCTCCGACAGATGATAAAGAAACAACAACAGTCAATACTCAACCCACATCAACTACGGAAACCTCCGAACCAGAAGCTGCTACGCCAGTAATTTCTACTTCGAACACAAGTAAAAGGATTATGGCATCCCCTCTTGCTAAAAAAATGGCTGCGGAAAAAGGAATTGATCTTCGCCAAGTTCAGGGATCAGGAGAACATGGCAGAATTGTGAAGCGAGATATTGAGCAGTTTGTTCCCGGTACAGCAGCTGCGAGCGTACAAGCTTTTGTGCCGAAGGGTCAGGAATCATCAGAAGATATTCCAAACTCACAAATGCGAAAAGTAATCGCCAAACGACTTGCCGAGTCTAAGTTTAGCGCACCTCATTACTATCTTTCTGTAGAATTTGATATGGATGCAGCCATGGCATTCCGTAAGCAATACAATCAGTTGCCTGATACAAAAATATCATTTAATGATATTGTTGTAAAAGCAACAGCTTTGGCGCTTAAAAAACATCCTCAAGTCAATTCACGTTGGTTTGATGATCACACGCAATTCAATTACCATGTACACATTGGAGTCGCAGTGGCTGTTGCTGATGGATTGGTCGTTCCTGTTGTCCGATTTGCTGATGAAATGGATTTGCCTCAAATCGGTTCGCAAGTCAAAGACTATGCAGCTCGAGCTCGTGATAAAAAGCTTTCGCCAGACGAAATGGAAGGGAGTACATTTACCATCTCTAATCTTGGAATGTTTGGTATCGATGAATTTACATCCATTATCAACCATCCCAACTCCGCCATCCTTTCCGTTGGCGCGATTGTACAAAAACCAGTATTGAAAGACGGAGAAATTGTAGTTGGTAGTACAATGAAACTTACACTTGCCTGTGATCATCGAACTGTTGATGGAGCTACTGGCGCGCAATTCCTTCAAACACTACGGGAATATATCGAACAACCTTTGCGCTTGGTAATTTAAGATGATGCACTCACCAAAACGTGTTATCGTAACGGGTGCCAGTCGTGGGATTGGACGTGCTTTGGTTGATACATTTAAGAATATGGGACATGAAGTTTGGGCTCTATCTCGCAACATAGATGAACTCAAACACATAAAGGGGGTTCATGCGGTTTCTATTGATTTATCCGATGAACAACAAATATCAGATTGGGTTGAATCGTCCGGGGTTGATCATTTCGATGCATTAATCAACAACGCTGGCATGCTGATTAATAAACCATTTTCTGAGACCACCACTGCAGATTTTGAAGCGGTCTACAGCATCAATGTTTTTGGTGTGGCGCAACTGATACGATACTTACTACCGTTACTTTCTGTAGACAGTCATATTCTCAACATCAGTAGTATGGGTGGTGTTAACGGATCTGCCAAATTTCCAGGACTTGCTGCCTATAGCAGTAGCAAAGGGGCTCTTGGAATTTTGACTGAACTATTAGCGGAGGAATTTAAAGGCGATGGCCCGCGGTGTAATGCCTTAGCCTTGGGAGCGGTTCAAACGGAAATGCTCGCTGAAGCTTTCCCGGACTATGAAGCTCCTGTTTCAGCCACAGAAATGGCATCCTATATCGCAGATTTCTCGTTCAATGGCCACCGCTTGTACAACGGTAAAGTTCTCCCGGTTAGTCAATCTACACCATGAGTGCTTTTGTGACGTATTTGCCTGTCAATGCCCGTTCTCAATGTCTCAACATGGTTCAAAATCATTCTGTTAGCATTCAGGTTGTCAATCCAAGACGCACAAAACACGGAGATTTTCGAAAATTTCAAGATGGCCGATCTCAGATTACCTTAAACAAAATGGAAAACCCCTATCGGTTTTTAATTACATTTATTCATGAGTGGGCGCATTGGCTGGTCATACAAGATCAACCGTTTAGAGCCCAACCACATGGCACATTATGGAGGCAAACGTTTAAGGAACAAATGCTTCCTTTTCTTCGGGATCAAATTTTTCCTGATGAGGTACTCGGCTTGTTGGCAAAACACATGAAAAACCCAAAAGCCACTCTTGATGCAGACCCTCCATTGGCTCTTGCACTCAAGCGCTATGACCCTGCTAACGATAAATCTTTTATTTTTGAGTTAGAAACCGGCACTCGCTTTCAAGCTAACAATGGCAAAATTTACGAATTAGGAAAGTTGCGTAGAACGCGCTATGCTTGTGTTGAGCTTGCCACAAAAAGGACCTACCTCTTCGCTGCACACAGTGAGGTTCAAAGGGTTTAGAACTAAAGATGTCTGAGTAATGGAATCTAAATTTGACTTTGCAGAAGAAAATGGTGCTGTTAAAGCAGAGGTTCAACAACAAGCGAAAGGATTTTTAAAAAGTCTTCTTAGGGTTATGTCATCACTGCTGTCCATTCGCAAAGACACAGATTATCGAGCAACGATTCAGGCCATACAAGACGACATTTCTTTTCGAGGTGCCACTGCTTGGGTATTGATTTGTTCAATTTTCCTTGCCTCCATTGGTCTGAATGCTAACTCGACTGCGGTGGTCATTGGTGCAATGTTGATTGCTCCTTTAATGGGTCCGGTCCTTGGTGTTGGGGTGTCTTTGGCTATCAACGACCTGGCCACATTACGTCGATCATTGGTCAATTTTGGTGTCATGGTGTTGCTCAGCGTACTTACAGCATTTCTATTTTTCGCTCTTTTTCCGCTTCGCGAGGAGTCCAGTGAGCTTTTGGCTCGTGTAAGTCCTGACATTCGGGATGTTTTGATTGCTTTTTTTGGTGGTTTGGCTTTGATTATTGCTCGAACCAAAAAGGGAACCATTGCTTCTGTGATTTTTGGAGTTGCCATTGCCACTGCTCTTATGCCACCCCTCTGTACGGTTGGGTATGCACTTGCGCATTCGAATATTCCCTACGCGATCGGGGCATTGTATTTGTTTTCGATTAATGCCATTTTTATCGCTCTTGCTGCTTATCTCGTCGTTAAAATTTTGCGATTTCCCATGACAGAGTATGCCAACTCTAAAAGCCGTCGTCGTATTTCGCGTCTGGCAACTCTATTAGCCTTACTTATGGCAATCCCCGCTGGATTTACCTTTGTTGATGTTTTACAAAAGAGTCGTTTTCAAGTGGCTGCACAATTGTTTTTGGACATTGAGCTTAAAGGTATTGAAAACGCTGATTACCTGCGCCAGACAGCACGCATCGTTTTTGATGATTCCCAACCAAAAGTAATTATCAATAACTTTGGCGTGGCTCCATTAGGACCAGCAGTTGAACGTTTATTAAGGCAGCGAATTACAACTTATGAGTCTCTTGAAAATACAGTACTTATCATCAACCAATTGGAACAAGAAACAAATCGTTTTGACCAGGAGCGTTATTTGATTGAATTACGAAAACGAGACTCATTGGAACTTATACGTAAACAAGCTGAAATTCAAGCACTAAAAATACGTATTGGTGAGCTGAATCATCAGTCAATACCCCGAATCTCAGTCGATGAAATACTGACTGAAATGAGGGTGATTAGCCCTTTTACACGTGAAGTTCGCTATTCACAAACATTAATTTCAGACTTTGACACAATAGATACGGTCACAATTTTTAGTGTGCAGTGGGATTCTTCACTCGACTCTCTAGCGGTAATATCTGAAGAAAAACGCTTGCGAAATTGGTTGGCAATTCAATTTCCTAATCGTGCCTTTGTCTTCGAAAGCGATTAGTCCTCTAGATAAAGCTTTCTTACTTTTTTGAACAAGTTTGAGGAATACACAAAATCTGTAACTGCTTCGTTATCGGTTTTAAATATATTTTGGTTTGATCCTTCCCATTCTTTGTTTCCATCCTTTAAAAAGAGAATGGTCTCTCCGATTTCCATTACCGAGTTCATGTCATGGGAGTTGATGACGGTAGTGATATTGTACTCCTTAGTTAATTCCTGAATCAGGTTGTCAATAACGATTGCTGTTTTTGGATCCAGCCCAGAGTTTGGTTCGTCGCAAAAAAGGTATTTGGGTCGCATCACAACCGCCCGTGCAATTGCCACCCGCTTTTGCATACCACCTGAAATTTCATTGGGAAGCTTCTGTTTCGCATCGATTAGGTTGACACGTTCTATGACGGTCTCGGCTTGATCAATCATTTCTGATTCTGACAATTTAGTTAGCATACGCATGGGAAACAATACATTTTCAATCACACTCATCGAATCAAATAATGCACTCCCTTGAAACACCATTCCGATTTCTCTACGAAGGATTCTATGCTCGTCTTCTGTCATGGAAGAAAAAGGAATGCTGTCAAAATAGATTTCGCCTTTATTCGGAGTAAAAAGTCCAAGAAGAATTTTCAGTAAAACGGTTTTTCCAGACCCACTTTGACCAATCACAAGGTTTGTTTTTCCTCTTTCAAATTCAGTTGTAATCCCTTTTAAAATTGGCGTATTATCAAACTCTTTATGTATGTCTTTGAGTTGGATCATCTTATGAGAAAAAGAGTTGGGTTACAAAATAGTTTACAACAATAATTACAACAGAGCACCAAACAAATGAAACCGTGCTAGCACGACCAACATCTAGTGCGCCCCCTTTCATGTAATAGCCATGATAAGAAGGGATTGTTGCCAATATGATGGCGAATAAAAAGGTTTTAACAAAAGCATATACAACATGATATGTATTGAATTCCAATTGTATCCCTTCAATGAATGAGGCGCTACTCGAAAAGCCCCCATATATGGTGGCAGCCCAGCCACCAAAAATGCCTAAAAACATCGAAAAGATAATGACGATTGGCAATAAAGTCATTGCCATAAGTTTTGGGAAGACCAAAAAGTTTACCGAATTAATACCCATGACTTCCAATGCATCGATTTGTTCGGTTACGCGCATCGTACCGATACTTGATGTTATGTAAGACCCCACTTTTCCAGCCAAAATAATTGCCATAAAAGTGGGTGCAAATTCAAGAATAATACCTTGTCGTGTTGCAAAACCAACGAGATTATCCGGGATAAAAGCACTCTCTATATTCAAAGCTGTTTGAATGGAGACAACTCCACCCACAAAAAAAGAAAGAAAACATACTATGCCAAGTGAGCCCAGTATCAGATCCTGAATTTCTTTCAGAACAAGTCCATACATAATTGATTGTTTAGTAGGTTTGATAAATACCAACCGAATCATCAAAAAATAGGCACCGATATGTTTGATCATATTCACCTAACGAAAGTAAAAAATAATGTTTGCTTACAGGTGTTGTCTTGCAAAAAAATTATATTTGAAGTATTCAATTAATAGGCATGCTTAAAATCTTTCCTATTTGCTTTGTGTTGCTTAGTGTGCTGGCCTGTTCCACAAGCAACCCTCAAAAACCACCAAAGCTTGTAATCGGAATCGTAGTTGACCAAATGCGCTACGATTACCTCACTCGTTATTGGGACGATTTCAGTCCAAATGGCTTTAAGCGCTTTTATAAGGAGGGTTTTGTGGCCCACAATCACCATTTTAATTATTACCAAACCCTAACAGGTCCAGGACATGCTTCCATTTCAACTGGAACAACTCCTTCTGTCCATGGAATTATTGGAAATGAATGGTATGATCGAACATCACAAAGAGAAGTATACTGTGTTGATGACAATGATGTGAAAGGATTGGGGTCTACAATAGAAGGAAAAAAATCTCCGAAACGCCTAATTACAACCACTTTTGCAGATCAATTTCGACTCCATACACAGTTTCGAAACAAGGTTATTGGGGTTTCCCTCAAGGACCGCTCGGCTGTTTTGTCAACGGGTCATTCTGCCAATGCAGCATACTGGTTTGCAGGTGGGGATGAAGGAGTTTTTACTACAAGTACGTACTATATGGACTCTCTGCCAAATTGGGTTTCTGAATACAACGCTAAGAAATACCCTCAACAATACGCATCATCGGAATGGAACACCTTACGGCCAATAGAAACTTACAAAGCTAGTGGACCTGATGACACACCGTATGAGGGGATTTATAAGGGAGCAGACCGACCGACATTTCCCTATGATTTTTCAACCCTTTCGCCAGACTATTACAAAGACAAGGGCTTGGACATTGTTCGCAACACTCCTTTTGGAAATACCCTTGTAACTGATATGGCTCTTCTTGCTCTTGCGCACGAGGGCCTTGGGAAAGATGAGCAAACCGATGTATTAATGATTAGCTATTCTTCAACCGACCATATTGGGCATCAATTTGGATTGACTGCAATCGAAACCCAAGACACTTACCTTCGTTTGGATTTGGAATTGGAACGATTGTTTTCTGAAATCGATCAAATACTTGGAATGGATGATGTTTCCTTATTTCTGACCTCAGATCACGGTGCAGTTCATGTTCCCAAATACCTTAATGATCATAAGTTTCCCGGTGGGCATGATAAAAGTAATGGAATAAAAGACCAAGTCAATCAAGTCTTATTTTCGAAAACAGGTGTCAAAAATTTAGTGTTGCATATTGGAAATGATCAATTGTATTTGGACCATGATCAAATTGATAAAAACAAGCTTAATCTAGATGAATTGGCAGATGAAGCAATCCGTGTTATCCTCCGCTTTTCTACCATTGAAAAAGCATTTAAAACTGTCGATGTACCCCAACTGAGTCCATCTGAAAAACTGCATAACCTTTTGCTTCGTGGCAATCATGTCAAAAGAGCTGGAGATGTATATATGATACCCAAACCTGGTCATATCGATTATGGTCATACAGGAACAACTCATGGTACGGGTTTTTCGTACGATACCCATGCTCCGCTACTGATGATGGGTCGTGGTATAAAATCAGGCCACACTTTCGAAGAAACATCGATTACAGATATAGCACCGACAATGTGTGCTTTATTGGGTACCGCTTTTCCAAATGGTATGACAGGAAGTGTGATTTCGGATGCCCTAGTTAAAGCTGATAAGTAATTGCATTGATATTCATTCCAGCACCAACACTGGCAAACAAGATTACGTCTCCTTTGTTGAGATTGTGATCTTTGAGTTGACCTTTACGCACCAAATCTAGTAAGGTTGGTACAGTAGCCACTGAACTGTTTCCATAGGTTTGAATATTCATAGGTAAAATGCCTTCTGGCACTTGGGTTCGGTATAATCGATAAAAACGCTTTAGAATCGCAGCATCCATTTTTTCGTTGGCTTGGTGGATAAATACTTTTTTGAGGTCTTCAATTTGCTTTTCAGAAGCATCAAAACAGTCTTTCATTGCTTGGGGAACATGGCTTAGCGCAAACTCATATACCTTTCGCCCTTCCATTTTGATGTATTGAGTGTTGTCATTTTTGGGATTACAGTATGAATTCCCTGAAAAAATATAGTAGGTTTCATCAGTTGTATAGGTAGCAGTATTATGGGATAATAAACCCCCACCTTCTTCTTTTTCTTCGATGATTGTTGCACCTGCTCCGTCTGCAAAAATCATGCAATCTCTATCGTTGTGATCCACCACTCGCGATAAGGTCTCTGCTCCGATAACAAGACAACGTTTCGCCATGCCAGCTTTGATAAATGCTTGAGCCTGGATAAACCCTTCTACCCAGCCCGGGCAACCAAAAATCAAATCATAAGCAACACAGCTTGGGCTCTGTATTCCTAGTTGATGCTTGACTCGAGCTGCAAGAGCCGGTAACATATCAGATTGATTATGGTCGTGAGTAACATCCCCAAAATTATGGCCAACGATTATATAGTCCAATTGCTCTGGATCGATACTGGCATCATCAATGGCTCGTTCGGCAGCAAAAGTTGCGAGGTCACTCGCGGTATGATGATTTTTTGCGTACTTCCGCTCAGATATTCCCGTAATCGACTGAAATTTCTCGATAATCGCCTCATTTGCAATCGTAAAGAGCGAGCCATCGGCTTGAAAAAACTCATGCTTAAGAAAGTCCCGATTTGAAGTAATATTTTCGGGAATATAACATCCTGTGCCTGTAATTTTAATAGCCATTATTCATGGTTTTATTCAAAGCTAAATACATTCTAACGGCCACATCAAAAAATAATAAAAATCCTACGACGTTCAAAAATAATATAAGAATTCGAAGGGAACAATGGGTAGACGAAATTTAATTTATAAATAACTCAAAATGAGCTATTTAAATTTTATTTTCTGTTGTTTGATATTCTTCAATAGGAGCGCAGGTACAGATTAAATTACGATCTCCAAAGGCTTCATCCGTTCGTCTTACACTTGGCCAAAATTTATTTTGTCTCACAAAATCAAGCGGATATGCTGCCTCACTTCGACTGTAGGGAAGTTCCCATTCATCGGCTGTGAGCAGTGCCATTGTGTGTGGAGCATTGTGCAAAATATTATCTTTTTGGTCAGTATCACTTCCTTCAATTTCGAAACGAATCGAAATCATCGCATCGCAGAATCGATCCAATTCGGATTTGTCTTCGCTTTCAGTTGGCTCTATCATCATCGTACCAACCACTGGAAAAGAAACCGTAGGAGAATGGAATCCATAGTCCATCAATCGTTTTGCAATATCTATGACTTCGATGCCCTTTTCTTTAAATGGTCTGCAGTCAATGATAAACTCATGCGCTGCTCGTCCAGACTCTCCTTTGTACAAAATCTCATAGTGTTTTTCCAATCTTGCTTTAATATAATTTGCATTGAGAATCGCAATTTCCGTTGCTCTCTTCAAGCCCTTTGCGCCAAGCATTCGAATGTAGGCATAAGAGATGAGGCAAATCATAGCTGAGCCCCAAGGAGCGCCAGAAATTGTGACGAATTGGTCACCCTTTGAGAGAAAAGGATGTGAAGGTAAAAATGGTACTAAGTGTTTTGCCACACAAATTGGTCCAACTCCAGGACCACCACCGCCGTGCGGAATGGCAAAGGTCTTGTGTAAGTTGAGATGGCATACATCCGCTCCAATCAAGGCGGGGTTTGTGAGTCCTACCTGCGCATTCATATTTGCACCATCCATGTACACTTGTCCGCCACACTTATGAATCTCTTTGGTTATTCGCTGGATGGAGGATTCAAATACTCCATGGGTTGAGGGATAGGTAATCATTAAAGCTGCTAGATTTTCGGCATGTGACTTGGCCTTTTCGCGTAACTCATCCTCATTGATATTTCCGTGTTTGTCAGTGCCCACAACTACGACACGCATACCCGCCATGACTGCTGAGGCAGGATTGGTTCCGTGTGCCGAGGAAGGAATTAAGCAGATATTTCGGTGTAGATCACCACGCGCCTCGTGATATGACCGAATGACCATCAAACCGCTAAATTCCCCTTGAGCACCAGAGTTGGGCTGGAGTGAAGTACCAGCAAAGCCAGTAATTTCAGACAAATCGTTTTCGAGTTCCTTCAAAATTTGCTGGTAGCCCTGGACCTGATCCAAGGGAGCAAAAGGATGAATATTTCCCCATTTTGGGCTACTTAGCGGGAGCAGTTCTGCAGCAGCATTCAATTTCATTGTGCAAGAACCCAAAGCTATCATGCTATGGATTAGGGATAAATCTTTTCTTTCAAGTTGTTTGATGTAGCGCATCAAAGCTGACTCGGACTGATATTTGTAAAATACGTCTTGTGTGAGGTATGTGGTAGAACGCTTCATAGAAGCTGGGATTCCAAGTGGTTCTGAGGTAGCTTTCATAGAAGTTGTTTTACTACTGCTAAAAATGTCAATTAGCTCCTCAATGTCAGAATCGTTTGTGAGCTCACTGATCGATATGCTTAGGCGATGATCATCAATGATGTTCAGATTCACTCCTCGGCTTAGCGCTTGCTTATGAACGAATTCAGTTGGACAATTGACCAGCAAAGTATCAAAAAAGGTAGTATTGCTCACATCAATGCCCAGTTTAATCAAGCCATTATATAGCGAAAGGGTGTGATTGTGTATGCGTCTAGCGAGTTGACCAAGACCTTGAGGCCCATGATGAACAGCATACATCCCAGCCATCACAGCCAAAAGGACTTGAGCGGTACAGATGTTAGAGGTCGCACGATCACGTTTAATGTGTTGCTCACGAGTCTGTAGTGCCATTCGCAAGGCACGATTTCCTTGTTTGTCTTGCGTAACGCCAATAATACGACCAGGTACACTTCGTTTATACTCGGTTTTAGTTGCAAAATAACCAGCATGTGGACCGCCATAACCCATCGGAATACCAAAGCGCTGGGTACTTCCAACAACCACATCTGCACCATAAGTCCCAGGCGCTTCAAGAAGTGCTAGGCTCATAATATCAGCGGCTACTGTGGTTTTAATGTCCAAACCCCTTGCTATGTCGATTGCAGCTTGCAAGTCAATGAGTTGCCCGTATTTTCCCGGGTATTGAAAGATTGCTCCAAAACAATCAGATGATGGTTGCCAGTCATCAACCTCTCCTTGGACCAATTCGATGCCGATAGTGGTCGATCGGCTTTGTAAGACAGCAAGGGTTTGCGGTAAAATATTATTGTCAACAAAAAACTTATTAGCTTCAGCTTTTTTTTGTGTAGATGTTCGTAAACTATATAGCATGCTCATCGCCTCAGCTGCAGCTGTACTTTCATCCAACAAGGATGCATTTGCAAGAGGCATGGCTGTCAATTCACAAACCATAGTTTGAAAGTTGAGAACAGCTTCAAGTCGTCCTTGGGCAATTTCAGCTTGATAGGGTGTATAGGCGGAGTACCATCCAGGGTTCTCAAGAATATTTCGCTGGATTGCTGCAGGAAGATGGGTGGGGTAATAACCCATACCAATATAGCTTTTGTGAACTTTGTTTTTTGAGCCCAATGCAGCAATGTGTTGAATACAATTGGCCTCACTCATTGCATCGGGAAGATTCATTTGACCTTGGAGTCGAATACTGGCAGGAATCGTCTCCTCACAAAGCTCGTCTAATGAATTAACTTTGATTGTTTGGAGCATATCCTCTACCTCATCTGCTCTTGGACCAATATGACGGTAAGCAAAGTTTTCGGTTTTCAAAGCACTACTTTTATCATTACAAATTTAATGTTAACTACACAGCTTTTATGTTTTTCTAAGCTGGATATTCACAAAGTTTTTAACCGTCATATACCTATATTTGTCAATAAAGCTTGTCTCATTGATTACAAATCTTTTTCGCTTTTATGTTCTGTCGAGCACTCATGTTGCACTTGCTATACTTTCACTGTCGTGTTTAACTCATTTGCACTTTGATTTATCTTTGCAAACAGATTTGTTTGTCTTTATCTTCTGTGCAACTGTAGGCACTTATAACTTTATTCGTCATTATGCTTCTCTTGATATAAAGTCAAGATTCAACAGACCGATTTTCGTTTTTTCATTTATGTCTGTCTTGGGCATGGGTTTATCAGCAACTAAACTCACTTCTCAAACATTACTAGTTGCTTTACTCTTGGGAATGATGAGTTTGACCTACGTACTTCCTAGCAATCGTTTTTTTGGGGGATTACGCTACTTGCCTTTCCTCAAGGCGTTTATCGTAGCCGCTTGTTGGGCTTCAGTGGCTGTGATCTTGCCACTACTTAACCATCAAATCGAATTTGATCGATTGGCTTGGCTTATATGGCTGCAAATGGTATTGTGGACTTTTACCACCATTATCCCATTTGAAATCCGTGATATATCCAGTGATAGCGAAAGCATGAAAACAATCCCACAGGTATTTAGTATCCGAGGCGCCAAAATTATTGGCACTTTAATGTTGTTTGGGGTTGTTGTTCTGTCTTATTTTAACTTTTTAGAATTTTATAGTGTGATACCAACCTTAATCGCATGTGTTTTGGCACTCGTCTGTTTATGGAAGTCAACTGTTCATCAAAGTACTTATTATGCTTCGTTTTGGGTAGAGGCACTCCCTATGGTCTGGTTGTTGATGGTTGTGTTCTGGAAATGGATTTAAGAATTAATCTCCTTTCGAGATGCCTCTACTTTTTCAGCAAGCCCACCTTTATAAACAACGATCTTTTTTTGGAGCTCTTTATCATTGGTAGCAAGAATTTGAGCAGCAAGAATGCCAGCATTTTCTGCGCCATTCAGTGCAACAGTCGCCACGGGGACACCACTTGGCATTTGCAAAATCGATAGCACGGAGTCCCAACCATCAATCGAATTTCTCGATTTGACTGGCACTCCAATTACCGGAAGAGGACTCGCAGCAGCGACCATACCAGGAAGGTGTGCAGCACCACCAGCTCCAGCGATAATTACAGCGATATCGTTTTGGTGTGCAGCAGTCGCAAACCGCATCATGTAGGAAGGTGTTCGATGAGCAGAAACAATATCTACTTGGGTTTCAACACCAAACTCCTGTAATATTTTAACCGCGCCTTCCATGACAGGCATGTCGGAGGCACTTCCCATGACGATGGCTACTTTCATAAATTTCTTTTTACAAAGATAACGAAAAGGGGATTATCCCTTTATGACTCGTCAGAGCGGACTGTAACATTCTGTTTGATCTGTTTTGCAGTTTGACGAAGTAGATCAATATCAGATCCAACCAACGTGATATGCCCCATTTTTCGCATCGGTCTTGTTTCCGCTTTTCCATACAAATGAACATGAAGACCAGAAGTGTCTAGCAATTCATCCATACCTTCATAGACAACAGTGCCCTGAAAACCTTTTGCGCCAACCAAGTTTACCATAACCGCATTATGAAAAAAATGGCAGTCACCGAAGGGAAAGCCGAGTATAGTTCGTAGATGCTGCTCGAATTGTGACGTCGAAGCAGCTTCAATCGTAAGGTGGCCACTGTTGTGTGGGCGAGGGGCAACCTCGTTGATTAGCAGCTTACCTTCATCATTGAGAAAGAGCTCAACAGCCAAAAGACCAACATGCTCAAGTCTATGAGCGACTTGCTCTGCCAATTTCTGCGAATCTGCCATTTGCTTCTTATTCAAGGTCGATGGTGTAAAAACAAATTCTACCTGATTCGCTTGTGGATGGAACTCCATTTCTACCGGACTATAACTCACACATTCTCCTCTTTCATTTCGAGCAACGATAACTGCAATTTCTTTCGCTATTGAGACACAATCTTCTATGATACAAGGTACATCTGGAATGGATTCCCATTCTGATTGAGTTTCAATTTTTTTCACACCAAAACCGTCATAACCAAATCGGCTGGCTTTCCATATACATGGAGTTTCAATATCCTTCCAATCAGGTTTGTGCGCAAATATTTTATGCGGTGAGCTTGGGAATTGGTTGTCATCATAAAATTGCTTTTGTCTGGCTTTACTTTGTATAATTTCGAGAGTAGCAGGTTTTGGATAAACCTTTTTCCCTTGTTTTTCTAGGGAATACAAGGCGTTGATATTGACATTTTCAATTTCGATGGTAACAACATCTGCCTGTTGTCCAAAGTCAACAACGGTTTGATAATCCATTAAGTCTCCAACAATAAAATCATCTGCTAGAAAGCGTGCGGGGGCTGTTGAACTCGGATCGAGAATCTTGGTAAACACATCCCACTGCCGACATTTGACGAGCATCATTTTTCCCAACTGACCACCTCCCAATATGGCTAACGTTTGCTTGGACGAAAAAATGGCGTTCCCCATGCCTGCAAAAGTAGGGTTTTTCATAATATGCTAAACCATTCTATTCGACCAATTTCGGGGGATTTTATATCTTAACAAATCGATATTATGGTATCTTTGCCTGTCTAAAGCTGATGATGAAAAATATAATACTTTTCGGAAAACCTGGTGCTGGAAAAGGGACGCAAGCCACTTTGCTTCGTGATGCTTTTAAATTGGTTCATATTTCAACAGGTGATTTGTTTCGCTACAATATTGGCAATAATACTTCTTTGGGTGCCTTGGCAAAATCCTATATGGATCAAGGAGATCTTGTCCCCGATGAGGTTACAATCAAGATGTTGGAAGCAGAAGTAGATGCGAACCCAAATACAGGTGGTTTTATTTTTGACGGCTTCCCTCGTACTGCCAAGCAAGCGGAGGCACTCGATCAGTTTTTATATGGCAAAGAGATGAGCATTCAGGCAACAATTGCTCTGGAAGTAGATGAGGAAGTTCTGATCAAACGTCTTTTGAATAGAGGAAAAGATGGCGGGCGTGCAGATGATCAAGATGAAGAAAAGATCCGCAATCGCTTTGAAGAGTATAACAATAAAACGGCTCCGTTGATTAGCTACTACAAATTACAAAATAAATTCCACAGCATTACAGGTGTAGGGACCGTGACAGAAATATCTGAACAACTCATTGCCTTGCTAGATTCATTATAAAATGACGGAGGGTAATTTTGTCGATTATGTAAAAATTCACGCTTCTTCTGGCAAGGGCGGAAAGGGGTCTACACACCTACACAGAGAAAAATATATCACTAAAGGCGGACCTGATGGCGGAGATGGCGGGCGAGGTGGCCATGTCATATTCAAAGGGGATCCAAACTTGTGGACTCTTTTGGATTTTAAATTCAATCGTCATTTTAAGGGCGAACACGGAAAAGACGGTAGCAAGAATAGAAGTACAGGCGCTGATGGGCAAGATTGCGTGATTCGCGTACCTCTAGGAACAGTCATTGTCGATAATGATAGTGGAGAAAAGCTAACAGAAATTGTAGACGAAGAAGAGTTTGTGGCAATTCGAGGTGGTAAAGGTGGACGTGGAAATTGGCATTTTAAGAGCCCGACTAATCAAACACCTCGCTATGCCCAATCTGGATTATCAGGTGAGGAGCGAAATTTTACGTTAGAACTCAAGGTTTTGGCCGACGTGGGGCTTGTTGGCTTTCCCAATGCGGGGAAATCCACACTTTTAGCGGCGCTGACTGCAGCCAAACCAAAAATTGCAGATTATGAGTTTACCACGCTCAAGCCCAACTTGGGAATCGTGAGACAACGTGATTACAGTTCTTTTATAATGGCTGATATTCCTGGAATCATTGAGGGTGCTTCAGAAGGGAAGGGTCTTGGGCACTACTTTTTACGACATATCGAACGAAATGCAGTTTTACTTTACTTGATACCTGCAGATGCTGACGATCTGTTTGATCAGTTTTCCATACTTCGAGGAGAGCTTAAAAACTATAATCAAGAGTTGATAGATAAAAATTATATTATTGCGATTTCTAAGAGTGATCTTTTAGATGATGAACTTCAACAGGAAATGAAAACCCTTGCCGAAAAAACATTTCCTGATGATGATGTTTTATTTATTTCATCAGTCGCTCAAAAGGGTTTAACGCAACTCAAAGACCGTTTATGGTACGCTCTCAATACATAGGATTTCTATTGTGGACTATTGTGCTTTGTGCGCAGCGACCACCAAATGAATTATTTCCGCTAACTCCTTTAAATCAGGAACAGCAAATAGTTTTTGACGAGCTTTCCAATAGATCTGTTTCCACGCTTTCTGAAGCAGAAACATTCACCTTGGCTAACATCTATCTACAGGATCGCAGATACTCGAAAGCACTCTCTTTTTACGATAAACTCTGTGAGCGAAATCCAAATCGATTTGAGTATCAATTTGGGCGGGGTGCGTCTGCTGGATTTTTGTTATCAGGTACCCCAGGATTTCGCTCTTTGCGTTATGTTATTCAACTCCGATCTAGTTTTGAAGCGGCTGTTCGATTGCAGCCAAACTCTCTAGTCGCTAGGCGCGCATTGCTGAACATCTACCTTGGTCTTCCTCGTTTACTTGGTGGTAGCCAAACCAAAGCAGAGCAACAGTTAAATGCCATTCAATCGATCAACCCACTTGAGGGCGCTATGGCAGGAGCAATCTTTGCCATGAATAAAAACGATCAGTCTGCTTTCGCTCGACAAGCTCAAATGGCCTATAATGATTCCAAACATCTATTCGTAGTCAATGACAGTCGATATGAGCTTGCCATGATTACGAGTTATTTTTTTGGCGACTCCGAACGTTCGATTCAATTGTTGAATGACTTTTTAGACAACGCGAACCCTGGAGACCAATACCCACCTGTATTTGCCCGTTATCGTCTAGCCGAGCTTACCGCCGACAACCCACAGCTGCTAAACCTCATGAAAGAAGAAGTCGCAGAACTCGATACTTTTCTGGAAACCTATGACCCTTTATCTGCCTATATTCGTAACATAAAGCCAAACTAATGCGGATACATTTTATTGCCATAGGAGGTAGTGCCATGCACAATTTGGCCATTGCATTACACAGAAAAGGAAATCAAGTTACGGGAAGTGATGATGCGATTTATGAACCCTCTAGGTCACGTCTCGAAAAAGAAGGCCTACTTCCGCAATCTTTAGGTTGGGATGCCAGTCGGATTGATGCTAGTATTGATACAATAATTTTAGGTATGCACGCCAAAGCAGATAATCCTGAACTTCTGGCAGCCAAGGCCCTAGCTCTTCCTATTTACTCCTATCCTGAGTACCTTTACGAAGCGACCAAAGAGAAAACAAGAGTTGTTGTTGGGGGAAGTCATGGTAAAACTAGCATTACAGCTATGATTCTTCATGTGCTCGATTATTGGGATTTAGCTGTTGACTATATGGTTGGTGCCCAGCTCGAGGGATTTGAAATCATGACACATCTCACCGAAAATAATGAATTTGTTGTTTTAGAAGGAGATGAATATCTTTCCTCAGCGATTGACAGCCGGCCGAAATTTCATCTTTACAAACCCAACATTGCCTTAATAACCGGAATCGCTTGGGATCATGTCAATGTATTTCCCACCAAAGCAGATTACGTAGAGCAGTTCAAGTTGTTTATCGAGACCATTACGGCGGGAGGAATTTTGATTTATAACAAAGAAGATGAAACCCTTGAAGAGTTGGTTGCCACTACTGAACATACGATTCGAAAGATTCCTTATAATATGCACCCATACATTGTAGAAAATGGTCAAACTCAACTGGAATCAGAGGAGGGTCCAATACCACTGCAAATTTTTGGTCAACACAACATGAGTAATCTCTCAGGGGCTCTTCTTCTATGCACCCAAATGGGGGTTGAGCCAGTAATGTTTTATGAGGCCATTTCATCTTTTAGTGGCGCCTCTAAACGTTTAGAGCTTTTTGCTGATCGTCCTGGAAAGCGCATTTACCGTGATTTTGCACATGCTCCGAGCAAGGTTCAAGCTACGACGTTGGCCGTACGTGAGCAATTCCCAAATGATCTTTTTTTAGCTTGTTTGGAGCTTCATACATTTAGCAGTCTAGACACTAGTTTTATCCACACCTATTCTAAATGTCTTTCGCATACAGATATTGCGGCTGTATTTATTGATGATGAGGCTAGAAAAGCCAAGGTAAACAATTCGCTTGATGAGGAAACAATCCGCAATGCCTTTTTTCATCGTTCACTAAATGTTTTCTACGACAAAGAAACTCTCTCTGACTGGCTTCAACAACAACCCGCATCAATTGTATTAATGATGAGTTCGGGACATTTTGGAGGTCTTGATTTCAAAACTTTGATCGATTAACAGCGATTTTTTCATTTTCCTCTAAAAGTTCTATTTTTTTTCACATAATTATTGGTCATTTCAATCACGAAATGACATACCAAACAAACATCTTTTGGATAAACCTGTATATAATTAGTCGGACTATTCTCTGAACAAAAAATTTTTTAAATCTGCAAAAAATCTTTACACATGTTTTCTAATCACTTTGTAATTACAGAAACATTTATTTTAGCTTTGTTATTAAAGTTAAGTTGTAAATGATACTAATTTATACACATCAAGTGAATGCTCGAATTCGCTATGTTTTCACACATTTTTTTGAGACTTACACGGCAAATCCAATTCAAATCACCAGTGTGTTGGAAACGTTTATTGCCCATAATGGCCCAAAGTTTTCATATACAAATCATAAGCTGAGTAACGAGTTTTTTATCCAAGCCAACTCTTTATTATTTGAGCAGGGGGTAAGGGAACATGATATTAAAATTAGTCGTTGGAAAACAACCCCTATCTTCTTTCCATGTGATCAGGAGAGCTCTATCCCATATGACATTTTTGCTGCTACCTTCTACATGTTATCTCGCTACGAAGAACATATTCCACACTTGAAGGATGATATGAATCGATTTTATACAAATGGATCTTTAGCTGGAAAACATAAGTTTGCAAACAAACCAGTTGTTGATATGTGGGCAAAACAATTTTTGGATTGTTTCTCCGAGTTTTTTCCAGAAATTCTGATCAACCCACCTAAATTAAGACTTCAAACAATACTTGAGGTTCCAGAAGCTTTTGCCTACAAATCAAAAAGTATGCTTCGAACTACAGTTGAAAGTGTATTTGATATTTTTAACTTTCGTTTTGTTAAACTCTTTGAACGCTTTGCAGTTAGGCTATCATTCAAACCAGATCCATTTGATATTTACAACTCATGGATTGATTTACATAAAAATTATAAAATTCCAACTAAAGTGATGTTTCTGTTTGCTCGCCCGAGTGCAAATGACAGAAACATTTCGATTTTTAAGCATCGATTTCTTAAAAGAATCAAGGAAGTAGCGGACTATATGCCAACATCCCTTTTAGCGTCATATCAATCCACTGATCAGCCCCAATTGCTTCAGATTGAAGTCAATCGATTCAGTGAAATTATTCATCATCCTTTGATAGATATACGACAACATTTAATAAGACTTCGCTTTCCAACAACCTACGATCATTTTACAAAACTGGGATTTGTCAATGATTACTCACTACAGTTTGTAGATTATCTTGGCTATCGGGCAGGTACGGGTTTTCCTTTTCAGTTTTATAACCTCAGCAAAGAGCATCGTTCAAATTTATTTATTCATCCTGTTGTAGCTCATGAGGCTATACTTCGGGCGAAACGATTTCCTCGTAAAGCTAGACGGCTTTTAGAGCAATGTAAAACATACAATAAGGAATATGGTACTCCACTAACCTTGGTGCTGACCAACACTATCATGGACGAAAGGATAAAAAATAAGTCTTGGAAGAGAATGTTTAACGAATTTTTGGAAAGCTATTATGTATAAAACCATCTCCGATCTTTTTTTTGACTTAGACCATACCCTTTGGGATTTTGAAAAAAACTCTGCGCTCACTTTTGAGCAGTTGTTAGGAGAATATAATATTCCAGTAACATTAGCTGATTTTCTGAATATTTATGTGCCACTAAATTTGGAATATTGGAAAGCTTTTAGGGAACAACGTATCGACAAAGAAACACTTCGCTACCGCCGCATCAAAGACACTTTTGATCGCTTACAATTTTCTATTGACGACGAAATGGTTTATACTTTAGCCGACGCCTACATACAAAACCTTCCTGAGCACAATCATCTTTTTCCGGGGACAATTAAAGTGCTAAAAAAACTTAAACAAAGGTATAACTTACATATTATTACAAATGGATTTCGTGAAGTCCAGAGTTTTAAAATGAGAAATTCGGGACTATCTCCTTACTTTGATACAGTGACAGACTCAGAATCTGTTGGGGTTAAAAAACCAAACCCGTTAATTTTTAAAAAGGCAATAGCCGATGCAAACTGCGATCCATCTAGTGCTGTTATGATTGGAGATAGTCATGAGGCAGATATAATTGGCGCATTGCAAGTAGGAATGCATGCCATTCATTTTGCAGCGGCAGGGGAGACTCTACACAATGATTGTGTGATGATAAATGATTTAGAGAAATTACTTGATGTTCTTTAGGTTTTTAGACGCTGTCTGATTGCTTCATAGAGAAATATCCCAGCAGCTACTGATACATTATAGGAATCCATATTACCTAGAATGGGAAGTTTGGCACTATTTGAACATAGTTTTCTTACTCCATGTGAAACACCTTTATCCTCAGCTCCCATTACAATCGCTACAGTGTTTGTTAGGTCTATGTCAAAAATATTCTGTTCTGCCTTTTCATCAGCTACTATTGATTTAATATCGTAGGACTGTAACAAGTATATTGCATCTTTAAGATGATTTACTCTACATATGGGAATTTGAAAAGCTCCTCCAGCAGAAGTTTTAATTGTCTCTCCAGTGATTTGCGCAGATCCATTTGTTGGAATCACAACAGCTGTCGCTTTTACAGCCGCAGCTGAACGGATAATTGCTCCCATATTTCTTGTATCTGTAACCCCATCTAAAAGTACAAATAAACTATTATTTTGATGATTCTCTAAAAGATCTTCAATAGCATAAAATTTAATATCGATTATTTGTGCAACTATCCCTTGATGGTTGTGAGGAGTTAGTTTGTTTAGTTTTTGAACTGGTACATATGAAAAGGGAATTTTATTCTTTTCCAATAATGGAATTAATTTTTCAGATGTTTTTCGATTAATACTTTTTTGGATGAATACTTTACTAACAGTAATTGAGTTTTTAATAGCTTCAAGTATTGCTTGACGACCAAAGATTATTTTTTTGTTCTCCATAATCAAAAATATTAAAAATCAATCTTTTTTGTATATTTAAGGGTTATATTGTTTTATGAAAAAATTCCATCTGGTTTTGATTCTGGCTTCTAGTTTATTGTTCTCTCAAGCCACCGAAAATCCCTTAAACTTAGAAACAGTTTTTAAGTCCTCATCTGTTGTTGTCAATGGTCAAGTGTTAGCTAAAGATGGTTATTGGGACAATGAAAGAAAAATGATTTATACTGTCCATAAAGTCAAAGTGGCAAAATCATTTAAGGGAAATATTAGTAAACACATTTATGTTTTAACTGAAGGTGGTAATGTAGGTTTTGAAGGTTTAATTGTTAAGCCATCAATAGATATTGCCAAAAATGCTACCGGATATTTTATGCTTAAAAAGGTTGAAGAAATTAAGCTTAAAGACTTTGATTTCAATGACAATCTTTTTGTTTTATCAAGTGGTCTTGTAGGGTATTTTGATTTTGACTCTTTTCATAATCATGTTCAATTACCTCTAAACCAAGTTATGACTAGGCAGAGTTTTGAGAAATCCATAAAAAACCTTTCAAAAAAAAAGCCAATTTATGTAGATGGTTCTCTAGAAATTGATTTTTTTTCTCAGAGCCAAACTGCTGAAAATGTGGTTATATCAAGTATATCACCAACAACTATAACAGCTGGGAATTCTGAAATTCTTACAATCTCTGGTTCTGGATTTGGTGATTTTACTTCTGGCGCCAATTCTGGTTATGTGTCTTTCAGAGATGCTGATCAAGGCGGATCAGGTTGGGTTCGTTGTCTAAAGACCCAGGTAATGTCCTGGTCTGACACCGAAATTAAGGTCCAAGTTCCTTCAGATAGCGGGAGTGGTTCAATTAGGTTGTCATTTGCTGATAATTCTACTTTTGAAACCACTGAGACTATTGTAATACCAGTAAGTATAAATAATATAAATTATTCTAGCTCAGGATCTGCTGATGATGAAATTGCATATCCAATTTATCACGCAGGTAGTTTTACAGTTAATGGAGAACCGTCTTCTCATATTTTAGAAGGTAAATACCTATGGTCTATAAATAGTGACTTCTATAACAATACTCAGGCCATGGATATTTTTGAAGACACTTTGATTGACTGGAGATGTACTACAGGTATTAATTTTGAGATTTCTGAAGAGCTTACCGAAATAGATGAATATAGCCTTGACTACATTAACGTAGTAAGTTTTGGTTTGACTGGTGCAGTTGCTACAACGTATTCTTATTTCATTGGCTGTAACTCTTCAGACGGACTTCAATGGACATGGAGAGATGTTGATATCATATTTAATCAAAACCAAAACTTCGGTTATGATAATGTCAGTTCTAATCAAATTGATTTTAATACAACCTCAAAACATGAACTTGGTCACGCCATGGGTTTTGGACACAACATTAATTCACAAACATTGATGCATTATGCAACTGGGGGAGGAGAAGGTCCTGATTCTTTAGATCCATATCTTGATGGTGCTCAGATAATTTTAGCAAGAAATGTGGGGACCTCTTTGTGCGGTACTGAAACTCCACATGCGGTTTCTGCATGTAGTTCAATTGATC